>JBCCQM010000114.1:0-26036 GCA_039024335.1 Myxococcota bacterium
GAGAACGAGCGGAAGCCGACCCACGTTGGAAGACCGACGGCCGTGTCCCCGAGGACCCGCTGCTCGAGCTCGGCGAGCTGCTCCGAGCGCTGGGCCACGAATCCATCGATGTGCCCCCACGCGCGCAGCTCGACCCCCGCGTCCTCCCACTCGAGGCATCGCTCCGAGGAGAAGTCCGGGGCCGAAGGCAGCGCTGGCGCGGCGTGCGACGACGTGGAAGGACGCCGTCGCTCGACCACGCTCCGCAGCACGACCTGCCGACCGAGCGAGCACGCGAGACGCACGGCCGCCAGCTCGTTGGAGTCGGTATCGGTATGGGTCTTGATGGCCTTCACAGCCCGCTCGATTCTCGATATCGGTGAAGAGGATGGCGGAACCCATCGAACTCGCGCTCTTGCATGGATTCGCTGGCGCCCCGCAGGCTTGGGATCGCGTGCTTGCGGCGCTGACGATTCAAGCCCATCCGTACGCACCGTGGCTGCCCCTGCACGGGTCGAACCCGGTCGAGGCGGTGGACTGGGAGGATGCCGCGCGCGTGCTGGCGGCTCCGGTGCGAACGCGTGGCGCGTGGTGGGTTGGCTACTCGATGGGGGCGCGGATGGCCATGGCCGTCGCTGCGTCCTGCCCCGACGCGGTGCGCGGGCTGGTGCTCATCGGCGGCAATCCCGGGCTGCGCTCGGACGCGGAGCGAGAGGCTCGGCGAGCGTGGGAGCGAACGTGGGCCGATCGCCTCCGCGACGGATCGCTGTCGGAGTTCTTCGCTCAGTGGTCCGCGATGCCGTTGTTCGCCAGCCAGCGCGCTGTGGACGAACGCCTGCGGGAGCAGCAAACGCGCTGGCGGCTCGGCCATGACCGTCGCTCGTTGGCGCGTGCCTTCGAGACGTTTGCGCTTTCCGGCATGCCGGACTTTCGACCCGCGCTCGCGGCGTTGCGCAAGCCCGTGATCTTGCTCGCCGGCGACGGGGACGCGAAGTACTGCGACCTCGGTCGAGCCACGGCGGCGCTTGCCGAGCACATGACGTTTCGGTCGGTCCCCGGGGCGGGGCACAACCCGCTGCTGGAGGCTCCGGCTGCGCTGGCCGAGGTGCTCTGCACCATCCTCGCGCAGCCGACGGGCCTGGGCCCGGCCACCGGCGGTGGCATGTGATAGGCACCTCCCGTGGTCTCCGAGATCTTCGACCCCAGCCGCTGGGAAGCCGTACCCGGCTTCGACAACCTCACGGACGTCACCTACCACCGCACGCCCGAGGCACGAACGGTCCGCATCGCGTTCAACCGCCCGGAGGTTCGCAACGCGTTCCGTCCTCGGACCGTGGACGAGCTGTTTCGGACCCTCGACCATGCGCGCCAGACCTCGACGGTTGGCTGCGTGTTGCTGACCGGGAACGGGCCGTCGCCCAAGGACAGCGGATGGGCATTCAGCTCGGGGGGCGACCAGCGCATCCGCGGCAAGGACGGGTACCAGTACTCGTCGGGAGACGACGCGCAGGGCATCGACCCGGCGCGCCTGGGCCGGCTTCACATCCTCGAGGTGCAGCGCCTCATTCGCTTCATGCCCAAGGTCGTCATTGCCGTCGTTCCCGGATGGGCGGTCGGGGGCGGCCATAGCCTGCACGTCGTCTGCGACATGACGCTGGCCTCCAAAGAGCACGCCGTTTTCAAGCAGACGGACGCCGATGTCGCCAGCTTCGATGGTGGCTTCGGCTCGGCCTACCTCGCTCGGATGGTGGGGCAGAAGCGGGCGCGCGAGATCTTCTTCTTGGGGCTGGACTACTCCGCCGAAGAGGCGGAGGCCATGGGCATGGTCAACCGCGCCGTGCCCCACGCGGAGCTCGAAAACGTGGCGCTCGATTGGGCCGCTCGCATCAACGACAAGAGCCCCACGGCGCAGCGGATGCTCAAGTTCGCCTTCAATCTCGTCGACGACGGAATCGTCGGCCAGCAGCTGTTCGCAGGCGAGGCCACGCGACTGGCGTACGGTACCGAGGAAGCCCAGGAAGGGCGCGATTCGTTCCTCGAGAAGCGTCCCCGAAAGTTCGACAAGTTCCCCTGGCACTACTGAGGGGCACCATCGGCGCACGCGGGGCGGTCGAGCGAGAGCTTCGAAACGCAGGCTCATGCCGTTCGCTCCACGATGTAGCGGGCGAGCTCTTCGAGCGCCGCGCGAGCTGGCGAGCGGGGTAGCACGGTGAGGGCCGCCAGCGCAGCATCGACGTGGTCGCAGGCGGCAACGCGAGCAGCGCTGAGGCCCTGTGCTTCGAGGACACGCGTCACGAGTTCGTCGACCTGGGCGTCGTCGAGGATCCGGTCCTCGCGGACGAAGCGCTGCAGGCGAGAGGCGAGCGTGGGGTCTCGCTCGCACGCGAGGATCAGCGGGAGCGTGGCCTTGCCCTCGCGAAGGTCTTGTCCGCGACGCTTGCCCGAGCCATCGACGTCGAGGCTGTAGTCGATGATGTCGTCTGCGATTTGAAACGCGAAGCCGACTTCGCGGCCGTAGCGGGCCAGAGCCTTGGCTGCGCGCGGTTCGACCAGGTACCCAACGGCAGCGCACCAGGCGATCAGCGCGGCTGTCTTCCGCTCCACGACCATCTCGTAGCGCGCACGATCGAGCTCCCACGCGCCTGCGGTGTGAAGCTGCGCAACCTCGCCCTCGGCCATCCGCGTGACGGTGTCGGCCATGGTCTGGGTGGCCCGCGTATGCCCGAGGTGGGCGACGGCCTGCAGCGAACGCGCGTAGCAGTAGTCGCCGGTCAGGACGGACAAGCCGTTGCCGTACTGCAGCCGCGCAGCCCGGCGTCCACGACGAAACTCGCCTTCGTCGATCACGTCGTCGTGAAGCAGGGTCGCCGTGTGCAGCAGCTCGGCCGCGGCGGCGACCGTGACGTGTCCTTGGCCTTCGTAGCCCGCGGCGCGTGCCGCAAGCAGGGTGGTCATGGGTCGGAACCGCTTGCCCCCGGCGAAGACGAGGTGGCCGCCGATGTCTGGAATGATCGCGACCTTCGAGGTGAGCAGCTCGGTCAGCTTGGTTTCGACCTCTTGCAGCTCGTTGGCGACGAGCGCCATGGCGGACGTCACCGGGGTGACGCGAACGTCGGGGATGGGCTGCTTGAGCACGGCCGCCGTGGAGGCGCTGTCCTGAATCGGGTTGGGCATCGGTTCGCGCTCAAGTGTTCTAGGGTCGCGGTGACTCGGTCGGTTTCAGGCCTCGACGGGCCGGTTGTCGTTGTCCGGAGCCGTCGCAGGCGGCCGCTTGGGCGGGCGAGCAGCTCGCGGACGTGAGGCCGTCCGAGCGAGCGCGTTGATGATCGCGCGTACGGGACTGCGCTCGACGAAGGCCTTGAGAAGAGAGCCACCCATCTCGAAGAAGCTCAGCATGTGCTCGGCGCTTTGAAGCGCGAAGCGGATGCGAGGGTCGTCTTGGTCGGCAGCGCGCAGAGTGGCGACGACGTCGCGCGCGGCCTCGATGCCTTGCTCGACCTGCGCAGCCTCGCGCTGGCGGAACACGGCGGTGATCAGCTTGAAGAAGTCGGTCTCGGCGACGTACAGCCGACCCTCGCGTTGCAGGACGCCCCACTTGAGCAGCGCGGCCATCGTGGTGCTGGCCGACCCGGCACTGATCCCGAGCCGGGTGCGCACGGTTGCTTGGTCCATCGGCTCGGGCGACATGTAGACCAAGCCGAAGATGCGGCCCATCGTGCGCGTGAATCCCCAAAACTCGGCGATGTTGCCCATGACCTCGGAGATGCGCGCCTGGGCGTCCTCCAACACCGCATTGGTGCTTGCCGATGCAGCGGTTGCACCAGGTTTGGCGGAGGGAGGCTGGGACTTTCGAGTCATCGAGGAGCCGCAAACGAAGTTCAGAGCGTGATTTGGCCGTCTTCGTCGGGTGCGAGTTCATTTCATTTTGAAATGAATCTTTGGGTGATCGGGGTGTACAACCGGGCCCAGGGCAAGTCAATCCGCATTTCTTGCGCCAAGCCCGATAGGTGCTCCTGGGCGGGGTTCTACGGCCAATCTGTGCGTCGACAGGTTCGCCGTCGCGTCGAGGAGTCACCGTTCACGCCCGGTTGGGTCGTGCCCGAGATGTCGCCTCCACGTCGACGCTTTCGCGAGCTGGATCCGCCTGCGTTCGTCAGGCGTCAGGCCGAGCCGGGGCCGGCGTGTCGGCCGCCGTCTGTGCTCTACAGGGGGTGCGCGGCGACGTACTCCCACGCGCGGCGGTCGAACTCGGGGAACGATACGGCGCACGCGCCCGCCTTGCGAAGGCCGGTGATCTCGGCGCGACCCTGCGCGTCGAGATGCCCGGTGTGAACGCGGCCTTCGGGGTCGACGAGGCGATACTCGGCTCTGGAGATCGGGGCGTCGTCCCAACCGACGAGCTCGAGCACCACCGCGTACTCGGCAACGAGCGGAGCTTCGTCGGCCGCCAGCTGCGCCAGCGGGGTTTGTGGCGTACGGACCTGGGGCGCGAGCGGCGACGGGGCCCAGGGCTCATGGACGAGGCGACCGGAGGCGAGCGCGTGGAGGACCTGTTCGGCGAGGTCGCCCGCGTTCGTAAACGGAACGCACAGCAGCGCGGCGAGCTCGGGGCCGGTCCAAGGGTCGCGGGCGTGCGTGCGGATCTCGTCCTCGAGGGCGCGCGACACGTCGACGTAGCGCGGGAACCCACCGGGGGATGGGGTCAGGGTGCCGAAGGCGAGCTGCACGCGATGGGTCAACGGCGTCCGTCCTCTCCGTTGAACGGTACGAGGCCGAAGGCAGGGTCCCCACTTAATGCGCCTTACGGAGCGAGCGGCTTCCGGGCCACGCCGAGGATCACCGGATAGAGCGCGTGGTGTGGAATCGGCATGTCCTTGCTCGTGCGTCGGTCGAGGCGCTCCACGTCGAAGCCGGCCGCGCGGATCGACGCTTCGGTGTCGCGGGTGTAGTTACAGCCGCAGGCGAGGACCCGCTGCAGGGGATTGAGCAGGGTCTGCCACCGACGCACGGCAGGGTTGGTGCTCACGACGTGCTCGAGGAAGTGGAATCGCCCGCCGGGTCGAAGCACGCGCATCAGCTCGCTGAGGACGTCCGCGGGGTGGTCGACGCTGCACAGGGTCATCGTGCAGACGACCGCGTCGAACTGCGCGTCGTCGAAGGGCAGGCGCTCGGCCTGCAGCGGGTGCATGTGCGTGGGAAAGGGCGCATGCGCCAGGGCCTGCGCCGCGCGTCCGCTCATCGCGGTGGAAGGCTCGACGATGGTGAGGCTGGTGACGGCCTCGGTGTACGAGGGCAGCGTCTTGCCGGTGCCGAACCCGATCTCGAGCACGTCGCCGCGAGCCGGGCGCACGACCTCATCGCGCCAGCGGTGAACCTCCGGTCCCTCGGCGCGCTCGAGGATCCACGGAAAGACGTGGTCTGCGTACCAGCCCATCAGCGGTCGGGCGAGGAAAGCTCGACGCCGAGCACCCACAGCGGGTCCGCGCCCACGTCGTAGGTCGGGCCGGCGGCGAGGCTGCCGTCGGCCTGAAGCGTGTAGCTGGCGAGCATGCCGGTGTCTTGTCCCGCGGCGTAGATGAAGCGGCCGAACGGGCCGAAGCCGAACTCCCGCGGCCGGGCTTCCGTGGGGACACTTTGCAAGAACGAGAGGCTGCCGTCGGCACCCGCGGAGAACGCAGACAGGGCGTCGAGACCCCGCATCGAGGCGTAGACGAAGCCGCCGTCGAGCGTGATGTGGATGTCGGCGCCCGTGTTCTCGCCGGCAAAGTCCGGGGGCAGGGCGGAGACGGTGTCGCCCTGCGTCAACAGCCCGGTGCCGGCGTCGTATGCATATGCGGTGACGCTGCTGCTGAACTCGTTGACCACGTAGGCGTAGCTGCTGTCGGGCGCGAACACCATGTGGCGTGGCCCTGCACCGTCCGGTGCCGCAACGCTGGGCGGATCGTTGGGCGTCAGCGTGCCAGCGTCGGCGTCGAAGATGTACTGCTCGACCAGGTTGCTGTCGCGGTGGGGCACGAAGACGTAGCCGCCCCCGGGGTCCTGCAGGATCGCGTGGGGCCGGCTTTGCACCGCTCGATCTTCCGACGGGGTCTCACCGACGGAGCCATCCTCTTGAAGCGGGTAGATGCGGACGAGGTCTCCGCCGAAGTCGGTCGACAGGAGCCACTGTCCGGTGGTGTCGACGGCCAGATACACGGGGCGATGGGCGACCGGGGTGATGGCACCTTGGGTGAGCATGCCCGTGACGGGATCGAGGTCGAGCGCCACGACCGACTGCTCTTGTACGCGCGCCGCGTAGATCGTGCGCGTGTCCCGAGCAGCCAGGGGCCCGATCGAGGTTGCTTGATCGAGCCGCTGCAGCTCGTTCAGCGCGCCCGAGTCTTCGATCGACCACACGCTCACCGCGTTGCCGCCCGAGACGTACAGCCGAGGTGCTCCAGGAACGGGGGGCGCGCCCGTGCTGGAGTCCCCTTCGGACGTCTCGGTGGTGGGGTCCGTGGTCGTGGGGTCGGCGGAGGTGCTGGTGGCGGCCGACGTGCTCGACGAGGCGACCGTGCTGCTGCCCGTCGTCGTCGTTGCGGGGTCGCCCGTGGAGCGCGAAGCCGCGCTCGTGGTGCCGGTCTCGGTCTCGGCCTGCGTCGCGTCGTCGCCACACGCGGCTACCAGGATGCAGAGTCCGAAGAG
Organism: Myxococcota bacterium; assembly: GCA_039024335.1. Taxonomy (GTDB): domain Bacteria; phylum Myxococcota_A; class Polyangia; order Nannocystales; family Nannocystaceae; genus CAJXVA01. The sequence goes on from JBCCQM010000114.1 coordinate 6,664, forward strand.
CGCCTCGAATCGCATGCTCAACCGTACCAGCGGAGGTTTCGCTGCAGCGGGGAACCTTTCGTACGCCTGAGCACACTTTCCCTCCGCGGGAAATCAGGGCGTGTGCGCCTGGTGTCGACGGGGGAGAGGCGACGAATGAAGCACCTACGACGTGGTGGACTCTTGCTGCTGCTGGCGAGCGCGGCAGCAGCTGGCTGTGGAGATGAAGAAGAGCGCGACCCGGCGGGCGGCTTGCCTCCGTTCACCGGGGTTGGATCGTCGGCCACGACCGGAGCGGATGACGGCGGATTCGAGACCGGCGGGTTCGGTGAAGAAAGCGGAGGCAGCGGTGGCGCCAAGCTCGACGTTGCCGCCGTGACCGCGGGCGACGAGGGCGGTGGTCCGGGTGCGTGCGAGTCACTCATCGACGAGGCCGAGGTCGGCCCGCGGCCCCAAGACATCATCGTGGTGATCGACAACTCGGGGTCGATGTCGGCCGAAGCCGGGTTCGTGCAGCAGCAGATGAACTCGTTCTCCGTGCAGATCGAGGCCGCGAACATCGACTCGCACATCGTCATGATCTCCGCGTACCCAACGTCGAACGCGGGCGTGTGCATCGATCCACCGCTGGGCTCGGGCGGCTGTCCTGCGACCGACAGCAATCCACCGTCGTTCGTCCACATCGACAGCTCGGTCGGCAGCAACGACGCGCTGCAGCAGATCATCACGCACTATCCGAACTACAGCCAATACCTGCGGCAGACCGCGGTCACGCACATCGTTGTGGTGACCGACGACAACTCCAACCTCGGAGCGCCCGAGTTCATCGCGCAGATGGCTGGCCTGTCGCCGCACCTGTCCGAGTTCAAGTTCCACGGCATCATCGCGCCCGAAGACGTGATCAATGCCTGCCTCAACGGCACGACGTGCTGCGGTCTCGCGGCCGACCAGGGCACCGTGTATCAGCAGCTCATCTCGACCACGGGCGGCGTCGAGGGCAACCTGTGCGAGCAGCAGTTTCAGCCCATCTTCGAGGCCGTGGCTCAGCAGGTCATCGGCGGGGCGACGCTCTCGTGCAGCTACGAGATTCCGCCGCCTCCGCCGGGCGAGACGTTCGACAAGGACGAGGTCAACATCGAGTTCGACGACGGCTCGGGCGGCACGCTGGAGATCGGGCGCGTCGACGACCCTGCGCAGTGCGGCGGCGTCACGGACGGCTGGTACTACGACAACCCCGCCGACCCCTCGGTCATCATCACCTGCCCGCAAACCTGCGAGAAGATCCAAGGCTTCGCCCAGGCCAGCATCGCGATCATCTTCGGGTGCGCGACCGTACCGGCCGGCTGACGCTCAGGCCATGAGCGCGGCGAGGGTCGAGCGAACCTCGCCGTCATCCATGCCCAAGGCGCGGCCGATGTCCTGCAAGAGCGCGTCCTCTTCTTCGAGCACGAAACCGTCCGCGCCGGCGACTGCGAAGGCTGCCCCGAGGACCGCCCGCTGGGCCGTTTCGTCGAGCTGCGGCAGGTCTTCGAGGAGCTGCGCAGGGGCTTTGCCCGCGGCCTTGGCTTCGGCGGCAGCGCGGGCGAATGCGCCTGGCTCTGCCGGGTTGCCGACCGCGTCAGCGTAGGCGGTTTCGGCGGTGGCGACCTCGTCCGGATCGACATCGTCGTCGACGATGATCATCGCCAGCAGGACGCGGTCGAGCGCCGTGGCGAGGGGGGACGAAGGGAGGACCACGGCCGGTCCTTACCACGATGCGCGGTCTTGCGCGTCGGCCTTGCGATCGGTCGGTGACGCTTGTCGCGCCACGGCGCTGCGTGCGACATTCGACGTATGCCCGGTCCGATGATTGCGTGTCCGTCCTGTGCTGCCCACGTGCTCGTGCGGGACGCGAAGTGCCCGCACTGCGGGGCGACCGTTCGCAGCGGCGGGGTGGTGCTCGGGCGGACCGCGGGCGCCGTGTTGATGGGCCTGTCGCTCGCGGGATGCCCCGCCGGAGACGACACCGAAGAGACGACGACGATGGGCGGGAGCGCGACCACGCCCACGAGCGGCACCCCGACCAGCGCGAGCGGATCCACCACGGACGACAGCGGCAGCACCAGCTTCGACGCGAGCTCGGGCCCGGTGGGCGAGGCCTACGGCACGCCCGACACCGGATCGTTCAGCGACACCACCGACTCCGACTCGACCACGGGCGGCGGCACCGACGGTAGCTCTTCGGGCTCCGGGAGCGGTTCGACCGGGACGGGTGGAGACACCGGCAGCACTGGCATCAGCCCGGACTACGGCGTCCCCCCCACGTCGGACTGAGACCTCGTCGTTCAAAGGAAACGGCGCCTCGCAAGCTTCGCGGGCGCCGTTTTTCGCTGGTTCAGGCCAAGATGGGCAAGCGCTTGGTGGAGAGCGCGGGCGTGTAGTCCTCGTCGCTCCACGCCTCTTCCGCCAGCTCGAAGCAGCCGAAGTCGTACGGGTCGCCCGGCGCCTTGTGCTTGTGGACGAGGATCTCCCGCTTGCCCTGCTTCTTGAGCTCGTTGGCGCGGTGCCAGCAGTGCGGGTTGTTGCCTCGCTTGCCCAGCGTCGAGTGGGCCGTGAACGAGCAGCCGGCACGGCAGATATCGGCGTAGTAGCAGCTCTTGCAGAACCCCCACAGCTCGCTCGTTCCGCGGTCGCGGGTGAACTTGAGCTCGGCGGTGTCGTTCCATATGTCCTCGAGAGACATGTCGCGAACGTTGCCCCCGATGTACGGAGCGGTCGGCAGCGACGGGCAGCCCTTGATCTTGCCGTCGGACTCGATTCCCATCACGTACTTGCCCGCCTGGCAGCCCTGCCAGTAGCGCTCGTGATTCGGGCGCGAGCGCAGCAGCTGCTCGTGCGGCCCGTAGTAGCCGAGGTTGTTGCCCACGGCGATCCGGAACGCCCGCTCGATGGGGATGTTCTTGGCGTGCGCGTCTTCGAGGGCTTCGACCTGGATCTCCGCGAGCGTGTCGAGCACCTCGAGCATGTGATACGGCTGCAAGATCCACTCGGGGCGGTCGGCGGCTGCGCCCATGGGGGCGGTCATCTGGGCCCGCCAAATCAACACGCCCGCGTCGCGCATCATCGCGGCGGTCTCCTTGAGCACGTCCTTGTTCAGCCGGTTCACCTGGCTGTTGCTCGTGCAGATGATGCCGTGATCGTGCGCGTTCGCAATGGCGCGCATGGCCGCTGCGTGGCTGCCGGGGGCGTTGCGAAGCTCGTCGTGGATGGCTTCGGGGCCATCGACCGAGACGCCGATCGCGGCGAGCCCGGCCTCTTTGAGCTTGCGGCACCGTGTGGGCGTGAGGCCGCGGCCGCCGGTCTGCATCGTGACGCGAATCCCCTTCGCCGAGAGGTACTCGATGAGCTCGTAGCAGTCGCTGCGAAGGTAGGCCTCGCCACCGATCAGCGTGACCTCGCGGCTGCCCAAGCGCTCGAGCGCGTCGGCAACCTCGAACATCTCTTCGGTGCTCAACTCGTTGTCTCGGACCGACGGACCCGCACGCGAGCCACAGTGCGCGCAGGCGTGATCGCAGCGCAGGGTGATTTCCCAGACGACGTAGACCGGGATGTTCTTGCCCGCGTCCGACTGTCTCAAGCTACGTGCAGTTGTTGCCACTAGGCCAAGAAGCCTAGCAGCCTGCGCAGGTCCGCGAGTCCACGTCGCAGCTCCCACGGGGAGAGCTCCGCTTCACCGACGGGGTCGCTGCCCGTGACGGCGTGGTGAAGATCGTGCCATCGAATCGCGCGGCCATCGGCTGGCGTGTTCGGGATGCAGAACCGAAGGCCCAGGATGTTCACGCGGGTGCGTGCTGCGTCGCGTCCATGCGGCTGGCCGGGGTGTTGCGAGCAGGTCGGGAGCCGATGGCCGCAGAATGGCTGAGGTCGGGCGCTCCTGCGAAGTTGCAGCGACAACCTGCGGTCGATTCCCGTGGAAAAGCGCTTGCATGGATCGTCGATGCACCATAAGACGAATCCGCATTCGGATTCGAGCCATGGTCAGCGTCGCACCGAAACTCCGCATTCCCCGTCAGCAGCGGTCTCGCGAGACCCTCCGCCGGATCCTCGACGCGTTCGAGGCCGCCCTGGAGAACCAGACGTTCGAGGAGGTCACCGTGGGGGAGCTGTGCGAGCGCGCGGGATGCTCCGTTGGCACCTTCTACGGCCGTGTCGAGTCCAAGGACGCCCTGCTCGAGCACCTTCGCCACCGCGTGTACGGCGAGGTCGAACAGCGCCTGCGTGAGCTGTTCGACCCCCAGCGCGGCGCGACCAAGGATTTGGAGACCGTCATCAGCGAGCAGTGCGAGGTGTTGGTCGACTTCCACCTCAAGCGCCGTGGCGTGATTCGAGCCGTCATTCTGCAGGCACGCCGACACCCCGTGTTCGCCGAGCAGACGCAGGTCTTCAACGGCTCGGTGCTGACGCTGGCGCGACAGTCCTGGCTTCAGCACCGCGACGAGTTCGTCTCCGATGACCCCGTCCTGGCGACCGAACAGGCCGCCCTGATGATCGCCGGCTACTACCGCGAAGCCATCGTGTTCCGCGAGCTGTGGCCCACCCAGCGCACCGTCGACCGCGACGGCCTGATCCAGCAAAGCCAGAACCTGCTCATTCGCAGCTTGATGGGCCGTGCGCCCCGAGGCGCTTAGCAGCCTGCGGTGCAACCCAACACGACGCCTCGCTCGTCTTCTTCGCTCCTGGCGGTGTCGCCAAAACTTCCAGTACGCCCGGTCCGCGCTTTGGCTCCTACCCAGGAGCGAAGAATCCGTCGCGATCCGCCGCGCCGGGTTACACCACAGGCTGCTAGAAGCTGTCGGCGTCGATGAGGTCCATGAGGGCCTCGACCGCGAGGTCGCCGGCCGTTTCATGCAGCGAGACGGTCTCTTCGTAGTCGTCGTTGCGCCCGGTCATCCATTCGTCGCCGAGGATGAAGTAGCCGAAGGCGGGGCCGGTGTTGCCGAAGATTGCCTGGTGCGGGGCAGTCATGGCTGACTTCACCTCCAGGCCCGTCCGCGTCAGCGGCTCGCCAGGGAACGAGATGAGCTGCATCTGGTCGCCCAGACGCACGTAGGTGCCCGTGGCGTCGACCGACTGACCGTCTCCGGAGTCGGAAAACGAGTAATCGAGCAGGTCGATCGCTGCAGCGAGCTGGAACAGCGCGTTGTTGACCGGCATGCCCCAGGTGACGTGGTCGACGACGATGGTGGGCGTGATCGGGTCGGCGCCGCCGGAGGCTTCGTGCGCGATGTCGGCGATCAGGCTGCCGTAGGTGAAGGCGCGCTCGAACCCGTCGACGTACTCCCCGGGCGGGGTTGCCGGGGCGGCGTCGCCGAGCACGCCGTTGAACAACACCGCGGGCGCGCCGGTGTGCTCTTCCATCGTGTCGATGTAGCCGGCGAACCAGTCGCGGGTGATGAGCTTGTTGCTCTGGCCGAGGATCGTGGGGTGCGCAGCGAAGACGCCGACGGTTCCGAGCAGCTCGCCGTCGTCGTCGCGCGCCATCAGAAGCGTGACGGAGTCGTCGGTGAACTCCCAGTCGCGGCGGTTCGAGTTCGGCCCCGTGGTGCTGGCGACCTCGAGGTGTCCGGGACCGCGGAGTGCCCAGGCCCGCGTCATCGAGCCCACGACGTTGTCGATGGTCGGATTTCGGTACTCCGACGGTCCGCCGCCCCAAAGGCCCATGAAGTCGGGCGACGAATGCGAATGCGTCGCGCCGATCATGATGTGCTCGGGCGGAAGCCCGGTGTTCTCCGCGACGCGGGCGACGATGTCTTGGGTGAAGTCGTTGCCGAACCCGGGAACGTCGGCGATGGCGGCGACGAAGCCGGTGTCACCGATGCTCACCGAGAAGCTGCGCACGTAGACGTTGTCGTGAACGCCCTCGGCCGGCCCCCGCGTGAACGGAGGTCCGTACGCGCCCATGTAGACGTTGAGCGCGAGCTGGCCTTCGTTGGGCGTGATGTCCTGGATATCGAAGCCGACGAGAAACTGCTGCTCGGGGCCTCCGGTCGTGTCGCCGCCGCTGCTGGAGGCTTCGGCGTCGCTCGTGCTGCTGCTGTCGGCGACTGCCGAGGTGGTGCTGCTGGACGAGCTCGACCCCGCGGGCTCGGGGTCGTCCGACGTGGTGGACGCCGGCAATTCGACCTCGCCGCTCGACGAGCTTCCGCCCGCCGCACCGGGCGCCGCATCGCTGCCACACGCGACCAAAGACAACGCGATGCACCCAGTGCCAAAACCCAACCGCATGACCGGATGATGTCCCGCGGTGGCTGCGGTTTCAAGGGCTGACGCCCACGATCGACGCGAGCTTCACTGTCTGCAATGCGCCATACATCACTGCGCCACGCCGAACGCCGAACCCGCCACTGACTCAGCCGCGAAGCTCGAACGAAATCGAGCGGTCAGATCCGTCGCGCTCGAAGACCACGTCCAGGCGCGCCGCTGTGCCGACCTCCTTCGCGAGCGCGGGTCCGAGCGTCGAGCTGGAGGCGCGCAGGTCGATGTCGTTGATGCGCTTCACGACGTCGCCGTTGCGAAGCCCGACTTCGTAGGCCGCGGCGCCGCTACGCAAGCCGAACACTTTGAAGCCTTGTGGCACGCCCGCCGAGGTGGCGGCCGGGACCGCGCGCATCTGTTTGCCGATGGGTGGCATCCCGTCGGCGTCGGCGACGAACATCGCGCGGTCGAGCGAGCACCCGGGCTCGCTGCATCGCATCGTCTCGTCGGAGGCAACCGCCGAGGCGTCGGCGGTCGAGGCCGGCGACTCGGCCGTCGTACACGATGCGCCCAGGGCCATCATCCCGCACGAGAACGCGATCACGGGGATGATGGAGACGGAAGAGAGCGCGCGAGCAAGCATGGAACGTTTCACGGCGAGGCAGTAACGGGGGCCGCCGCATCAATTGGAAAAAGTTCGGACGCGCGAGCAGCCTGTGGTGCAACCCGGCGCGGCGGATCGCGACGGATTCTTCGCTCCTGGCTAGGAGCCAAAGCGCGGACGGCCGTACTGGAAGTTTTGGCGACACCGCCAGGAGCGAAGAGGACAAGCGAGGCGTCGTGATGGGTTGCACCACAGGCTGCTAGACTGACCGTCGTGGACGCGCAGCGCAGCGACGGAGACCTGCTCGAGGCGTGGGGGCAAGGCGACCGCTCCGCGGGGGCTGCTCTGTTCGACCGTCACTTCGGGGCGCTCTCGCGCTTCTTTCGCAACAAGGCCGGTGACGCCGCGGACGACCTGATCCAGCAGACGCTCTTGGGCTGCGTCGAAGCGCGCGACCGGTTCGCAAACGCGTCGTCGTTCCGGACGTTCCTGTTCGGCATCGCGCGCAACGTGCTCTTCAACCACTACCGCGCCAAGCGAAGCTCGCCGCAGGAGCCGGACTTTGGCGTGAGCGCCATCGTCGAGCTCGCGCCGTCGGCCACCAGCATGCTTGCCGCGGTCGGTCGCCAGCGCTCTTTGCTCGAAGCGCTGCGCAGCATTCCACTGCAGTTCCAGGTGGTCCTGGAGCTGTCGTTTTGGGAGCGCCTCACCGCGAAGGAGATCGGCGAAGTCGTCGATGCCCCCGAAGGCACCGTACGGACTCGCTTGCGCCGAGCCAAGGAGCTACTCGCCAAGGAGCTGCGCAGGATCGAGAATCTCTCGATCCCGCTCGAGACCACGATCCACCGTCTCGACGACTGGGCCGCCGAGGTCCGGGCCGAGTACTTCTAGGCCTACTCGCAGACGGCATCGCACTGGTCGAGCGCGATGTCGGCACAGATGAAGTCCCAGGTCTCGTCGCAGCAGAACGCGTCGAGGTCGCACACGCACGTCTGGATGGTCTTGTCGCCGCAGCCGGCCGAACCGTTGGGAGCGCAGCAGCTGTCGCCCTCGCACGCGCCACACGAGGTGGTCGCCAGCGTGACGCATTCGTCGGTCCATTCGACGTTGCAGCAGGCATCATCGATTTCGCAGACGCACGCTTCGGTAGCGCCGTGCAGGCAACCGGGGGTGGTGCCCTGAGCGCAGCACTCTTGCTGTTCCTCGCCCGTACTGCTGCCGAAGAAGCCTCCGCTCGACGTTCCGCGACCCGTCGTGACCGGCTCCTCGCCGGTTTCGTCCTCGCCCGTGGTCGTCTCGTCGATGGGGTCGGGTTCGCAGGTCGCCTCACAGCGGCCCGTGGCGATCTCGGTGCAGGCGGCCGTCCAGTCGAACGCGCAGCACGTGGTGTCCACTTCGCACACGCACGTTTGCACCGCAGCTTCGTCGCAGCCCGGTCCCGCATGCGCCTCACAGCATCCGGACCCATCGGGCAACGACGAGCCCGTCGTGCGGGTGTCCTGCCCGGTCGTGGTCGTGCTTGGATCGGGCGTCGTCGTGCCCGGGTCACTCGTGGGCGACCCGTTCGTCGACGCGGCGCCCGTGGTCGTATCCGGGGACGTCGTCGAGGATGACCCCTCCGAAGACTCACCGCTCCCCGGATTGTCGGACGCCGGGCATCCGGTGCCGAAGAGAACCACCAAAGCTGCAACAGACCATCGAGCGTTCAAGTGCATGCGCAATGGTCCATGGACGCGGGAAGCCGAGTCCTTCAGAAAAATTCACGGGGGCAGGTTTGGCAGGTCTTACTCGAAGACGGCGCGGGCCCGCGCGAGGCCGCCCCAGACGTGAAGCAAGCCGTTTCTTTGGGACTCGTACACCGCCGTCGCCTCGGCCGCGAGAGCGTCTCGATCGACCCCGTCCTCGGTGCGATGTCGAGCGTGACCGTGCGTCTCCAGCCGACTAGAGTCGGACGAATGACGAGGTTGGTCCCTGCGTTCCTTCTCGCCGTCGGCGCGTGTACGGGCGCGAGCCAGGATGCGGGGGAGGCTCCGGTGGCTGGAACGATTCGGCTCGATCTTCCGCCGGGGTTCGTGGGGACGCTCGACGACTCGACGGTTCCGCTCGAGCCGGGCACCGACCATGGGGTGCTGGCTGGAGAGCACGCGGTCGTGGCGCGGACGCCATGCGGCGAGCATCGTGCGGAGGTCGTGGTCGCAGCGGGGGGCCGCGCGGTGCTTGGGCAGGAAGACTTCGACGGGCTGCGGTTTGCAAAGCTGAGCGTCGCGGCGACGAACCTCGAGCAGAAGCCGCTGCTGCCGAGCATCACCTTGGGGGAGTGGGCGGTCCCTGGTCACGCGAGCACAGCGACGGTGGTGCCGGCGTGCAAAGCTCGAATGAAGGTGAGCGCGCCAGAGCTCGGGGCGTTCATCGAGGACGTAGTGCTGAACGAGGGCGACGAACTGCGGAGAGCCGTTGTGCTGGCGCCGGGAAGCGATGTGGTCCGGATCCATGGAGGGACGCTGACGTTTCGCGAGGGGCGGCTTTTTCCGGGCATTCGGAATGTTGTTGGAGAGCTCGAGGAAGATCCATTTGGCGAGTACGAGCACACGCTCGCGACGTATGACATCGACCAACGCGAGGTGACGACGGCGGAGTTCCACGCCTGCCATCTCGCCGGAGCTTGCGTCTCGACGTCAGAGAAATTTTGGGAAACTCCACATCCCCTGGATCGCGAGCGCGATCTCTGCACGACACATCGCGTTAAGGAACTCCGGCCGCCAGTCCCGGGCAGAGAGCACATCGCAATGAACTGCGTGGTGAGGTGGGAGGCAGAGGAATACTGCCGCTGGGTGGGCAAGCGCTTGCCGGACGTGGAGGAGTGGGAGTTCGCGGCCCGGAGCCGCGGCGACGACAGGCTGTGGCTCGAAGGCCACAAACGGTGTGAGCTTGGCAAACCGGTAGAGCAATGCCCGCGCAAGGCGCAGAAAGAGGCGGCCGCTCCCTGCACGGTGGAGTCGCCCAAGACGAGCCAGGGGCTGTGCGACATGTTCGGAAACCTTGCCGAGCTCGTCGTGACGACGCCTCGCTCGCAGTGGACTGCGGCGGCGGGCGGGAGCTACCACGGCAACGGCCTTCCGTGGGGACACGACAACATCAGTCGGCGTCGCGACGCTGTACGATATGGCGAAGCCCAAAGTCCGGACGTAGGCTTCCGGTGTGCTCGTACGGTTGCGGGAACGCGCGCGAACGACATCGGCCGAGGGGGAACCTGATGACGATTCATCGCAATCCTGTGGTGGCGCCGCCGGGTCTCGATACGGTCGTCAAATCGAATCCGGAGCGCTACCTGCACTGCCTCGACTTCGACGAGCACGGAAATGATCGGGGGACTCGTCTCTGCCGCGACAACCTCGTGAAGAACAGCGGCAAGACGTTCGTCAGCTGTCCCAACAAAGGGAACAAGAACGGAAAATGCCAGCCGGGGGCGTTTCTCTATCCGCGAAAACTACGCCCAGACGGGACCACCCACCATCACCAGGGGATCGACATCTCCCCATTCTATAACGACAGCGCCGGGAACTTCCGCTATGGGTCGGACTTCAAGTCCGACCCAGACGGCGTAGAAAAGCCCCGCGCCGATATCGTTTCGGTCGTACAGGGGAAAGTCGTCAACAGGCCCGAGACGACCGGCGGGGGCGGCTACGGCCTCAAGGTCGTCATCAAGGCCGATGACCTTCTCGAAACGTGGCCGCGCTTCGCGAGCACTACGGAGACGCCGAGCGAGACGAACTCGAGAAACGCCTCGTTGGTCAGATTCTCGGGGGCTGGTCCGTACTCGTGCGGACACGCCCTCGGGTACGGCCGCTGACCGACATTGAAGGCGATGAAGTCATCGAGGGGGGCGGTGATAGGCCCCCGCCTGGCCCGCTCCGGCCGAAGCAAGAGTACGCGCTTCGCCTACGTTTTCCCGCCGCGCCCGAGCAGACCGTCGAGTTGCTCTGCGGCGGCAAGACCAGCACCGCAACAACAAACGCTGCAGGCGTAGTGGGGTTCGACATCCCAGAGAATGCTCGGTCCGCCAGGGTCCGACTTGTCGACCGTGAGGAGGAGTTCGAGCTCGACCTCGCTCCGCTGGATGACGCCTCGACTCGAAGCGGCGCCGCAACCCGTCTTCGCAACCTCGGGTTTCTTGGTGATGGACATGGTCGACGACGCGGAGACCCCATCACCCGTGCACTGAGACTGTTTCAAGTCACCCGTGGCCTCGCGGTCACAGGTGAACTCGACCCTGCCACCGTCGCCGCGCTCGAGCAGACCTACGGCTCTTGACGCCTCCCGGTCGGTCGTGCAGGTCTTACTCCAGGCGGAACTGAATCGACTTCAGCTCGCCGCCGCGCTTGATTTCGAACTTCAGCGCGTCGACGGAGCGTTCGCCTCGGCGGGCCGCGTCGAGCAGCGGGATGACGGCGTCGGTGCCCTGCATCAGGTCGATGTCGTTGACGCGTAGCAGCATGTCGCCGACTTCGAAGCCCAGCATGTGGGCGGCGGTTCCGGGTCGAACGCCGTAGACCTTGAAGCCACCGCCCGTGACGGGGACGACGCGGATCTGGGACTCGATGATCGAGGGCTTGTCGCCGCGGGCGAGGAAGAGGCTGCGTGAGACGGTGCAGCCGTCATCGCTACATTCGACCATGCGCGGGTCCCAGCCCAAGGGGATGCACGCTCCGTTGCGAAGCTCGGTCCCGAGACCGCAGCGCGGCGCGGGTGCGGAGACCTGGGCAGCCTCGGGGAGAGGGGGCGGTGCCTCGGCGCCGTGCGACTCGATTTGTCGGTAGATCGTCAGCCCCACCAACAACAACAGCGCCGAGCTGAGGAGAGCCGTGAGCTTGAGACGTCTCGGCGGCGGAGAAGCGGACGCTGGGATCGGCAAGGAGCGCAGTCGGTCGACGAGCGCGCGCATCGAGTCGAATCGATCCGCCGGATCTGTTCGTAGACCGCGCTCGATCACCGCTCGGATCGCGTCTTCGTGGTGCGCGGGCAAGTCTGGGCGCGTGGGTCCCGAGAACAGCGTCGCTTCGCCCATCGTGACCGAGCGCGCCAGCGTGCCGACGGTGTCGCCGGCGAACGGGCGGACACCCCAAATCGCTTCATGCAGCGCGATGCAAAAGGCGAACTGGTCGGCCTTGGCGTCGACGCGCGCACCCTCGAACTGCTCGGGGGCCATGTAGGTGGGCGTTCCGGCGAGCATGCCCGTCCGGGTGATCGCGGGCTCGCGTGCATCGAGATGACTCGGCGCTCCCTCGACGTCGTCCGTCAGCGCCGCGCCCGGAGTGCGCGCCATCCCAAAGTCGAGCACGCGCACCCGACCGTCATCGCCGATCATCACGTTCTCCGGCTTGAAGTCGCGATGTACGATGCCCGCGTCGTGGGCTGCTTGCAGCCCCTGTGCAGCTTGGGCAAACACGTCGAGCACGTCGAGTCCGGACGGATCTTCGAGCCATGCGTGCAGCGTCCTGCCTTGTACCAGCTCCATGGCGACGAAAAGCTGCCCATCGTCGGTGCCGACTTCGTGAACCGTGACCACGTTCGGATGCGACAGCTTCGCGAGCGCTTTTGCTTCGACCGTCATGCGCGCCCGGTACATCTCGTCGCTGCGATGCAGCACCTTGATCGCGACGGCCCGCTCGAGGCTGGTGTCCTCGGCGCGATAGACGGTGCCCATTGCGCCCGCCCCGATGCGGCCCGTGATCGTGTACCGGCCGATCGTGACGGGTTCGCCTGCATCTCCGAACATCTGCGCCCGCAGCTGAGCTCTCCGGAAGCGCTCGCTCAGCGGCGTCTTGCCGCCGTAGTGCGTCGCGAGGAGGCCGATGCTCTGCTCGTCCCCAGGTGCGTCGCCATCGAGGGTGGGCATGTCCGCGTTCATCATCGACCCGGTGGTAGCGACCGACCAGCGATCAATTGGAAAAACTTCAGGGATGGCTCGACCGACGGTCAAGCGGCCGGAATCGCTGGGGTTCGCGTGTCTCGATTTTCGGCCTGGCTGGCGATACGGTGCTGCCATGCTTGGTCGCGTTTCTTGCCTCGCTTCGGTTCTGCTTCTGACCGCTTGTTTCGATCCGGACAACAGCACACCCGCTGGCTCGGGCACAGAGGGATCCTCGACGACGGATCCGCTGACCTCGGGCGGGGTCGGAACGATGACCACGGCCGCCACGACCGAGGCGTCCGGAGCGACGACGACGGCGTCGACCAGCAACGCGACGGCCTCGACGACGTCGGTCGACAGTACGACCACCAGCACGACCGACGCGGACACCAGCAGCAGTGAGACCACCGCGACGACGCGGACTTCGAGTGCGGACGAAAGCACCTCGACGGGCGAGCCTGCCGACCCGATGAACATCGTGTTCGTCACCGCGGCCGCCTTCGATGGCGACCTCGGCGGGGTGGCCGGCGGCGACCAGATCTGCAGCGACGCAGCGACCGCTGCGGGTCTCGACGGTACGTTCATTGCGTTCCTCGGGCTCCAGGGCGGAGCCGAGCCTCGGGAGCGGCTTCAAGGTTCACGCGGGTGGGTTCGGACCGACGGTCGACCTGTGATGGACCTTCCGACCGATCCGCTCCTGTACCCGATTCGTGTCGACGAGATGGGCAATGACGTCGGCGGCGACGTCGAGGTCTGGACCGGAGACCGGAGCTCCGCGATCTTCCCGCCGGACACGTGTGCGGACTGGACGTCGTCGTCGGCTGGCGATGAGGGCGTTGCTGGATTTGCCGATGCCGTCGCCAGTGATTTTCACGATGCGACGCGGGATCCGTGCTCCTTCTCGCGGCGTCTGTACTGCTTTCAGACCGATCACGATCTTCCCATCGAGCTTCCGACCGAGACCGGTCGAACGGCTTTCATCGCCGATGCAAGCTGGGATGGATTCGGTGGAATCACTGCCGCGGACAACATCTGCCAAGGTCGCGCAGACATGGCGGGCCTCGCTGGGCAGTATCTGGCCGTGCTCTCCGGGACCGGATCAACGGCGGCGTCCAGGTTCGATCTCGACGGTGAGAACTGGGTCCGTCCCGACGGCCTTCCGGTCGCAGCCTCACCGGCCGCGTTCTTCAACGCGCCTCTTTGGGACATCCCTCCGCACATGGAGGCTGATGGTGATATCCCCTCGGGAGGCCGCACGCTCTGGACGGGCCCTGCGTGGGACTCGACAGGGAGCAACGCGCAGACCTGCAACAACTGGCAGGGGTTCTCCAGTGGTCTGGCGGGTCGATCGTCGCGGAGCGACAAGGTCGCCTCAATCGGCTCCGTCGACATCGACGACTGCGATGACTCGGGCTTTGGACTCTACTGCCTGCAGGAGTAGGCCGCTTTCAGCCGTCGCCGAACTCGGCGCCGTAGATGACGTAGTCGTCACTTCGCTCGACGAGGCGTACGGTGGCGTCGCCTTTGCCGACGTGGGTCACGGCTGAGAAGACCTGCCGATAGCCTTCGATGCACAGCTCAGGGACGAGGCCCGCCGGATAGGTCAGCTCGAGGTGGAGTGAACCGGCCTTCTTTGCCGTCTTCAGCTTGATGCCCCGATGAAATGCGCTCCAGCGAAGGGCGGCGGTCCGGAGCATGATCGAGGGCGTTAGGTAGCCGAGCAGCCCCGCGTACAGCGGACTCTGCACGAGACGCTTGCTGACCGTGTACCAGTACGCACCGAACTGCTCGACCGTGAAGCCGCGCGCGTCCGCGACGGCGAGGGAGAACGCATTGTAGTGAACCTCGGGCAGCCATGTGGAGGGCAGCGGAGGCTCCGTGAAGTACCGACGAATCGGTTCGGGGACATCGGCGGGCGGCTGCGCAACGTTGGCGACTTCCACCGCCAGCCGGATCAGCGACGCCTTCGCGCGGATGTCCGGGTACGAGTCGACGCCGTTCGGCAGGCTGTCGAGATAGGCTGCGAGCCGGTCCCCCACGAGCCCGAAGGATCGCCGGTTCGGCCGGGCTGCCGCAAGGGGGTACGGCGTCGGGGGCTCCCCGGATCGCACCGGCCGCATCCGTCACCTTACGTATTGTTGGGAGCACGGGGTCGCGGGAGCCTCGGGGCATGACGGTGAAGAGGGCGGCTTGGGGCGTTGCGTTGTTGGGGGCGGCGGCCTGTTCGAGCGCCACGGGAGACACGACCGCCGATGGTGCGGAATCCGGCGGAATGGAGACCGTCACGAGCACCTCGGGCGCTGACGCGTCCACCGGCGGACCCGGAGGCAGCAGCAGCGGCGAGGGGGTCGATGGTGGCAGCAGTGACGACACCGGACCCGCCCCAGTCGGAGACATCCCGGGCGCACTCGACCGTGACGAGGACCCGGTGGTCGTACTCGGTGCCCAACTCGGCGCCCTGCGTGAGGTCGACGCCGGCGACGTGGTTGCGTTCGCCCGGGTCGATGGCGGGTGGTCGCAGGTTCCGGTGCAGGTCGACGAGCGCGCCGTGAAGGACTTCTGCGAGGTCTACGGAGAGAACTCGGGCCTGTGGAACCCGTCGGGCGCCCCGCCCTGTGGAACCGATGGTGCGCTCACGTCGCTGGTCTACACGGATTCGAACACGTTTACCGGGCCCGACCCCCAGCCGCAGCTCGACGACGATGACGAGGTCGTCTTCATGGCCCAGGACGCGGGTGACCGGGTCGGTCCATGGGCGGAGCCCGAAGGGGTCGTCGCGGGGTCGGGTGTCGAGCTCGAGCTAGCCGACGGAGACGACCGGGCGTACATCTACCTCTTCGAGCGCGATGGGAAGGCACTTCAGCCGAGCGCGGGTCGGCGCTACGTGGAGTACGCGTTCGCGCTCGCCGACGGGATCGACTACGACACCAACTACGACCTGTACGGCTTCAACTGCGGCGGAGATGCGCCGAACTGCAACCCCTCAATGACCGAGGATTCGACCGTCCAGACCGCGAGCTACACCAGTCACTTTGCGGCTCGATGGGTGGGCGACGAACTCACGATCACAACTGAGGGGGCACCCGGCGTCGACATCCTCGACATTCGGCAGGGACGGTTCGGCCCCGACACCTGCGCACGGCACGTCCTGACCTACTCGACCAGCCGCGGCGCGTATGTAGCCAACAAGAACGGACCGGTCCGCGCGATCCGGTCGGTCATCGGTGCCAACAGCGGCCCACTGACGATGCGGACTCACCGCTTCTACGAGCAGCGCGAGGATATCGTCACGAACCTCCGCGTCCACGCGCTGGGCGTTGGGATCATGGCGGTGTTCGACTACAGCCCGGAGGCCATCGGCATGACGTACTTCAACGATCTGAACCCGCAGGGGCTGCTGATCGATGGCGTGCCCGATGAGGTCGACGAGAGCGGTGTTGCCGAGTGGGAGATGGTCACGGGGGACCAGGGGACGCTGGTGATGACTGGCACCGTGGACACGTCGCTCAACACGGAGTCGGCGCGTTTCTTTTGGGCCGACGATGTCGAACCCGACTTCTTGCAGTGCGACACCAGCCAGACGCTCGATGCACCGGATGCATCAGCCTATGGCACCAGCGGAACATGGTTCGAGGGGGCGTTGCCAAACACCGATCCGCGCAGCACCAGCGATCATCTCATGTTCTCGAAGGTGGTCTACGTCCAGGCTCCGAACCTTCCGATGGACGATGCCATGCGCTTGGTCGAGCACGCTCGCGAACCGATTGCCGCGTTTGCGCGGGCGATGGGGGACCGGGGCACTGGCGAGAGCTGTGGGGACGGGATCTGCGGTGACGGGGAGAGCTGTACGTTCGACTGCGCGCCGGTCGATGGTTCATGTGGCGACACCATCTGTGAGACGCCCGAGACCTCGACGACCTGCCCAGAAGACTGCCCTGGAGGCAAGGAAAGCCCGACCGCGTGCGGTGATACGGTGTGCGACCCCGCGCTCGAGAACCAGCTGCTCTGCACACAAGACTGCTGGCCCGCAGCTGCCGGTCCGCTCAACTGCATCGACAATGCCTGCGAGAGCCTCTACCAGGCCTGCGCCGATGAAGACGAGTGCGTTGCGCTGGTGGTGTGCGTTGCTCCGTGCCTGCAAGGCGGAGGCGAGGCGGAGGCATGCCTCGCGACGTGCAGCGATACTGTGGCGGCGTCGCCCATGAATGCAGAGGTCGCCGATGGACTGCTGGCCTGCGGGACCAAAGCCGGTTGCCTTTGAGCCGAGCTACAACCCGAAGGCCCACCCAACGAGCACGTTGACGAACAGCCCGCGGGTCGACGCAGCGTGGCGGTGGATCTGCGAGTACGCCCTAGAGTTCACGCGCGGCCGACGTCGCCGCTCTCACAATCCGACGTGCTAGCCGCAGGCGGCGCAGTCGAACTCGGCGATGTCGGCACAGATGTAGTCGTACTCGGTGTCGCAGCAGTACGGGTCGATGTCGCAGACGCACTGCTGCACGGTTGCGTCGCTACAGCCGGCGTCGTTCTGCGGCGTGCAGCAGTCGTCGCTCGTGCAGGCGTTGCAGTTGTTCGTCGCGAGCTCAACGCATGCGGGCGTCCACATGTCGTCGCAGCAGCTGCTGTCGAGGTCGCATACGCACGTCTCGGTTTGAGGGTGCAGGCAGCCGGGCCCGCCGTCGTAGCAGCACAAGCTCGCTTCGTCGCCGAAGCCGGTGGAGCCTCCGGTTCCGAAGTCGGTCGTGGCACCCCGCGAGCTGAAGCCGGTCGACCCCTCTTCGGATGCGGTCGTGGCCCCCGGCCCGGTGGTGCTCTCACCGGCGGTGTCCGTCGGACTGCTGTCGCTCTCGGCGTCGGGCTGGCACGTGGCTTCGCATCGACTCTGGGCAATGTCGACGCAGGTGTCGTTCCAGTCGAAGCCGCAGCACGCCGGGTCGCGCTCACACACGCAGGTCTGCACGTCCGCTTCGTCGCAGCCGGGACCGGCATGGGGGGTACAGCATCCGGAGCCCGGCGGGAGGTCGGACGAGCTCTGCCCGTCGTCGGCCGCGGCTGCACTCGTCTGTGAGGCGGTGGTGATGCCGGTCGTAGGTGGGCTGGTGAGAGGGCCGTTCCCCGTCTCGTCCGCGGGCCCAGTCGTCGTGCTCGTGGACGTGGGCTGCGCTCCGCCGTTCGAGTCGGCGAAGCAGCCCGTCGAGAGCGCGGTGGTCAGCAGGACTGCGATGCGAAACGAGCGGGTCATCATGGTGGCTTCCCCCAAAACCGAATGTAAGACTCGCACGCTTAGAGTGCGTGTGGGGGGGATGATGTGTGACCGCATCAGCAAGGGTCGTTCCGTCGCGCGATTTCGGCCTCGGCGATCGCCAAGTTCCTAGAATTACGAGCACGCGGCGATCGCGACAGCCGGCGAACACTCACATGTCACGGAGTGAACATTCTGAGGCTGGCGGACACCTACTGCGCGCACCTTGTCCTCTGCTGTAGGTGCGAAAGGTTCTCAACCGCATGAAGACGCTCGCGTACACCGCTCTTGGCCTTCTTTCCCTGACCGTCGCCACCGAGGCCCACGCCGAGTCCGCTCAGGCGCCGTTCGAGCCAACCTACGAGCAGACGGTCGCGGAGTTCCCGTGGGAGTCGGCGTGGCTTCCCAACGAGGACGCCGCGGTCCGCATTCAGCTCACCGCGGCGGCTCGCCAAGACCTACAGATCGACATGACCGGTCACGCCGATTACGACTGGGACGCGCAGGAGCTGATCTTCCGCGGCGACGTCGACGGCGGCGAGATCATCAACATCGTTGACCTCGACATCACGGCCAACCTGCACGTCGGCCTGCTCGGTTCCAACGTCGACTCCGAGATCGGCCTGTACAACCTCAACCGCGAGGTCCTGGCTCAGTTCACGCCGTACCTTCTCGACGGCAACGTCGACAAGCCCGTCGAGCTCGCCCAGCAGATCGGTCCGTTCAACCTCGTCGAGGCGCCGTTTCAGATCAGCGACAGCATCTCGGGCGTGTTCGTCCTGGACTTCGTCATCGACACGCCCGGAGTCACCTTCGAAGGAACGCGCATCGACGTCGACAGCAGCGATAGCTCCGTCTTCGAGAACATCGCGACCATCACCACCGAGAACGGCTTCGCCGAACTCGCCTTCGAAGAGGCCGAGCCCGGCGGCACGCATACCGTGTACGGCCGCGAGCATGGCCTGCTCAACTCCGAGCTGAGCGTGCGGCTCATGCCTTCGGTCCTGGTCGAGATTGGGGCCGGGGACAACCCGGTCGAGGTCAACATCGGGCCCTTCGACATCGGCGTCGAGTATCCGCTGGTCGAAGACCAAGAGATCGTGTTCGACGCCATCGCGCTCGACTTCGACGTGCCCGAAGCGCCTGAGCCTGAGACCACGGGGGGCGACTCGAGCAGCGGCGGCGATGAGAGCACTGGCGATGCGCCCGAGCCCGAGCCCGAACCCGAAGGCACGACCGGCGGCGCTGATGAGCCCGAAGGCGGCGACGAGACCAGCGGTGGGGTGCCGCTCGATGGCTTTGGCGGCGCCGAGGCCGACGGATGCGGCTGCAGCACCACCAATGACGCCCCGGCCGCGGTCTGGACCCTGTTCGGCCTGTTCGGCCTTCTGGGCCTGCGACGC
>JBCCQM010000115.1:0-25938 GCA_039024335.1 Myxococcota bacterium
GAGTCAAAGAACTCAATTTTCCGCCACTGTCTCAGGACTACGCCCTCGAAAGAGCCTCGAGTGTGACGGGAGATGGAACGCTCGCGAAGGAGCAACTCCTACTCGACGCGTACTCGATCCGATCTGGCCGTTCGAGCCTCACACTTCAAGCTGCAGGCGAGCTTGCTGTCTCCTTCGCAAACCGCGGGGCTCACGACGCCGCCCGGCGATGGCTTGCGATCGCCGAGAACCTGACCTCTACGGACTCCAACCCACGCGCGAAGGCTCGACATCTGCGTCGTCGCGGGAGGGTTTTTCTGATGCTCGGCGACGCAGACGAAGCCGTAGCGTCTTTCGAAAGCGCGGCATCCACTACCGAGAAACACTTAGGCGCCAACGCGGCGTCAATGCCGGAAACACTGACGGGCCTTGCGAGTGCCCTCCAAGACGCAGGGCGCATGACGGCGTCTCAAGAGGCCCTCAACCGAGCATTCTCGGCCGCAGCCTCTCTTGGGGGCGACCACCCTCGCCTACTTCCTATCCTGCACGCTCAAATAAGTCTTGATCGAGCAACGGGCAACTTAGCACGCGACCTATCAAACGCTGAAAGAGCGCTTCAGATCGCCGTCACCACTTACGGACACGACCATCCTTTCACGGCAAACGTACTGACGGCACTGGGCGTCTCACAAGCACTCTCTGGCAGACCGGAGAACGGGCTTTCCTCCCTCAGAAAAGCAGCCAACATATTCCGCCGGAGGGGAAGTGCCTACGACCTCGACTTGCACTACACCCTCGGCGACATTGGAGACTTGCTGCGGACCCTCGGCAAAGCGACAGAGTCGGCAGACGCGCTCGAGCAGTCGTACAACCTCGTCAGACGACTACTGCCTGAAACTGACACTCGAGTCGTGATGGCCTTGAACAACCTCGGCTACGCGAGGGCAGAGCAAGGGCGATTCGAAGAAGCCACGCAGATCTTCAATCAGGCCATCGAACTTCTGACTCGAACCGTTGGCCCTAAACACCCGAACATGTTCGAGCCTGTCGGCGGACTTGGTCACGCATTGCTGTTGCAAAACCGATATGCGGACGCAATACCGGTATTCGAACGTCATCTCGAACTTACGGAAACAGTATTCGGGAGTTCGAGCATCAGGCGAGCTCAATCTTTCTACAACCTTGGAGTGTGCTATCGCGGGATGAGCCAGCTCGACAAGGCGGAAGAGTTCTATTCTGCCTCGCTAGAGGTCATGGAGGAATCAGGGCCAGCGACGAACCCGAGCCTCAGCTACCCTCTCATTACGCTTGCAAGTGTCGCGATCGAACGAGGACAACTCGATGATGCGGTAGCACGTGCCGAGCGCGCGTTGCCCTTGGCGGAAGGTGACGCAATCTTCCATGCAGACGCGCAAGCCGTTCTCAGCAAGGCACTATGGCTTCAACGCTCCCAACGCACGAGAGCACGGGCGCTCGCTGATGCAGCCGTGCTTCGCTACGAGGGAATTGGTACCCGAGCCGAGTCGAATCTCAAGGAGTTCAAGACTTGGCGTGACGAACACGGGCTCTAGCGCCGCTTGTGAGTATCCACGGGACAAGTCGCAGGCCGGCTACAGGGAGACGGCAGCGTTCCTCTCGCGAACGCCTCCTGCCAACGACAAGTAGCGACAACGGCTGCTCAGCACCGGCTGTAGCCCATCCTGTGGGCTCAGCCGCAGGTGACACCTGCCGGAGACCTTCGCCTCCAGGTCCGACTTGATTTCGGCCGGGCGTGATCGTTCGGCCGGCCCGGGGCACTACCGGGTCATGAGCTCTTTGCTTCGGTCGCGCCGCGTCGCTGCGATGGCGGCTTGTTTCGTGCTTGGGTGCGTCGCAGCACCTGCGGTGAGCGTGGCGCAGGCGCTGTCCTGCGCCGACGAGTCGTGGACGGTGGACAACCCACGGGTGGAGTCGCTCGATGGGTCGGATGCAACGCCGCCCGCGGTGCCCGAAACGCTGGTCATGGTTCAGGCGTACTCCGGCGATGCGACGTATCGGCTCACGACACCGGAAGAACGCTGGGGCGAGGGCGTAAACGACATCCTCCTTGGAGACGCATCATGAGTCGCTTCAAGACGGTCCTCGGCTGCCTGAGCATGCTCGGCGCTGGCCTTACGTCGGGCGCGTGCCTGTTCGGGTCCTGTCCCGACTTTCAAGATGTCGATCCCGCGTCCCTGATCGTGCTCGAAGCCCCCACGGAGCCTGAGTGGCCCGATGCCGCCGTCGAGATTGAACCGGGCTCGATGACCCTCGAGTACGAACAGGACGACGGCTCGCGATGGCGAGTGACATACGACCTCACGCTGGACTGATCCGATCGGTGGTTGTGGAACGTGTCGCTGCCCCCGCACGCGGGGCGGCGCGCGTTCGCGCGAAGTGGCCCGAAATCGCGCCACAGCGGCTGAGGCGCCCGACGAAAAACCCGGCGCAAACCGGGGGTTGCGCCGCAGAGTGCAGAAATTGCGTCGCCGATAGATGGCTGTTCCTGCCTTCTGGCCGCGGATAGGAGCACACACACCTACAATGAGGCGGATTTCCTCTTGTACGCGTGGTGAAGGCGGGATACGTCGCGCGCCCGACGGGCGGTTGGCCCGCGCAGAGACCACGACATGGACGCGTTCACTCCGACCCACGCGGCAATGATCCTGCTGTTCGTCCTCGGCTACGGGGCGATCATTTTCGAGCACAACCTCCGCATCAACAAGGCTGCGGTCGCGCTGCTGCTCGCGGCGGGCCTGTGGCTCATGTACTTCGTCGGCCTCGCCCCCACGCCGCACGAAGCCACGCACCACCTCGCCGAGCTGCTCAGCGAGGTCGCGCAGATCGTGTTCTTCCTGCTCGGCGCGATGACCCTGGTCGAAGTCATCGACCTGCACGGCTCGTTCAAGCTCGTCACCGACCAGATCCGCACCCGGTCGAAGTGGAAGATCATGTGGGTGCTCGCGACGCTGGCGTTCTTCATGTCCGCCGTGCTCGACAACCTCACCACCACGATCGTGATGGTGTCGCTGCTGCGCCGCATCCTCCCCAACCGCGACAACCGGCTCCTGCTCGGCTCGATGGTCGTGATCGCGGCCAACGCCGGCGGCGCATGGACGCCGATGGGCGACGTCACCACGACCATGCTGTGGATCGGCGGCCAGGTCACCACGCTGGGCGTGATGGGTGCGCTCATCCTGCCCAGCCTCGTCACGATGATCGTCGCGGTCATCATGCTCGGTCGCCGCGAGAAGGCTGGCCACTACGGTGGCGAGGCCCCCGAGAACGATCAGCAGGTCGAGCTGGGCGCGCGCCGCGTGCTGAGTTTGGGACTGGGCGCCTTCATCCTGGTGCCCATCCTCAAGTCGGTTGCGCACGTCCCACCGTTCATCGGCATCCTGCTCGGCCTTGGCGTCATGTGGCTGGTCACCGACGTGCTGCACCACGAGCACGAAGACCGCCAGCACGTGAAGGTGCCCGCCGCCTTCACCAAGATCGACGTCTCGGGCGTGCTGTTCTTCCTCGGCATCCTGCTGGGCATCGGCGCGCTGCAGACGGCCGGCCTTCTCGACGCGCTCGCGCGTGGGCTCGACAGCGTCGTCACCAGCCCCACGATGCTCGCCGGCGTCCTCGGCCTGCTCTCGGCCGTGGTCGACAACGTGCCGCTCGTCGCAGCGACGATGGGCATGTACTCGCTCGATCAGTTCCCGCCCGACAGCCAGTTCTGGGACCTGATCGCGTTCTGTGCCGGGACCGGCGGCTCGATTCTCATCGTGGGTAGCGCCGCCGGCGTCGCCTTCATGGGCATGGAGAAGGTCGACTTCGTCTGGTACCTGCGCCGGATCTCCGTCGTGGCGCTGGTCAGCTATGGTGCCGGCATGGCGACCTACCTGGGCCTCGCTGCCGCCGGCGTCGTTTAGCCCCGTAGCCTCGCCCGAGATCGGCCCAGCCGCGTCGTTCCGTGGCACGATGTGCGGAGCGGAGGCTGATGCCGTTTTCGATCGACGAGCGCGACTGGCCGATGGTGATGCTCACCATCACCGGCTCCGTCACGCACGCCGAAGAGGATGACTTCGCCAACCGCTCGTGCGCGCTGCCGAGCCGAGGCGAACGCTACAGCGCGGTGGTGAACCTGCTCGACGCTGACACACCCACCTCCCGCTTCATCCGCACGCAGGCGTCCGCCCAGAAGCGCAGCGAAGACGCGTTGCGCACCCACTGCGCCGGGATTGCGTTCGTGATC
This sequence comes from Myxococcota bacterium, assembly GCA_039024335.1. Taxonomy (GTDB): domain Bacteria; phylum Myxococcota_A; class Polyangia; order Nannocystales; family Nannocystaceae; genus CAJXVA01. The sequence goes on from JBCCQM010000115.1 coordinate 4,241, forward strand.
GGCTCGCCAATGCTCCGTGGTGCGCTGCGAGCCATTCTCTACCTCCAGCCGCTTCCGTGTCCGCAGATCGTCGTCGGCACGGTGGACGAGGCCCGCACCTGGGCCCAGAACGCATTCAGCGGCGCGACTTCGGCAACGAAAAGCTGACGCGAAGCGACTCGGCGACCTGAAGCAGCGCGTCGTGCAGAGCGCGGGCCTCGTCGACGTCGACCTCTTCCGTGCGTTCGAGCAGCGCCTCGGCCGACGCGTCCAGGCCCGCAATCGAGCGACGCATTCGACCGACCAAGCGCCCCACGGGCATCGGCGCGCGGCCAGGCAGCGCTTTGGCTTCGAGCGCGGTCACGGCCGCCAGCTCTGCCACCGTCATGGTCTCGATACGCTTCTGCCGACCGTCGGGCAGCGGCACCGGCTTGCGCCCGGTGAGCCGCCGTCGCACCGCAGCCGGCAGCACGAGCAGCAGATACAGCTTGCTCGGCCCCAGGTGCGCGAGCTTCTCCACTTCGCGCGGCCGCTCCTCGGCCCACCGTGCCAGCGCCATGTAGTTCGCCATGGTCTGGCGCGAGAACGGCACCGCCTCGGCGCACCACCGAAGCCACTCGCCGTGCGGCAGCGACTCTTTGATCTCGGCGACCGCCTCCCCGATCACCACCACCGATTCGACCACGCGCGTGGCGGTGATCGACTGCAGCTTGAGGATCTGCCGCGTGAGGAGAACGACCGAAGGCACCTTCTCCCACGGGGTCACGACGTCGGGCTTGGCCGGAACACGGGCAGGCACGGGCGCAACGATACCGCCACGACGGGGCCGCAACGCAAATGCGGTCCCCGCCCCCTGGCGGCTCGTGTATAGAGCGACGACCTCGTGTCCGCGAAGCTCCGCATCGCGATCGCCTTCATCGCGCTCTTCTTCTGCCTGGGCATGCACATGCCCTACTTCCCCGTGTGGCTGCAAAGCCGCGGGTACTCGGCGGGCTCGATCGGCATCGTGTTGGGCGTCATCACGTGGATGCGCGTCGTGGCGAACCCGTTGATGGGTCGACTCAGCGATCGGCTCGGCTCGGTCAAGCAACCCGCGGTCGTGCTCGCGATCGGAGCTGCGCTGAGCTACGGCCTGTTCGGGGCGACGACGGCTCTGTGGCAAGTCATCGGCGTCGGGGTGCTGTTGGGCTTCACCTTCAGCCCGCTCATCCCACTCACGGATTCCGTCGCGCTGCGTTTGGGGCAACACGGGCGCGATCAACTACGGGCAGCTACGCCTGTTCGGCTCGGCCGCGTTCATCGTCGCCTCGAACGTGGGCGGGTGGATCCTCGAGCACCACAGCGAAGACGACGTCCTTCAGACGCTCCGCTACGGCACGGTCTTGGTGGTGCTGGCCGTAATCGCGATGCCGCGTCGGGGACCGCAGGCCAAGCCCACCGACGCGGGGCGCGGCAAGCCCTCGAAGTCCCACGTCGCGTTCCTGGTCACGACCGGCTTCCTGCATGCATCCCACGCGATGCTCTACGCGTTCGGGACGGCCCACTGGCGCGCCATTGGGATCGGCGACACGACGATCGGGCAGCTGTGGTCGGTGGGCGTGCTCGCCGAGATCGGCTTGTTCGCCATTGGCGGACTCGCGCAGCGCCGCTTGGGCAGCGCAGGCCTGCTGTCCATCGCGGCCGTCGCCGGGATCGCGCGCTGGCCTTTGCTTTCGGTCGCCACCACGCCGGGCTCGCTCTTCGCGGTTCAGCTCCTGCACGCCGGCACGTTCGCTGCGCTGCACCTCGGCGCGATCGCCTACGTGCAAGAGCGCGTCGACGACCGCGCCACCGCCACGGTCACGACGCTGTACTCCGCGGCCTCGGGCGTGGGCACCGGCTTGATGATGCTCGGCGTTGGCTCCCTCTACGACCTTTGGGGCGGCAGCACCTACGTGCTCATGGCCGCGCTCAGCGGCGCGGGCCTCATCGGCGCGTGGCTCGTCGGGCGCGCGAGCAAGCGACTCGATGCGTCCGACTGAGTCGCATCGAGCGATTCAATGCATACCGATTCGCGATATGTCGCGAACGCCTGATCCGTTCGCAGCGGTGATCCCATGACGGTACTCCGCACGATCACCAAGCTTGCGCTCGCTTCGACGACGGCCCTCGGCCTCGCCGGCTGCCAAGGTCAAAACGCCTTCGCGCAGCTGCAAGAGAACCTCGCCTCGATCGACCAAAAGCAAGACGCCATTCTCGCCAAGCTCGATACCCTCGAGACCAAGGTCACCGAGCGACCCGCGGCAGCACCGGGCAAAGCCAAGCCCGCGGGGCCGCGCCCCGGCCGTCCGGACCCCAAGCTGACCTACAACGTCCCCGTCGGCGATGCGGCCACCAAGGGCTCTGCGGACGCGCTGGTCACCATCGTGGAGTGGTCGGACTTCCAGTGCCCGTTCTGCAACCGCGTGAACCCGACGATGGCCAAGATCACCGAGACCTACGGTGACAAGGTCCGCATCGCGTTCAAGCACAACCCGCTCCCGATGCACAACCGGGCCATGGCAGCCGCGGTCGCAGCCGAGGCCGCGGGCAAGCAGGGCAAGTTCTGGCAGATGCACGACAAGCTGTTCGCCAACGGTCGCGCACTGACCGACGAGAACTTCGAGCTGTGGGCCACGGAGCTCGAACTCGACGTCGACAAGTTCAAGGCCGACCTCAAGGACGAGGCCCTCGCCAAGAAGGTCAAAGCGCAGCAGTCCCAAGGCGCCACGCTCGGTGCCCGCGGCACACCCGCGTTCTTCGTCAACGGACGCTTCCTCTCGGGCGCGCAGCCGTTCGACGCCTTCAAGGTCCTCATCGACGAGGAAATGAAGAAGGCCGAGATGCTCGTCGCAAAGGGCACGCCCAAAGCCGGCGTTTACGCAGCCACGGTCGGCAAAGGCAAGAAAAAGGTCTGACGCGAACTTTTTCGCCGCGGCCGTGATCAAACCGGCCGCGGGGCGAACAACCCACGCGTGAACTGGTTTGCCACGTCTGCACTCGCCCTCGCCCTGCCCCTCGCGTTCCTGAGCGGCTGCGACACCGAATCCGGCGAAAACGACACCGACGACGCCTCGGGCGACACATCGACCGGTGCAGGCGTCGACGGTGGCGATCCGTCAGGCGACGGCGATGGCGGCGGGGAGGCCAGCGACGACGGTGGAGACGAGGGGAACGACGCGGATGACGACGGCGGCGGCGAGACCTCGGTCGAGCTCGACCTCAACCCGCCGTGCATCGACGACTCCGTCGGGATCACCGTGCTCGACGCGGTCGCCGCCAAAGCCGGAGGCAGTCCCTACGCGCAGGCCGTCGTCGACGGGAGCAACGACATCGCCGACGTCATCGCGACGATCGGCGCGCTGCCATTTCCGGACGACACGGCGGTCGTTGCCGAGGTCGACGACCTCACGGTCTTCGAAGGGGACACGGCCTACACCTGGGACCAGTACCTCTACGTCGGGCGGGGCGACGGCTATCAGATCTACGTGATGGACGATGGTCTGCTCCCCGACGAGATCATCTACGTCGATCAAAACGCCGACTGCACCTCGTTCTCACTGTCCAACTACGACGGCGACGGAAACACGCTGCTGTTCCTCGGCGCCAACCTCATCGCACCGACAGCCGGATTCGACTGGCACCGCGGCGGACCCGAAGACTTCAGCATGCGGGAGTTCGAGGACGGCTCCGGCGACTTCCAGCGAAACGTCGACGACACGGCCGACCTCCGCGTCGGCTGGAACGCACAGGGCGAAGGCACGTACACGCTGTTCGAGGACGGAAATCCGATCGAAGACGGCCTCTGGTAGACCCCGCCGCAGGAGCGTGCGTTGATGGGGGTGCGACATGCTCTCCCGCGCTCTGCACTTCGTCCTCCCGCTGACGCTCCTGGCAGGCTGTTCGTCCACCCAAGGGCCCAGCCCCCAGACGTCCGGGTCTCCGTCCGAGACCCCACCCACGCCCACTGGCGACAAGCCCACCGACGCCCCCATGCCCGCCCCGACACCGGTCTCCGACGAAGACCTCGCTGCAGCCGGGAAGAGCATCAACGCGTTCGGCTTCGACCTCTACCGCAAGGTCGCCACGGGCTCCGACAACCTCATCGTGTCCCCGGCCAGCATCGCGATCGCGCTGGGCATGACCTTCCAGGGCGCGACGGGAGAGACGGCCGCAGAGCTCGAGCAGGCGTTGCACGTCGGCGACGCGATCCCCACGGCGCAGTGGCACGCCGCCATGGGCGGACTCGGCACGCGCTGGATGGGTCTCCAGCATGCCGATGGCGGCGCCCTGCCCCCCACCGAAATCGCGCTGGCCAACCGCCTGTTCGGTGCCGACAGCCTGCCCTTTCGCGAATCCTTCATCGCCGCGAGCGAGCGCGACTACCAAGCGCCGATGGAGCGGCTCGACTTCACCAAGTCGGATCCTGCGCGTCTGCACATCAACGACTGGGTCGAGAAGCAGACCCGCACGCGCATCAAGGACCTGCTGCCGCCGGGCGCCATCAAGAGCGACACGCTGCTCGTCCTGGCGAACGCGATCTACTTCAAGGCGCAGTGGGCCACGCCGTTTGAAGCACAGGGCACATCCGACGCCCCGTTCTTCGTCGGCGGTACCGAGAAGGCGAGCGTCCCGACGATGCGCAAGACCGGCTACTTCGCGCACGATCGTACCGACGATGCGCAGGTCCTGCAGCTGCCGTACGCGGGCGGTCCGTTCGCGATGACGATCGTCATGCCCACCACGCGCGATGGACTTGGAGCACTGGAAGCGAAGCTGTCCGCCGAAACTACGCAGGCTTGGTGGGGCGAACTGCAATCCAGCCGCATCGCGGTCTCCATGCCCAAGTTCAAGCTCGCGCCGAGCAAGTCGCTCGAGCTTGCGCCTGCGCTCAAGAGCCTCGGCGTGACGAAGGCGTTCACCAACGCCGCCGAGTTCGAGGGCATGGCTCCACCCGAGGTCGAGCGGCTGCGGATCGATGAGGTCTTCCACAAGGGCTTCATCGAGGTCGACGAGTCCGGGACCGAGGCTGCGGCAGCGACGGCGGTGGTGATGGCGCGCGCGGGCGCGGCTCCCGGCGCGGATCCGGAGACGTTCACCATCGACCGGCCGTTCCTGTTCTTCATTCGCGACACCAGCACCGACACCACGGTGTTCATGGGCCGCGTCAACGACCCCCGCTGAGAACCCGCGAGCGACGCACGTTCGCGTTTTGCTCCGTGCTGGGGCGGCCCACATGTCGCACCTGGGCGCAGCGTATCCGTGCCCGCAGCGCATTTGCGCGGTGTTTGCAGTGATACGCTTCGGCCCATGAGGTTTCGGGAGTGGCTTACATGCCTTGCACTGGTTGGAGTGACCACTGCGTGCGGCGATGACGACGTTGCCAACGCAGGTGGGACGGACGGTGGCACCGACAGCGCTGCCGATGGCTCATCGGGCGGCGCCAGCGACACGCAAGACACGCAAGACACCAACGACGCCGACTCGAACTCCGGTCGCGAGACCGAGAGCGACTCCGACGACCCCGGCGAGTGCGTCGAGAACGACGAGTGCGACGACGGCGACCCCTGCACCATCGACGTCTGCGCATCGGGCAGCTGCGGCGTTCAGGAAGGACCGACCATCGAATGCCGGCCAATGATCGACGTCGAGTTCCCGCCCCGCGGTGCCACAATCCAGGCGAAGAGCTCCGACGAGGTCGTGACCATCAAGGGCACCGTCTCCAGCCTCGCGGGCGATATCGAAGAGCTGAACATCAACGGCAATGCCGTCGACGTCGCTGACGACGGGAGCTTCAGCTACGACTACAGCCCGACCGTGGGCGGCAACACCCTGATCTTCGAGACGGGGGACACCGCGGACCAGAAGCGGCGACGCGTGCAGTCGTTCCTGTGGGGTACACAGTTCGTCAAGCCGACCGAGCCAGTCGAAGGCATGGCGCCCAACGGCATCGCCATCTACTTCAGCCAAGAGGGCCTGGACGACGGGGACCCGAGCCAGCCCTACAACGACCTCGCGTCGATCCTGGGCCTGGCCATCACGGCACTCGACCTCTCCACGCTGTTCAGCTCGACCGAACCGCTGGCGAGCCAAGCGGGCTACGACATCTACCTGACGTCGCTCGACTACAATGACTCCTCGGTCAACCTCGCCGCGATCGACGGCGGAATCGCGTTGACGGCGGCGCTGCTCGACATCGAAGGCGACCTCAACTTCGACTGCACCAACCTGCTGTGTGGCGCGGCAGGTGGCGACGGTACCGGTGGCATCACCCTCGATGCGCTGAACATCACTGCGGACGTGCTGCTCAGCGTCGACCAGGAGAGCCACGAGCTCGTCGTCGACATTCAGAACGTCCAAACCGAGATCGACAATCTCGACATCTTCTCGAACAACGGCTGGACCAACTTCCTGCTTTCGATCGCCGAGCCCTTCATCCTCGGGGGTGTCGTCAGCGACCTCGAGAACGAGCTCAACGGGCAGCTCGAGGGTGTCCTCGCGCCGCTGCTGTCCGAGGGACTGCAGAGCTTCAACTTCAGCACGTCGCTGGACCTGCCGAACCTGGGCAACCCCGAAGAGCTCATCACCATCGACCTGATCACCGACTTCGGCGACACCGACTTTCACGACGGGCAAGCACCTCCGGAGCCCTCGCCTCCGCAGGGCGGCGCCATCATCCTTCGGGGCGGCGGCTTCTCCGACGGAGACCCGGCGTACGAAGGCCTCGGCTTCCCGCTTCGCAACGGCTGCGAAACCGGTCCCGCCGGCTTTGCGCTTACGCGTGAAGCGACGATGGAAATCGGTCTCCACGACGACGTCATCAACGAGATCCTCTACGGCGCCTGGAAGGGCGGCCTGCTCGAGTTCCCGCTGCCTCCCGAGCTGCTCGGCGACAGCGACCTCGTCTCGGATCTCGAGGTCGACGTCAGCGGCATGCTGCCGCCGGTTGGTATGGACTGCGGAAAGGACGGACAGCTGCTCGCCCACATCGGTGACATCCGCATCGACGCAAGCCTGCTTCTGTTCGACGCGCCGGTCAGCTTCACCGCGTTCACCACCGCCGTCATCCAGGTCGACATCACCGCCAACGAGGGCGAAATCGGCATCTCGCTGGCTGGCCTCGACTCGGTCGAGACCGAACTCAACGTCAACGAGGACATCAACATCGCGACCGAGGAGACCCTCATCGGCGTCCTCGAGAACGCGCTCGTCGATGGCCTCATCGGTGGTCTTGGCGGTGACGCGCTCGGCGGCATCACGCTGCCGGAGATCGACCTGAGCGAGTCGCTCGGTCTGCCCGCCGGTACCGCGGTCATCTCGATTCAGATCGATCAGGTCGTGCGGCAGCCCGGCGTCACCGTGGTGCAGGGCTCGCTCTAGTCCAGCCCGCCGCGCGCGACGAAGCCCTCGGCCTGCGCCGGGGGCTTTTTCGTAGGCGCTTCAAAACCAGATCGACGCGCCCGCCTGACCCAGCACGTTGCCGGCCAGAAGCAGCTGCTGCTGGGTCTGCGTGGTGTTGTCGTCGTCGAAGGTGAAGGCGACGCCAAGCTGGGTGTGCAGGCTCAGACGAGGCGCGACGAACCACTCCGGACGCACGCCCGCACCCACCGCGAACCCGTGCGCGCGAAACGAGGAAGTCTCGAACTCGGCGTCTTCACCACCGAAGCGGCCGCGGTAGCCGGCTTGCGCGAGTACGCCGACCCGCGCTCGGTCCCAACGCAGCGGCCACCACAGCGCCCGCAGGGAAGTCGACACGCCCACCTGACGCACCGTCGACGCGAGCGGCGTGTCCGTGGTGACCGAGGCATAGCCGGCCCCCGCCAGCAGCTGAAGGCCCCAAGGGCGGCGGGCGGTCCAGGTCAGGGCCAACGAGGGTGGTGCCAACGCCACTGGCCCCGCGGTGACGGGCATGGCGGGCGCAAGCTCGCCCTCCACGCCGACGGCGAAGTGACGAACGTCGTCGGCGGAGGGGTCCGCCATGACCATGAGAGACAGGATTGTGATCAACATTCGGGACCTCCACAGGCCAGCGGCGCTGTCGGCCGGTCGGCGAGTTCGGAAAACACGATGAACTTGAAGGGGTTGAACTGCTGGTACTTCATCCGCAGGCCACCCAAGGCACGTACCCGCAGCCCCTCGAGCGTGGCGCTGTCGGGGTGACGCAGCAGCCCGCGCTCGGCCATGCGCCACGCGAGTTCGTGTTCGCCCCGCGTGACCAGGCCCGCGACGACCTCGGCCCACCGCACGTCGTCTTCACCCGCGAGCAGGTCCATCGCGGTGGCCCACTCGCCTTCGGACACGAGGACCAATCCTTCGCCTTCAGGCTGCCAGTACCCGGTGCGGATGCGATGCAAACGCTGGATGAACTGGGGCCGGAGCACGAACGCAGGCAGCACCGCCGCGGGATGGTCTCGGAGCACGTCCGGCATGGGATCTTCGCGGACGATCTCCACGACGGGCTTGCGATCGATGATGCCGCGCAAGGTCTGTGCGCGCGCCTCGTGCAGCGCTGCAGAAAGCGGCTCGAGGATGTCGGCGGTGTAGCGCTCGGTCAGCGGCGGATGCCCGTGCAGCAGGAGCGAGGGCTCGAGGTCGACGAGCACGTCGATCGTCGCGAGCAGGTCGTCGGGCGAGCCCTCGCCGACGAATGGTGCCCCCAGGTAGGGCATGAACGCGTCGCCAACGAAGACGATGCCTTCCTCGGGCAGCTCGATGAGCAGCTGGTCCTCGGTCTCGCCGCCGGCAAAGGCGTGCATGCGGAAGTCGACCCCGCCGATGGGAATGTCGAGCGTTTCGTCGACGAGCAGGTCCGGCTTGACGTCGTACAGCGGCCCGTAGCGCTCGTCTCGCGCGGTGCGCTCGCCGAAGAACCAGGTGTAGTCGACCGCGGCTTCGTTGACGATTGCCAGCTCGTCTGCGAAGTGCGACTGCGCGATGACCTGCGTACCCGGCTCGAGCAGGCCATCGAGACCGCCGATGTGGTCCCAGTGTGCATGGGTGAGAAAGACGGTGTGGACGGGACCCTGTGCCCCGGCAGCGCGAACGTCCTCCAGCGCGCGCGCGGCGTTCTCGACGTGCGTACCCGCGTCGACGGCCACGATCCCCACATCGGTCTGGATGAACGCCATGTCGCCGAAGTCGTAGCCGTGGGTGAGCCACAGACCCGGGCGCACTTCTTCGAGCGTGGGCCGGGCGAAGCGAAAGCCGTCCACGCCGTCCACGGAGTAGTTGGTGCCCACGAGCAGATCGTTGGGCGACTGTGCCCGAGCGGACGCCTTGCCCCACGCCTCCTCGGCCAGCCTGTCTCTACCCGCCGTGTCTGCGGCCAACGCCATCGCTTGCCACCCCTGCCGGAGCAGCGCCTGCCGCGTGGACTCGGTCACGTTTTCGGTGAACAGGAACGACACGTCTTCGTCGCGAAGCAGAATCTCCAGCTCCGCGATCGCGTCTTCGGCCACGTCGAAGCGCTCGGGCAGCCGCGCGAAGGTCACGGCTCGAAGAAAGCGCGGCAGGTTGTCATCGAGTTCGACCGCCTCGTCGAGCGTGTCGATCGCGTCTTCGACCCAAGACACACGCGAGAGCAGCGGCTGCTGCAGCGCGGTCTGAGCCCGGAACAGCCCCGCGTACGCCAAGAACACCCCATCGTCGGGGTTCTCGGCGGCCCGCGCTTCGAAGTAGGTCATGCCACGGTCCTGCAGGCCCTTGGCCATGTAGATATTGCCCAGAGTCACCACCGTGCCCACAACGGGCTCGGGCCACGCCACGGCTTCCTCCAAAGCGACGAGGTCGGCGTCGAGAACCGAGGCCGGCGCCGGGGGTGACGCGGCCTGGTCACAACCGGGCGCGAGCAGAGCAGCCGCGAGGCCCAGACGCGCAAACATGGCTCTTCGCTTCATCGAGGGTGGGTCTAGCGCCAATCTTTACGTTGTCAACATATCGAGAGTGAGAGAGTCTTGGGGACGTGCCTCGCTACCACCACGGCGACCTCGCGCGAGCGCTGGTCGATGCGGCGGTCTCCATTCTCGAGAAGGACGGGCCGCACGCACTGACGCTCCGCAAGGCGGCTCGCGGCGCTGGGGTCAGCCATGCCGCGCCCGCACACCACTTCGGCGATCTCCGGGGGCTGCTTTCGGGCGTCGCCATCCGAGGGTGGCAAGGCCTGCTCGCGGCGATGCGAGAAGCACCCGACGGATCCGCAGCGATCGACCGCATGCGTCAGGTGGGCACCGGCTACATCGGGTTTGCGACCGCGAACGTCGGCCTCTTCCGCGCGATGTTCCATCCCATCTTGGCGCAAGGGCCGAGCCCGAACGACCGCCATCAGGCCGCACGGGAAGCCACGTGGGCCTACGTCGTGTCGGTCGTCGAAGACTGTCAGGCCGAAGGCTCGGTTCGAGCAGGGGACGCCAAGGCGATCGCACGCTTCGCGTGGTCGACGACGCACGGTGCGGCGGCGCTCTGCGTCGAGGGAGCGTTCGATCATTCGCCCGTGGAGATCGCCCAGACGATGGTGCGCGACCTCTACTTAGGGCTTCGGTCCGGCTGACTCATTCCAGCACCTCGGACGTACACACTTGATCGAACAGTTCGGTGGCATCCAGCGGATCAAGCTGCGCCAAGAAGCACATCTCGGGGCACAGGGTCGCGAAGGCCTGGCCGTCCTGCACGCGGAAGAAGAACTGACCGTCGTAGTCCTCGAGATCGTCCGCCGAGTTGAACAAGTCCTCGCAATCGCTACCTTCGTCCACGGGGAACGCCAAGATCCCCCCGTTCAGTGACTCGTTGCCCAACGCGACGAGCGGAACCGCGTCTGCATCGAACGGCGCGTAGGGCCAGGTGCATGCGGCACGTTTGGCGGCGATGAACTCCCCCTGCTCGTCGAGCGTGTCCAGGTTCCCGACCGAACCTACGGTGCCTTCAACGAGCTGCCCGAGTTCGGTGTCTTCGAGAGCGCCATCGCGACAGCTGGGACATGTGACGTGAAAGCGGGAACCCGCGAACGCCTCCGGTAAGGGTGGTAACTCCTGGGCCGGCGCGTCGGTGATGAACCAGACGTGCCGAGTAGGCGCGTTTGCATTTCCGTTGCCGGGTGCGACCCGGTACATGCAGTTGAATGCGTCCGTCGCTTGCAACGCTTGGGCTGCGCCTGTGACCGCCCCCTGGTACGGCACGAAGACCTGGTCCATCTCGTCTTCGCAGGACGCGCATGCCTGCGCGCAGCTCGGGGTGAAATCCAACAGCTCCGGTACTTCGGGCGGGAGCAAGACCGCAAAGTTCACGGAGTTCATGGCCCAACGCTGAAGCGTCTCGGAGAGTTTCTGCCAATCGACGACAACGCCATCGTCAATCGCCACGACGACGTCTGCATCGACCGGCATCACCTGCGATGGAAACGGGATGCACTCGGGCTCGGGCTCCGACGTGGTCTCGTCACCACCGCCGTCCGAGCTCGAACTCGACGCGGCGCCGGTTGAGCCGGCCTCGCTCGTCGAACCATCTACGCTCGTCGAACCGGTGGCGTCTGAGGTCGACCCCGGCATGCCACCCGACGACCCATCGTCACTGACTGCAGGCGGAGGGTCGGTAAAGCACGCGCCCTGAAACGCCAACGCCAAGCACAGCCCAAACCGTCCGTAGTCCATGCTCCGACGGTAGCACCGCACCAACGGCGTTGAGGTGTTCTAGAGCACCCAGCGCGACGCGTTCTCAAGCCAACGCCGCCGCGCCCAACGCAACGTTGCAAAATGCAACGCGGGGACTCGCATCGTGCTGAAGCAACGAAGCGGCGGCTACAGCTCGCAGTTCACGTCGAAGAGACCGGTGTCGATCGCAGGAAAACTCTGCGCAAGCGAGCACGCCGGCCCGCACAACTGCGTCACCTCCGTACGACCGGCCGGGGACACGCGGAAGAACTCGATCGGGACATCCGCCGTATCCCAGCGCCCCATCGGGATCAAGCCACACGCCGCATCACCGACGACCTCGGTGGCAAACGCGGGCACGTCACCGCTCCACAGGTCTTCGTTGCCGATCGCCGTAAAATACTCATCGCCCTCGATCGACCCCGTCGGCCACGCGCACGCGTACCGCGGCTGACCGAGGAATCCTCCGAGGCTTGCGAAGTCTTCCAGACTCGTCACCGCGCCGAAGGTCCGCCGCACGATCGTCCCTAACGGTCCCACGATCTCACCTCCGTCTGCGCAGTCCTCACAGGAGACGTGGACCGAAGTCTCGGCGCCGAGCTGCGCTGCAAGGCTCGGCGGCACCATCTGCTCCGGCGCCACCGTCAACAGCCACAGGTGTCGCTTCCGCGGGAGAAGCGGCCCATCGTCGAGAACGCACTCGATCTCATCGAAGTCCGAGTCGAGCGCGCCGAGACCGGAGCCTCCGTCATAGCGATGAACGAGCGTGATGGACTCCTCGTCGCAGTCGATTCCAAAGCATCCGTCGTCGCACCCGACCTCCAGCGTCACGTTCACGCTGCTGGGCAGCAGCACGGCGACCGGGCTTCCCAGCCCTTCGAGGTCGGAGACCATGCCCGAGAAGTCGTCCCAGTCGACCGGCGTACCGGGGTCGACGACGATCACGAACTCCGCCCCGACCGTGGGCGCTTGAGCGGGCGTCCAATCGCACCCTTCGAGCGGGTCCCCCGTCGTGCCAGACGTCCCGATCAAACCCGTGCTCGACCCCGTACTTCCGGTGCTGTCAGCGCCGGACTCGCTGCTCCCGCCGTCGGCCGTTCCCGAGGTCGTGGTCGTCGTGGTCGGTGCCGCAGTGGACTCCCCGCCGTCGTCGTCCTCACTCGAAGCCGCGGGCGGAGGGTCGGTGAAGCACGCGCCACAGAGGATGCAAAGCACTGCGAAGGCACCGCGAAAAGCCATGCATCGACGGTACCACGCGACCGGACGCACGTCGGTTGCGGCAGCGTAGAGCTGTGACGCGGCGACTTTTCCTCTACGATGCCGATCGCCATGACGCAGCTGCTCTGGGTCCTCATCGCCGTCCTCGCCTCCTCGGGCGTGATGTTCTTCGGCGTGACCGCGGCGTGGAATGCCGAGCGCTTGGCCCAGTTCCGCATCCGGCCAAAGCTCTCCCGCAAGGTCAAAGGCGCGAAGCTGTGGAAGCGCGTCGGCATGAACCTCGTCCTCTCGGGCGCCACGGTTTTCATCCTGACCTATGGCGCCGGGGGATGGCTGATCGACGAGTCCGCGACCTTGGGCTGGCTTGCCCTGCCGACTGCCATCGGCATCCTGCTGGTCTACGACTTCTTCTATTACTTGATGCACCGCTTCGCCTTTCACGGCGTCGGCTGGCTCAAGCGGGTCCACGCAGTGCATCACATGGTGCGCGCGCCCACGGCGATCGAGAGCCTGTTCCTGCATCCGCTCGAGACGTTCCTCGGCCAGTTCCTGTTGACCGTCGTTGCGTGCGGATTCGGCCCGGTCCACCCGCTGGTGTGGGGCGGCATTCTGTTCGTCCACTCGAACCTGAACATCATCGTTCACGCCGGGCTCGACATCCCGGTCCCTGGACTGCGCATGCTAAGCGCGCTCAGCCGCAAGCACGCGAAGCACCACGTCAGCATGCGAGGCGGCAACTTCGCCTCGCTGACGCCGCTGTGGGACATCCTCTTCGGCACCGCTGAGTAGGCCTGCCGCTGGTACCCTGCGCGCGTGACCGTCACGACGATTGACGCGAAGTACCTGGGCCACGAAGGCTTTGCCGCCACGTACCTGCTGCGCCAGGGGGACCGGGCAGCGTTCGTCGAGACCGCCAACGCCCACGCAGTGCCCGGCATGCTGGCGGCCCTCGAGGCGAACGGCCTGACGCCGGATGCGGTCGACTACGTCATCATCACCCACGTTCACCTCGACCACGCTGGCGGCGCGGCGGCCTTGATGAAGGCCTGCCCCAACGCGACGCTACTCGCCCACCCCAACGCGGCAAAGCACGCCATCGATCCGAGCAAGCTCGTCCGCAGCGCCCAGGGAGTCTACGGCGAGGCACGCTTTGCCGAAATGTACGGCGTGATCGAGCCGATCCCGGCAGAGCGCGTGCGCGTGATGGCGGACGACGAGGAGCTCGAGTGGAACGGTCGGACCCTGCGGTTCCTTCACAAGCGTGGGCACGCCAACCACCACTTCTGCATTCACGACCCGACCAGCGGCGCCGTGTTCACGGGCGACTCCTTCGGTCTCGTCTACCCGGCGCTGCAGAGCAAGGGTCTGTTCACGCTGCCCTCGACGTCCCCAACCGACTTCGACGCGGCCGCGGCCAAGGCCAGCCTCGACCGCATCGTCGCGACCGGTGCTCACACCGCATACCTCACTCACTTCGGAGGCGTCACCGAGCTCGACGCCATCGCGAAGCTGCTCCACGCACAGCTCGACCGCTACGGCGCCATCGCCGAGGAAGCGTTCGCATCCGACCGCGATGATGCGGGCGTCGAGGCATTCTGTCGCGAGCAGGTCGAAGCCTTGTTCGACGACCTCCTACGCTCGCACGGCATCGACGACGCGCTTACCCGGCGCATCCTGCAGACGGACATGGATCTCAACGGCCAAGGCGTAGCGTTCGCGGTGAAGAAGCGCAGATTCAAGGCGCAGAAGGCCGCCCAGGGCTGATTCGCACGCTACCTACCTGCCAGGTAATGGAGCGGTGCCGCCCCCGAGCGCACGCTGCGGTCATGCCCACCGCGCTCGAGTCCTTCCGCGCTGCTCCTCTTCAGTTCGTCGACCTTCCGTCCGTTCGGATGGCCTACCGCAGCTTCGGCAGCGGCCCCGCGCTCGTGCTCGTTCACGGCTGGCCGCTCAGCGGTGAGACGTACCGCGACCTCGTCGAACAGCTCAGCGACGACTTCACCTGCATCGTGCCGGACCTGCCCGGCGCCGGACATACGCCGTGGGACGACACGATCGAGGAGTCCTTCACCGGGTACGCGGACCGTCTCGTCGCCTTCATCGAGGCCCTCGGGCTGCAGAGCTTCGGCGTGCTCGGACACGACTCTGGCGGTGCCGTTGCGCGCCTCGTCGCCGCCCGCATGCCGCAGCGCGTCTACGGCGTTGCGCTCACCAACACCGAGGTCCCCGGGCACGTACCCACCGTCGTCCGCGCGCTGCAGATCGCCGCCAAGCTTCCTGGCGCGCGATGGATGTTTCGCCGCCTCGTCCACTCCCGCGCGTACCTGCGATCCAAGTTCGGCTTCGCGGGCTGCTTCAAGGACCTGGACGTCATCCATGGGTCGTTCGACGACACGGCCGTGGCCGCGCTGCGACGGGACACGGGGCCTGCGATCACCGTGCTGCGAAACGCAAACCTCTCCATCCCCGAGCAGCTCGACGACGTTCACGCGCAGATCGATGCGCCGATGATTGCGGTGTGGGGCGACGAAGACCCCTTCTTCCCGTACGGCGGTGCGGAGGCGATGGCGAAGCAGTGGCCTCGCGACGCCGTGCTCCATCGCATGCCCGGCTATCGACTGCTGGTCCACGAAGAGGCCGCAAGCGAAGTCGCTCGGTTGATGCGACCCTTCCTCTCGAACGCCGCGCGCGATGCTGACTCCCAACGAATGAGCGCATGAGCACCCAACCCATGTTTCCGGCGCTGCTTCGCTACTGGCGGAACGCTCGCGGCCTCAGCCAGCTCGACCTCGCCGGCGCAGCCGACGTTTCGCCCAAGCACATCAGCTTTCTCGAGACGGGACGGGCCAAACCGAGTCGCGAGATGGTCCTTCGGCTCGGCGCGACCCTCGACGTTGCCCTACGAGAGCAGAACACCATGCTCGTCGCGGCCGGATTCGCAGAGGCCTTCGACGAACCTCCTCCCGACAGGTTCGATCCAGCCATCGAAAACGCCCTGCGCTTGATGATGGACCACCACGAGCCCTACCCGCTTCTGGTGTTCGACCGTCGGTTCGAGCTCGTGATGGCCAACGAGGCGACCCACCGCCTGCTCCGAATGCTCCTGGGCGAGGACGCAGGCCGAGAGCCCAACGTCATGAAGCTACTGTTCGACCCCACGCTGCTGCGACCGCACATCGTCGGCTGGGAGCGCGTGGCGAAGATGCTGCTGCTGCGGATCCAACGCGACGCGCTGCTCCACCGTCGCGACGACTCTCTGAGTGCGCTGCTGAGCACGCTGTGCGCGTACCCGGGCGTTCCCGACAGCTGGCGTACCCCCGACCTGTCCGTACCCAGCGATGCAACGCTCAACCTCTACTTCGAGTACGGCGGCCAGCGGTTCGGCTTTCTCACCACCATGACCGCCTTTCAGGCACCGCAGAACATCTCGCTGCAGGAGCTGCAAATCGAGAGCTACTACCCGCTCGACGACGCGACGACGCAGCTGTGTCGCGCGATGGCGGGGTGAACCGACGAGACGCGTCGCGGCCGCCGTCCGCGCCTCTCGACCACGATGGTAAAGTGCGTCTCCGGCTCGATCAGGGGAGCGCGCGCCTCATGGCCATCCACCAGTTTCAGAACCCCGCTTTCTCCCTGCGCCAGCTCCAATACGCGGTTGCCGTCGCGCAGACGGGCGGATTCGGAGCTGCTGCGGTCCTTTGCGGCGTCTCCCAGCCATCCCTGAGCGCGCAGGTGGCCAAGCTCGAGGCGGCTCTCGACGTCACCTTGTTCCTGCGGAATCAAAAGGGCGTGCTGCTGTCCCCGATCGGTGAACGTCTTCTGCCGACGTTTCGTGCTGCGCTGAATGCCGGAGCGGGCGTCGAAACTGCGGCAGCCACACTCCGCTCCCCGTATGCGGTCCCCATTCGGATCGCAGTCATCCCCACCGTCGCGCCCTATCTGCTCCCCGCGGTGACCAAGGCCACGCGCGGATCCGAGGGCCCAGTCTTCCACTGGCTCGAGCTACAAACGAGCGACGCGGAGCGAGCGCTGGCGGAAGGCCGTGCAGACGCGATCGTGATCGCCGATCCCCTTCGCGAGTCCACGCTTCACGTCGAGGAGCTGGGTTGGGAGCCGTTCTTCGTCGCAACGCACCCCGAGGCAGCCATGCCCGACGATGTCCCCGTCGAGTGGCTGCACGACTGCCAGCTGCTGCTGCTCGAGGACGGCCACTGTCTGCGCGACCAGACGCTCTCGCTGTGCAAGCTGCCGAACACCCTGCGTTCACCCGTGCGTGCAACCAGCCTGGGCACGCTGATCCAGATGGTTGCGGCGGGGCTCGGCGTCAGCGTCATCCCAGCGATGGCCATCTCCTCGGAAATGGCGCGGACTTCGTTTCAAACGAGGCCCTTCGATGATGCGTCGGTCGGGCGGCACCTTTCGCTCGTCACGATGGCCGAACATCCGCTCACACCTATCCTCGGCGAACTCGCCGATACGTTCCGCGAGGCCCTTCGAGAGATCGCCAGCACGCCCGCCACCGTGGGCGACGAGCCGACGTAGCCGCCCTCAGTCCACGATCCGGGCGCCGTCTTCCACCAACGCGCGGTAGTGGTAGCCGAAGCCCAGGTCGACGTCCTGGCGCAGGACACCCCGGAAGGCCACCCGCTGGCCCACGACCACCGGGTCGTGGGTCTTCACCGTCAGGTCGTGGGTGCCCGACGCAGCGTCCCCCGAACCATCTTGCAGGTGAACCCATCGCCACCCGATAGCCTCGGGAGCCTTCACGACGGTTCCGGACACCACAACCTCCCGACCCTCGTGGTCATCGAGCTCGTCGTAGACGCGGCCGATCGCGATGGCGTCATCCGGAACGGCGGCCTGCGACACGCTGCGGGCTTGGTCTTCATCGACGACGCGAACGTGCTCGATGTCGACGACTGCCGCCACTGCACGGCCCAGTTCGGGGACCTCCACGTCGCGTCGCGCATCACCGCGGCCCAACAGGACATAGTCGCCCACGGAAGCGCCAACGGCAGGCACGCTGATCCACGCTCGAAGCTCGCCTTGGCTCACTTCGAGCATTTGCTTGTCGCCGCGGTCGAGCACCTGCTCGACCCGGGTGGGTTCGACGTTCGCCCAGCCATCGGGCGGAGGCTCCGTGCCCCGCTCGCCGCTGCATGCGGCGACGGCGAGGACGAGCAGCAAAAGGACGCTTCGCAGCATGACGATCTCCTAGCGGTGAAGGTCGAAGCGGTCCGCCTGCATAACCTTGACCCAGGCCGCAACGAAGTCTCGTTGGAACTTGGCTCGGTCGTAGGCGTACACCTCGGCGACGGCACGAAGCTCGGCGTTCGACCCGAAGACCAGGTCCGCCTCGGTCGCCGTCCAGCGGAGCGTTCCATCGCCATCGCGCCCTTCGAAGATCCCCGACTTGCCCTTGGGGCTCCACGCGGTGGAGAGGTCGAGCAGGTTTACGAAGAAGTCGTTGCTCAGCGCGCCGGGCTTGTTCGTGAACACCCCGTGCTTCGCTCCATCCACGCTGTTTTCCAGCACCCGAAGCCCACCGACGAGCACGGTCATCTCCGGCACGTTCAGGCCGAGCAGGTCCGCCTTGTCGACCAGCGCGTTGGCGGGGCTGCGGAACTCATCCTTGGTGTAGTAGTTCCGGAAGCCGTCCGACTTCGGCTCGAGCGGGGCAAACGACGGCACATCGGTCTGCTCTTGCGTCGCGTCGACGCGACCGGGGACGAATGGCACAGAGATCTTCATCCCGGCCTTGCGTGCCGCATCTTCCAGACCCACGCCGCCCCCAAGCACGATGAGGTCCGCCATCGAGACGCGCGTCTTGCGGCCCTTGGCTTCGTTGAACGACGCCTGAATCTTCGAGAGCGCGCCGAGGACTTGCTGCAGCTCGTCGGGGCGATTGACCGCCCAGTCCTTCTGGGGCGACAGCTGAATCCGGGCTCCGTTCGCACCGCCGCGCATGTCGGACGCTCGATACGTCGACGCCGAGGACCATGCCGTTCGTACCAGCGCCGACGGTGAAAGCTTGGTGTCACGGATCTGCTGGGATAGCGCCGCGATGTCCTTCGACGAGACCACGGGGTGGTCGAGCTCGGGGAGCGGGTCCTGCCACGCGAACACCTCGGCGGGAACGTCCTTGCCCAGGTAGCGAGAGCGGGGACCCAGGTCTCGGTGCGTCAGCTTGAACCAGGCCTTTGCAAACGCCGCCTCGAACGCCTTCGGGTCGTCTTTGAACCGCTTGGCGATCGCGTCGTAGGCCGGGTCCTCACGCAGGGACAGGTCGGTCGTCAGCATCATCGGTGCGTGCCGCTTCGACGAGTCGTGCGCGTCGGGGACGAGCGACGCCGCCGCACCGTCCTTGGGCTGCCACTGCGTCGCGCCAGCGGGGCTCTTGGTCTGCTCCCACTCGAACTTGTAGAGGAAGTCGAGGTACTGGTGCGTCCACCGGTCCGGCGCTGCCGTCCAGGCGCCTTCGAGGCCGCTGGTGACAGCATCGACGCCGACCCCAGAGTTGCAGCTGTTGATCCAACCGAAGCCCTGCGCGGCAATGCCGGCCCCGGCCGGCTCGGGTCCGACGCAGTCCGAAGCCTTGTGCGCGCCGTGGGACTTGCCGAACGTGTGACCGCCGGCGATGAGGGCAACGGTCTCCTCGTCGTTCATCGCCATGTTCGCGAAGGTCGTGCGAATGTCGTGCGCCGCCGCGACCGGATCGCCGCTGCCGTCGGGACCTTCGGGGTTCACGTAGATCAATCCCATGTGCGCCGCCGCGAGCGGCTCCTCGAGCACGCGGTCGTCACCGTGGAAGCGATCCGAGCCGAGCATCTGAGCCTCCGGCCCCCAGTACACGAGGTCGGCTTCCCAGTCGTCGACGCGACCGCCCGCAAAGCCGAGCGTCTTGAAGCCCATCGAGTCCATCGCGACCGTGCCGGCCAGCACCATCAGGTCGGCCCATGACAGCGCGCGGCCGTACTTCTGCTTCACCGGCCACAGCAGGCGGCGCGCCTTGTCGAGGTTGCCATTGTCCGGCCAGCTGTTGAGCGGCTCGAAGCGCATCTGACCGCCGTCGGCACCGCCCCGACCGTCCGAGACGCGGTACGTCCCGGCCGCGTGCCACGACAGGCGAACCATGAGCGGTCCATAGTTTCCGTAGTCCGCAGGCCACCAATCCTTGCTGTCGGTCAGCACGAACTCGATGTCCTTGCGGACGGCAGCCAGGTCCAACGCTTCGAACGCCTTGGCGTAGTCGAAGCCGTCACCGTAGGGGTTGGCTGCTTCGTTGCCTCGAAGCGCCCGTAGGTCGACCTGCTCTGGCCACCAGTAGTCGTTGGGCTTGGCTTCACCCCGCGAAAACCGAGCCGCCTTCTTCGGGCTCGCACCCCTGTCGGCCGATGCTGCGGCCGGCGCCCCTGCGCCTCCGGTCGGGCTCTCCGTCGAGGCCTTCTGCGGCTTGGTCGTTTCGCAGGCCGCGCCCAGCGCCAGCGAGAGAACGCCGGAGAGAAGTGCGAAGGAGCGTGGGCGGGCGAGGGAGCGGAGCGTGCGAGTCACGGCGCAAGCATTGAGGAGGCCCCGACATCGGTCCAAGATTGCGTTTCTCTGAGGTCGATAGACGCGGCCTATCTAGGCTGGGCGGTGCACGCATGCACAAGACCTGTCCGCAACCAATCCACGCCTACGCGCCGACGCGACGCGGAAACTCTCAGACTGGGCGTGCGACCTCGGAGCACAACCTCCGCGACACGATCGACGCGTTGCGCCCGAAGTCACTACAGGGCCGTCTCGGGCGGCCCGTCGCCCTCGGGCACGTACTCGGGGTCGAGCGCCATCAGGAACTTATCGAACTCGAGCCCGTCCTCGCGCATGCCCCACTGGATGATGTGGACACCCGGCTCGTTGATCTCGAGCCAGATGTTCGCGTCGCGCACGTTGACCTCGTCGGTGCCCGACACCCCCGTGTGCTGGCTGCCGCCGCGACGGTTCTGCGTCCAGCCCCAGCCGCCGGGAAACTGCATCCGCATGCTGCTGGGGTCGATGAGGTCGTTCTCGGGCCACGTGCCGTCGAGGCCGAGGTGGATGCCGTTGGCCGCGGGGCCCTGTCCACGAGCGCGCCCCCACACGTAGTACCGGCCGGTCTGCGTGAAGTTGACGCGATACGTCAGGACGGCGGCGTTCTCGGGGTTGTTGACCACGCCGAGGTTGCCGGTGCCGGGCTCGCTGTCGTCGCGACGGCGATCGGGCAGCGGCTCGATGTATGCACCGCCCGCCGCCTCCGCAGGATCGATCGCGTCGGGATCACAGTCGGCGTACTGGTTGCAGTTCGGGTTGGCCCCGCCACCGCACGGCGTGTTGGTGACGCAGTCGACCTCGGGAGGGTCTTCGCCGTCCGTGAACGTGTACCAGAAGATCGCCGTCGGCTCGTTGTTGGCCTGCTCGAAGTAGTGCTCGGCTTCGACGGAGACGATGCCATCGACTTCCTCGAACTCCGCGTCGATCGGCTCGCCGGAGGAGCTGCTCCCGTCCGACGCCGTCGTCGAAGACGGATCCACGGTGGTGTTGGTGGTGGTGCTGGTCGTACTTGGATCGGTGGCGCTCGTCGTCGTCGACGTGCCCGACGTGGACGCAGCCGTCGTGCTCGCGGTCGTAGACGCCGTCGTGGATGGCGCGGTCGTCGAGACGCCGCTCGTCGAGCCACCGCCATCGGTGTCCGTTCCCGTTCCTTCGCTACCGCCGTCGCACGCGACGAGTAGAAGCACCGTTCCCCAAACGATTCTCCGCATGCAACCACGGTAACGTCCCAGGGCCGCGAGGGCCGCGCACCAACCCCGAAATCCGCCGAGC
>JBCCQM010000116.1:0-25855 GCA_039024335.1 Myxococcota bacterium
CGCGGCCGCGATGGCGTTGATGGCGTTTGTGCTTGCGGAGAGGTGAGGCCTTCGCTGCTGGGGCGTCCGGCCGGGGTTCGGGCGGACCCCCTTTGGGTGGGGGGGCCTTCGAACCCCTCGGCGGGGGGTGGTCTGCTTCCGCCTCTTCTATTTTTTGCGCTGCGCATCCCTTCGGGCTGCTCGCTTTCTTGCTTTGAGCAGCTTGGGTTTGGCTGGGGTTCGGTCTGCGCTTGGCCTGAGGACTGCGCCATTCGAGCGTGACGGACTCTTGGCCTCAGCTCGACTGCCAGCAGAGAAGGTCCAGGCCGACAGCGCACAAGGGGCCCTCGTCGCAGGTGGGTTGCTGGACGAAGGTGAAGTGGCCGGAGGCGGTGACGACGCGGAGGGTGTCTTCGGTGCGGTGGACGATCTTGGGATCGTCGATGTGGCCGTGTAGGAGGAGCAGGCGCTTGGCGAGGGCTTCGTCGGTGGATGGGACGCGGCCGAGCGAGAACGCTGCGAGGAGGGCGACGCCGAGCAGGCCGAGGGCGAAGGCTTGGGCGTCGCGCATCTGGGACGACGACGCGTGAGCCCGGTCGGGCATTCCTACGCGCGGACCTGGATGATGCGATCTTCGTCTTGGCACCACGCGGTGAGTGGGCCGCCGTAGACGCAGCCGGAGTCGAGGCCGAGGGCGACGTCGTTGCGGTAGTGGCCGCGGCGCGCCCAGTGGCCGTGGACGACGAGCGTGTCTTGGGAGCACAACGCGTCCCAGGGCCAGTAGCCTTCGGGGCAGCCTTCGGGTTCGCGGTCGTACTTCACGCGGTTGCCGTCGCGGTCGCAGCAGCGTACGCGGGTGGCGAAGCTCAGGGCGTCGGACTCGAGCCAGTCGTCGTCGTGGGGGCCGGCGTTGATCTGCGCGGCGACGGCGTGCAGGTCGTGCCACTTCGGATGCAGACCGCCGTGGACGAGCCACGCGTCGGGGCCGTCTGTGTCGCTCGCGAGGTGGACGAGGATCGGCAGCGCTCGCAGCCGCGCCAGCAGAGCGTCGGCTTCGGGGTCTTCGTAGAGACCCTGCAGGGTGTCGCGCTTGCGAGGCCAGCGGCCGGAGCGGGCGCACAGGGTGTAGACCTCGTGGTTGCCGATCACGCCCTTGCCTCCGACGTCGCGCCACAGCTTTACGGCGGCCGCAGTGTCGGGGCCGCGGTTGACGAGGTCGCCGGCGCACCACAGCTCGTCGCGGGCGGGGTCGAAGCGAACCTCTTCGAGCAGACGATCGAGCTCGCGGGCGCAGCCCTGCACGTCTCCGACGACGTAGCGCATGACGCCGACGCTACACCACGGGCCGCCGGCGGGTCCTGCTACCCTGCCGCCCGATGGAGGCGCTGCTGCAGTCCCTGCCCCCGGGCGCGTCGCTGGCGATGCTGGCGGTGGGGGCGATGCTGGCGGCGATCGTGAACCCGATGGCCGGCGGCGGCTCGATGCTGGTGCTGCCGCTGATGCTCGCCGTCGGGCTGCCGCCGGGCGTGGCCAACGGGACGCTGCGGGTGGGCGTGCTGGTGCAGACGCTCAGCGCACTGGTGACGTTCCATCGCCGAGACGAGCGCCCCTATGGCCTCGTCGCTCGGCTTGCGCTGCCCATCGTCGCGGGCGCGGGCGCCGGCACGTTCCTCGCGACCCGCCTCAGCGACGCGCTGCTGCTGCCGATCATCGGCGTGCTGCTCGCGGGTTGGGCCATCGTGCTGCTGTTCCGACCTGGCCGGTTCCTCGCGCCGGACGGCGAGCCCCGGTCGGCGTCTTGGAAGGCGTACGTCGGGGCGTTCTGCGTGGGGACCTACGGCGGGTTCCTGCAGGTGGGCGTGGGCTTTCCGATGCTGGCCCTGATGACGCTCGGCTTGGGACTGCCGGTCGTGCGCGCGAACGCGGCAAAGAACGTGCTGGTCCTGGCCGCAACGCTCATCTCGCTCCCCATCTTCGCCAGCGCCGGGCAGATCGCGTGGCTCGAAGGGGGCGCGCTCGCGGCGGGGGCGATGCTCGGCGGCTGGCTCGGGACGCGCTGGCAGCTGAAGTCGGGCGCAGGCGTGGTCCGCTGGTTCGTCGTGGTGACCGCGACGATCAGCGGCATCGGCATGCTGGTCCGCAGCTTCGCTTAACGCAAAAAGCCGAGGGGCTCGCGCGCCCCCCGGCTGAATGCAGCTTGGAGTGTCGTGGCTAGACCACGATGATGCCGCGCTGGACTGCGCGTACGACCGCCTCGGTGCGAGTGGCCGCGTCCATCTTCGACAGGATTGCGCCGATGTGGAACTTCGCCGTGTGGCTGCTGATGCCGAGCTTGGCGGCGATCTGCTTGTTGCTCAGGCCCACGGCGAGTAGCTCGAGCACGTCGTGCTCACGCGGGGTGAGCTCGGCGCTGTCGCGAGACGAGGCGGGTGCGGCCGTGCGCACCGGCAGGTCGAGCAGGCTGGGCTCGACCACCTGAAGCCCCTGCTTCACGGACGCGACCGCCGAGCGAAGCGCGTCGGCCGAGACGTCCCGGCGAAGCACCGCGGATGCTCCCGCTGCGAGCAGGGGAAGGGCCTTGCTGTCGGCCGGCGCGAGCGCGATGACCGGAGCTTCGAGGTGGTCGAAGCGGACGCCGGCGGCATCTGCGGCTGAAGGACCGAGATCCCACAGCACCACCTCTGCACCCGACCGAGTGGCGACCTCGGCGGCGTTAATGGACGCAGCCTCGGCTGCAGTACCCCGCACGCGGCGGGCGACGGATTCACGAACGAGGGGATCCTCTCCGACCACGAGCGTGGGCGCAGCCGACGAGACGGCGACGTCTTGGAGTGGATCGGGACTTGGATGAAGCTGCATGGCTGTTGCCTCCTGGTCGGTCACTCTGGGTCGCATCGGCGGCGCGTCAACCGTTCGACCCGCAAGAAGTCGTCAACACCCCGCACGCGGCCGTGTACGCCCTCCCAGCGGCCGGGAAAAAAAGCGACGGCGCCTCCCCGGCTGGCCCGGTTTCGACACGCCCGGGCGCCCCAGAGTGTCCAGCGTGGATGCGGCACCCGGCTCCGAACCCTCCCGACGATGGACGGTGACGACGAAAACGGTCCGTAACTGCGCCCAACAACCCGGTTGGCAGCCTCGTCTACGACCTTATGGTACGGGACACCGGCGACGTCAGCCTTCACCGGCCCGCAGCGTCTTGCGCGCCATTTGCCGTCAGATGCCCCAAAACGCTGTGCTAGGCCGTACTTCCGGCTGCTACCGCGCTGCCGGGCGTCGCCCCACCGGCCTCACCGCCGCGTAACCCTGCAGGCCCGCCTGCCGTCCGATCGAAAGAGAGTCTCCATGACCCATATCGATACCCTCCCCACCGAGTTCGCCCTGCTTCCCCTGCGTAGTGGCGTGCTCTTCCCGGGCACCACGATGAGCCTTCCCGTCGGACGCCCCCGGTCGGTCAAGTTGATCGAGGATGTGTCTGTCGGGGACATCATCGGCGTCGCGATTCAGCGCAACCCGAAAACCGACGAGCCCGCCGCGTCCGACCTGCATGAAGTCGGCACGCTGGCGCGGGTCAAGAAAATCCACCAGGCGCGAGACGGACAGACCTACCGCGTCACGCTCGAAGGCGTCGCGCGCTTCGAGCTGGAAAGCCTCTCCTCGCAGGTCCCGTACTGGCGGGCCGAAGGTCGGCCGGTCGAAGAGGTGGGCGGCGACACCGACGAGTCGCGACTGCTCTTCGAGGAGCTCCGTCGCGCGCTTCGTCCGCTCGCGTCCAGCGGCAACGATGCGCTTCGCGAGATCCTCTCCGAGGCGGACGAGCCGGGGCACTTCGCCGACCGCATCGCGTCCGGGCTCGACGTCGACCGCGACCGCGAGATCGAGGTGCTGCGGACCATCGAGGTGCCCGCGCGACTGCGTCTGTGTGCGCAGCTCATCGCAGAGGCCAAGGCGCGCCACGAACTCAAGCAGAAGATCGGCGAAGAGGTTCGTCGCGAGCTGAGCAAAGACCAGCGCGAGGCGGTGCTTCGTCAGCAGCTGCGCGCCATCCAGAAGGAGCTCGGCGAGGGGCGCGGGGGTCCAGGCGGCAACGACGAACTCGAGAAGCTCAAGACCAAGCTCGAAGAGGCGGGGCTGCCCGAAGAGGTGCAGGAGACCGTCGACCGCGAGCTCCGCAAGCTCGAATCGCTCAACCCTGCCGCACCCGACGCCAACGTGACCCGCAATTACCTCGAGTGGATCTCGGAGCTTCCGTGGTCCAAGCGCGCCGACGTCAAAGAAGACATCGACGCGGTCGGGTCCAAGCTCGACGAGGACCACTACGGCCTCGACAAGGTCAAGGAGCGCATCCTCGAGCACCTGGCGGTCCTTCAGCTCACCGGCAACCCGCGCGGCAACATCATGTGCCTCGTCGGACCTCCGGGCGTCGGCAAGACGTCGCTGGGTCAGTCGATCGCCGACGCCACCGGTCGTCCCTTCATTCGCGTCGCGCTCGGCGGCGTCCGGGACGAGGCCGAGATTCGTGGCCACCGCCGGACCTACGTCGGCGCGCTCCCGGGGCGCCTCGTCGCCGCTCTGCGCAAGGTGAAGGTGAAGAACCCGGTCATCATGCTCGACGAGGTCGACAAGCTCGGCCAAGGGTGGATGGGCTCGCCCGAGCACGCACTGCTCGAAGTCCTCGACCCCGAGCAGAACACCACGTTCACCGACCACTACCTCGAGGTTCCGTTCGACCTCAGCGAGGTGCTGTTCATCGCCACGGCGAACAGCCTCGAGCCCCTCTCGGCGCCGCTGCGGGACCGCATGGAGATCGTCTCGCTCGGTGGGTACACCACCGAAGAGAAGAAGCAGATCGCCAAGGAGCACCTCATCCCCAAGCAGCTGGCCGACCACGCGCTCGAGTCCGATTCGCTCGAGCTTGGGGACGACATCCTCGACCTGGTGATTCGCGACTACACCCGCGAGGCCGGCGTTCGTCAGCTCAATCGCGAGGTGAACCGCCTCTGCCGCGCCTTGGCGCTGGAGTCGGTCCGCGCCAGCGGCAACAAGACGCCCAAGGTCGTTGTCGACGAGGCACGGCTGCGCAAGTACCTGGGCAAGGCCAAGTTCTTCAGCGACGTCGCCGAGCGCACCTCGGTCCCCGGCGTGGCCACGGGCATGGCGTACACCTCGGTCGGCGGCGACATCCTCTTCATCGAGACCAGCAAGATGAAGGGCAAGGGTGGGGTGCAGATCACCGGCAAGCTCGGGGATGTGATGCAGGAGTCGGCCAAGGCGGCGCTCAGCTACGTGCGCAGCAACGCCGAGATGTTGGGCATCGATCCCGACGACATCGGGCAGCACGACATCCACATTCACGTGCCGGCGGGCGCAACGCCCAAGGATGGTCCCAGCGCGGGCGTCACGATGTTCACCGCACTCACCTCGCTCTTCACCGGGCGTCGGGTTCGGCCCGACACGGCGATGACCGGTGAGTGCTCGCTGCGGGGTCGCGTGCTCCCGGTGGGCGGCATCAAGGAGAAGGTCATCGCGGCCCACCGCGCCGGCATTCGCCGCATCATCCTGCCCGCCAAGAACGAGCGCGACATGGACGACATCCCCGAGACCGTCCGCGACGATCTCGAGTTCATCATCGCGCACGACATGACGGACGTGCTGCACGCGGCACTCGAGCCCACGGCGTCGGGCCTCAGCCCCGACGACAGCTCGGTCACCGCTTCGGCCTAGGCCCCAGCGCCTGAGGACACGCCGTCTGGACCTGGGTCCGGCGGCGCGTCGTCGTTGGTTGCCGTGAAATCACGGCGAAACCGCCTCATTTAAGAAACTGAAAGTGGAGGGCGGTCGGCACAGTTCCTAGGTTTGCAGCATGACGCTTCGAACCTTGAGCTTCTGCGCCGCGCTGGGTCTGGCCGCTGGAGTCGGATGTGGAGATGATTCGGCGCCTTCGGACCCGTCGGGGGCGGCCACGACGGGGGGGACGGACCCAGGGACCGACTCGGCAGATCCGACGGCGGACCCCGGGACGGACTCCGCAGACCCGACGGCAGACCCCGGGACGGACTCCGCGGACCCCGGGACGGACTCCGCGGACCCAACGACGGGCCGCGGGACCGATGACGGGACCGATGCCGGGACAGGCGACAGCACGGGTGCCGCGGACGACACCGGCACTACAGGCGCCAACGGCGACGGCATGACCACCTGGACCATGGACGTCGAGGTCGACCTGGGCGGCACCTTCGAGGTCACCTCCGAGGTCGTGATCGAGATCGAAGACGGCGCCTTCTCCTCGGACGTGATGACGCTGATCATCGCGGGCGGCAAAGAAGTTCACGAGATTCCGCTGGCAGGTGCGGTCGACGGCAACACGCTCACGATGCTCGACAGCCCGTTCTCGATCGTGGTCGGGGGCGTGCAAGAGGACTTCTTGCTCAGCGGTCAGGCCGTCATCGAGGACGGAACCATCACCGGGGGCGGCGACTTCACGTCGTCCTTCGACGGTGGCAAGCCCTTCCCGGGAAGCTTCACGATCCTCGGCGCGACCCTGGTCGAATAACCAACGAAACGCGCGCCGCCGGGACCCCCATCCCAGCGGCGCGCAGGTTGGTCGTCGCTCCCGCTCAGCCCGTGGCAGCGACGGGCTGCGTGAGGCCTTTGACGCCAGTCATCGAGGCGCCGAGGAAGTCGGCGTCGTCGGTGACTGCGCTGGTGAGGTCGGCGTTGTCGAGCTTGGCCTCGCGGAAGTCGGCGTCGGCCAGGTTCGACGCACCGAGGCGGCTGCCCGAGAGGTTCGCACGCCACAGGTCCGCCCCCTCGAGCGAGGCCCCCTCGAGGACCGCGCCCACGAGGTTAGCCTCCATCAGATCGGCGCCGGAGACATCGACGCCCTCGGCCTGCGCGCCCTGAAGGTTGGCGCCGCGAAGGTCAGCACGCCGCAGGCATGCGCCGTCGAGCGTACGAGCCCGGGCCAGCACGTCGGTCTGGCGCAGGACGAGCCCGCTGAGGTTCGCTTTGGAGAGGTCCGCGCCATCAAAAGTCGCGTCGGTCAGGTCCGCGGCGTCACGAAGGTCGGCGCCGCCGAGCTTCGCGTCCTTGAAGCTGGCCCCCATCATGTGCGCCGCGCTGAGGTTGGCGCGCTCCAGGTTGGCGTTGTCGAATGCGGCCTGCTCGATCCGCGCCCGAGAGAGGTCGGCGTCGACCAGGATGGCGCCGCGAAGGTCGGCCGAGGTGAGCGTGGCCCCCGCGAGGTTGCAGCCGCTGAAGTTCGCGCGGCATAGCTTTGCGGTCGGCAGGTCGAGCACGTGGCGGAGGTCGACGCCGGAGAGGTTGGCGCCTTCGAGGTTCGTGCCGTGCAGGTTGGCGCCCATCAGGCGCGCTCCCGAGAGGTCGGCGTCGCGGAGATCGGCGCCCTGTAGGTCGGCGTTTTCGAGATTGGCGCCGGCGAGATTCGCACCCCTCAAGGACGCGCCCTGCAGGTCGGCCGCTTCCAGACCCACGGGGCCGAAGACGGCGCTCTGCAGGTTGGCGCTCTTGATGTTCAACGCCGTGCGAATGCGGGTCCCTCGCAGGTTCGCGCCCTCGAGATTGGCGCGGTAGAGGTTCGTGCGCCACAGGTCGGCGCCCTCGAGGTTGGCGCGGCCGAGCTTGGCGCGCGAGAGGTTGGCGCCGCCCAGCTCGGCGCCTGCGAACGAGCCCTCCGAGGCGACGAGACGCGTGAGGTCGGCGTCCCGCAGCACGGCACCGTCGAAGATGGCTTGCTTCGCGCGCGCCCGAAGCAGGCTCGCGCCCTCGAGCTGGGCTTGCGAGAAGTCGGCCTTCTCGAGGTCCGCACCCCGCAGCGACGCGCCGATGAGCTTGGCTGCGGTGCAGCTGGCTTCGGGCATCGTGGCGTCGGTCAAGTCGGCGCGCTCGAGGTTCGCACCATCACATGCGGTCTTGCGCAGCGTCGCCTCGCGGAACTTGGCGTTGCGGGCGATCGCGTTGGGCATGAGCGCCCCGTCCAGGTTACTTCGGGTGAAGTTTGCACCCGTCAGGCTTGCGCGGGAAAGATCTGCTTCGGCGAAGCGTGCATCCCCGGCGTGGGCGTCGTCGAGGACTGCCCCGGTGAGGTTGGCTCCGCCGAGATCCACTTTCGCCAGGTTGCTGTGCCGGGCCTCGACCCCCTGCAGCTCTGCGGTGGTGAGGTCCAGACCCTGTAGGTCCGCGCCATGCAGGCGTGCGGTCGACAAACCCTTCGCGGCACCGAGGTCGGAGCCCGCGAGGTTGGCCCGCCAGAGGTCGGCGCCCGCAAGGTTGACCCCGGCCAAGCTCGCCGCATTGAGGTTGGCGTAGCGAAGGGTGCATCGCTCGAAGTCCGCATCCCGAAGGTCGGCGCCGGAGAAGTTGGCCTGCTGGGCATTGGCGCCCTTGAAGTTGGCGTGTGAGAGCCTAGCGGTGGTCAGTCGGGCGCCGCGCAGGGATGCCCCGGCGAACGACATGCCGGCAAGGTTGGCATCGCACAGGTCAGCGCCATCGAGCTCCGTGCGCTCGGCCGTCGGCGCGTCGAAGACCGCGGCTGCCGAGGAGGCGGGCCTGGCCGGTGCCTTCGCAGCTGGGCGTGCCGACGGGGCTGCCACGACGGGCGCTGGGATCGGCGTCGGCTGTGGCGTCACGACCGGCGGCGTCGCCTTGGGTGGAGCGGACGCGGCGGGGGCCGGCCGAGCGTTGCGGCGAGTGGACTTCTTGGCGGCAGCGTTCTTGTTCTTGGTCATTGGACAAACCCCCGAGCGAATCGGCCTTTGAACACTGCTTTAAAAATATGTATTTCGCAATACTAAAAATATCTGATGTGAAAACGGCGGCGTTTCAGGGGAGTGAGCGCTAAACGCTCGGAACAGCCTCTTTCTAGTGCATTGTCGCGAAATGAGACGGTTTTGAGCTTTAGATAATAAAACTACTCTTGTGGTGGGCCGTCCTCATCGGGCTTGGTCGCGGTTCGCTGCGCTGCCCATGCTGCGAGGACCATGAGGCCGCCGCCGAGCCCCAGCCTGACCAGGTCCGTGTTCTCCCCAAACACCACCACGCTGGCGACGACGGCGAGCGGAATCTTCACGTTGTTGAGGACGGCGAGGGGGGCAGCGGCGGTGAGGACCGCGCCCGCGTTCCATAAGAAGAAGCCGAGGCCGCTCGCGCCGATGCCAAGGTAGAGCAGCACGCCGACCGACTGACCATCGAGCTGCGCAACTGCGCCCCAGCCATCGAGCAGCGTCGTGGTGGTGGCCGTGACGAGGACTGCGCCCAGATACAGCAGGCCGAAGACGTCGCGGTCTCGGACCGTGGGATGTCTGTGGCGGACAGCGCGATACCGAAGCTGTCCCCAGGCAAAGCACGCGTTCGCGACCTGCATCAGCGCCACGCCGATTGCGACGCCCTGCCAGGAGACGCCGCGATACTGGATAACGGCCGCCCCCGCGACGGCCACACCCGCGAGACCGAGGCTGCGCCAGGCCCATCGACGCGTTCGCAGCCCGTCGAAGGCCACGACGTAGAACGGCGTGAAGATGGTGAGGAGCGCGACGTGATGACCTTCGAGGTACTGGTACGCGTAGAGGTACGTGCTGTAGGCGAGCCCGTACTGAACGCCGCCAAGCGCCACGAGCCCGAGCACGTCTCGAGGGCTGAGCCCACGGAATCGCACGAAGGGTAAGAAGACGGGCAGCGTGAGGGCGAGGCGCGCAAACCCGACGAACGCGGGATGCAGGTGTCCCAAATGGCCCTTGATCAGGCCGAAGGACACCGACCAGAGCAGCGAAGCGGCGATGAGCTGGACGATGCCGCTCACGGCGTTTCCCGGGCGGCGAGGGCGGCGATGAAGCTGGGTGTGGTTCCGCAGCATCCGCCGACGAAGGCCACGTCGTACGCCGCACAGGCGTCTTCGATGGCCTCGACAAGGGCGGCTTCGCTGGTGCCGTTGGGATCGAAGCCCTTGGGCGAGGTGCGGGCGCGACTGGGGCGAAGGCCCAGCGCGGCGGCGCCAATCGACAAGGCGGCAAGGGCCGGTCGCAATGAGGAGGCCTCGGAGCACCCGACGAAGACCACGTCCGCGTCGAGTCCACGCGCATCGAGGACGTCGCCACCGAGCGTGGTGCCATTCGGGCTGCAGGCCAGTGCGACCCAGACGGGGCGTCCCAGCGGGCGCAGGGTGTCCACGGCCGTGCGCGCGCCCGCGAGGGTCGTGTGGGTCTCGGCAAAGAGCACGTCGGCACCGGCGTCGGCGAGGGCGCGGCCGAGGGCGGCGTAGTGCGCCCGCTGAGCGTCGACCGGCGCGCGGGGGTCGGCGGGTCCGAGCGCGCCGACGCAACGCGCGTGCGGTGCTGCGGCGCACGCCAGTCGAACGCCCACGTCCGCGAGCGAGGCGTGGTCGGCGTCGAGGCCGAACGTGTTGGTGGTCAGCGCGGTCGCGCCGGCCTCTGCGTAGTCCCGGTGAATGGTCTGCACCAAGTCCGGAGCGTCACGCAGCGCGCCGGCTCCCCAGAGCGGTGCACGAAGACCGAACCCACGTCGAGCGAGTTCGGTCCCCATCGCGCCGTCGAGCAGCGTCGGCATCACGCGTCGCAGGACTCTTCGCAGCAGTCCGGCATCAGGCAGTAGGTGGGGTCGCCTTCAGATGCGATGAGCGGGAAGTTCCGGCAGGTGTAGCCGTTCCGGGAGCACTGGGCGTCGTCGGTGCACTTCGGCGAGCAGACCTGAAAGAGCGGCGCCTGGCCGATGCAGTCGACGCCGCCGTTCGGGTCACACTGCGGGTCGTCGTCGGAGTACTGCGTGTCCGGGGGGAGCTCGCACAGCTTCGAGCAGTAGCCCTGCGGAAGCTCGTAGATGACGGCGGTGGTCAGGCACACGCCGCCTTCGCCGAGCAGCTCGATGCACTCCGCGTCGTCGGTACACGGGGCGCCCCACGTCTGCATGACGTCATCGCTCGCGCCGTCGGTGGTGTCCTCTTCGATGTTCGCGGCGCAGCCGAGCTCGGCCGAGGAGTCATCTCCGCCGTCGGCGCTGCCGGAGCTGTCCGCAGCGTCATCCGCCGAGTCTTCCGCGCCGGAGGCGTCACCCGTGGTTGGGCTGCCGGACGCGGTCTGGCTGTCGCTCTGCGCCGAGTCGGCGCCGGTGTCGTTTTCGTCCGTGTCGTCCGCGGGGCAGCCGAGGGCGAAGGAGAGGGCGAAGATCCAAGCGACTCGCTTCATCGCCGAACGGTATGAGTCGCCCGCGCGACGGTCAAGACCCCGGCGCGGGCGTGCTGGAGCGAACGCGTGGATGTGAGCGGTCTGCTAGAGCCGCTCGAGCACCACGGCAATGCCCTGACCGACGCCGATGCACATGGTGGCGAGGCCGTAGCGGCCGCGCGTGCGCAGGAGACCGTGCGTCAGCGTGGTGGTGATGCGCGCGCCTGAGCAGCCCAGCGGATGCCCGATGGCAATGGCGCCGCCAGCGGGGTTGACCTTCTCGGGGTCGAGGTCGAGGCGACGCATCGAGGCCACGGTTTGGCTGGCGAAGGCTTCGTTGAGCTCCGCCATGTCGATGTCGCTGCTGCGAAGGCCGGCGCGGTCGAGCGCTTTGCGGGTGGCGGGGACGGGGCCGATGCCCATCACGCCGGGATGCACGCCCGCATGGCCCCAGGACACGATGCGGGCCATGGGCTCGAGGCCAAGCTTGTGCGCCCGCGATGCGGACGTGACCAGGAGCGCGCACGCACCGTCGTTCAGGGGCGAGGCGTTGCCCGCGGTGACGGTGCCGTCGTCTTTGAACACGGGGCGAAGCTTGGCGAGCTTCTCGATCGTGGAGTCGCGCCGTACGCCCTCGTCCTGCGTGACGCGGATGGGGTCCTTCTTTCGACCCTGAGGGACCTCGATCGAGGTGATCTCGTTGTCGAACCATCCCTCGTCTTGGGCCACCGCGGCGCGCTGGTGGGACTGCAGTGCCCATGCATCTTGGTCTTCGCGACTGATCTCGTAGCGCGCGGCCACGTTCTCGGCGGTCTGCCCGAGACTCTCGATCGGGTAGAGCTGCTGCATGCGCGGGTTGTTCATGCGCCAGCCCAGCTGCGTGTCGAAGATCTCGGCGCCGCGCGCCCAGGGCATACCCGACTTGGGCATCACGAACGGCGCGCGCGTCATGCTCTCGACGCCGCCGGCGATGTAGACCTCGCCCTCGCCGGAGAGGATCGACTTGGCCGCCTGCAGCACGGCTTCCATGCCCGAGCCGCAGAGGCGGTTCACCGTCACGCCGGGAACTTCGACCGGGAGACCCGCGAGCAGCGTGGCCATGCGCGCGACGTTGCGGTTGTCTTCGCCGGCCTGGTTGGCGGCCCCGAAGTAGACGTCTTCGAGGTGCTCCATCGCGGCCGAGTTGTGCTCGGCGATGTGGCGGACGACGTGGGCCGCGAGGTCGTCGGGGCGGATCGGGGCGAGCTGGCCGCGGGCGCGACCCATCGGGGTGCGCACGGCAGCGACAATCACGGGGGTGCGGTCGTCAGCCATGCGATCGGCGTATCACGGCCTTCTGGGCCGCCATACTCGCCAACTCACGTCCCGCGCTCGCCCGGACGCGCATCGCTCACATGCGCTTGGGTGCTGGGATGCCCAGCTGCCACAGGCCCGAGCGAAGCGCCTCGTTGGCCGCGGTGACCAGCAGCAGGCGGCCCTGCAGGCGCGCGCCCTCTTGGTCGATGACCTTGGTCTGCTTGCTGGTCGAGAAGCGGTTCACCGCCTTGGCCAGGTTGTGCAGGTAGGTGCAGAGCAGCGATGGCTTGAGACCCTTCGCGGCGTTGTGGAGGGCGACGCGCAGGCCGTCGAGTGCGCCGATGAGTTCGCGCTCCTCGGGCTGCACGAGCTCGGCGCCTGCGCTGCGCAACGCGTCTGCGTTGGCGAGCACGTCCGCGTCGAGCGTCTTGCCAGCGGCTTCGGCCTTGCGAAGGATCGAACCCAGACGGGCGGCCGAGTACTGAATGTACGGCCCCGTGTTGCCCTCGAGGTTCATCCACGCCTCGAGGTCGAACACGATCTTCTGGTTCACGTCGCGGTTGAGCATGCCGTACTTGATCGCCCCCAGCGCGAGCGCGTGCGCGGTCTCGGCGATCTCCTCGTCACTCCACTCGCCGCGATACTTGCTCAGGTACGCGCTCTCGAGGTGCCCGAGCATGCGCTCCCGCAGCGCGCGGAAGAGGATGACGGTGCCCTTGCGCGTGGACATGGCGCCCTCGGGCAGCTCGACCATCTCGTAAGGGACGTGAAAGCACTTGTCGGCCTGCTCGAAGCCCATCTTCTTGAGCGTCAAGAAGACGTGCTTGAAGTGGTCGCTCTGCCGCGTGTCGACGACGTAGATCGAGCGGTCGATCGCGTAGTCGGTGAACTTGAGGTTCGCGAGCGCGAGGTCCTTGGTGGAGTAGAGGCTCGTGCCGTCCCGCTTGCGCAGCATGAAGAACGGCATGTGCTTGATCTCCTCGTTGAAGATGCCGACGGCACCCTCGCTCTCCACGAACACGCCCTTGTCCAGATAGTCCTGCACGAGCTGCAGCCCGGGCTCGTCGACTTCGCTCTCGTAGAAGACGCGGTCGAAGATGACCTTCGACCAGGCATAGATTTCGTCGAACTCTTCGAGTGACCACTGGCGCGTCTTGTCCCAGACGGCGAGCAGCTCGGCATCGCGGGACTCGAGCTTGAGCAGGATGTCGGTGGTGCGCGCCTTGGCGGCGTCGAGCTTGGCCTGGGCGTTGGCGTTTCCGCCCTTGGCGGCCTCCTCCCAGTCGGCAAGCTGGTTGTTCGCCTTGGCGTACAGCTCGCCGAGCCATTCGCCCTTGGCTTCGGCCGGCGGCTGCTGCTCGGCCTCGGAGAGCATGTCCAGGTACCACCACAGACACTTGGCGATGTGGGCCCCGACGTCGCCGAGGTAGTTGGCTGCGACCACCTCGTGGCCGTGCGCCCGCAGCAGTCGGACCAGCGCGTCTCCGAGGGACACGTTGCGCATGTGCCCAACGTGGAACGCCTTGTGCGTGTTGGGCTGGCTGTACTCGACCATCACCTTTTCGTCGCGGGTGATGACGGGCTCTCCGAGTCCACGCGCCAGGTCGGGCAGCACGGCCGCGGCCATGCCGGCGGGGTCGAGTGTGAAGTTGAGAAAGGGCCCGGCGGCCTTGGCTTCGGCGATCAGGCCGTCGGTGGGGACCTTTTCGGCGAGCTCGGCCGCGATCTTGGGCGGCGGCGCGCCGTCGTAGGCGGGCTTGAGGCGAAAGCACCCGAACGCGAGGTCGCCCATCTTCTTGGCACGCGGCGGCGCGAGCATGCCCGCGACGTCGTCGAGGCTCATGCCCGAGGTCTCCGGGAGCAGGGGATGGAGCACGGCGGCGACGGCCTGCGCGAGGGCGGAGGTGGACCGGCTGAGCGGGAGAGGCATGAGCGGCCGCCGAGGGTAGCAGTCCGTGCTACAACGATCTCGCCGTGCTGCAGGTGTGGGGAATCGTGTCGTTCGCGGGCTTGTGGCTCTTCATCGGGGCCTGCGGCCTCCTGCTGTTTCAGGTGATTCGGCGGCTCGAGAGGGGCGTCGCCGAGCAGAAGACGCGCCAAGGTCTCTAGCTCGCGCTTGCTGCGCAAAACTCCCCCGCCCGCTAGGATGTGGCAGTGGGAATGGATGCGGTTGGATGGGTTGGGGTGCTCAGTCTCGGGCTGGGTGCGTGCTACGTCGGGCCGGAGGCGTCTGAGACCGACGGTGGGTCGAGCGGAGTCGCCAGCACCGGTAGCGCGGTCTCGACGGTGAGTTCGACGGCGTCGACGACCAGCAGCGCATCGACGACCGGCACGACCGACCCGACGGCAACGAATCCGACGAGCGCGTCCGCGACGGACCCGACGAGCGCATCCGCGACGGACCCGACGAGCGCATCGGCCACGGACCCGACGAGCGCATCAGCCACGGACCCGACGAGCGCATCGGCGACCGACGGCGGCGACACAACCAGCAGCGGTGCAGAGAGCTCGAGCGGCCCGATGGGATGCAGCGAAGGCGACACGATGGTGGAGGCCTGCGACGCCGATGGCAACGATCGCGTCTTCACCTGTGACGCCGAGGGCAACTTCGTGCAGACCGACACGGTGTACGGCTGCACCGTGCAGAGCGAGCCGGGCGCCGGCACGCGGGTGTGTCCCGGCGAGACGTTCACGCGCTCGTGTTGGCCGATCGCGGGAGGCCGCGCTCGCGTCGACTGGGAGTGCAACGGCACGAGCGCGCCCGCCGGGGGTGGGTTCACGATCGTGGACGAGGACTACTGCACCGCGACGACGGGACCTGAAGCGGGCATGAACTTTTGCCCCGGCGAGGTCATCGCGAGAAACAACTGCCCGGCCAACCGCAGCTACTTCATCTGCCCCGAAGACGCGGAGGACGGCACTGCGTTCGCGTCCGACACCGTGCTCGACTGCAACATCGACGGCGGCATGTGGGAGCCGCTGCACCGCGGCGTGGAGATGCGGCGCTGGGTCGAGGATGGCCACCGCTTTCGGGCGGTTCGCATCGACCTGTGCGACGTCTCCCTGCGGGTGGGCGCGACCGAGTCGGAGGATCGCGGGGAGCGAACGTCGGTATGGGCGGGCGCGAACGACATGCTCGCGGCCGTCAACGGTGGCTTCTACGAGACGGACGGCAGCTACGCGCCCGATGGGTGCTTTGCGGTCGGTGGAGGCGTGGAGTGGCCCGACTCCGGCGACGGCCCGCTGCGGAGCTTCTTGGCGCTGGGTGAGGACCAGGTTGGCGTGACGTTCGCGGCGTTCGTCCTCGAAGACGGCGACCCCGCGTGGACGTTTGCCGAGGAGGCCGTGTGTGGAAGTGCGGTCGTCGTTGCGGCGGGCGTGGGGCAGCCCAACGGCAACCCGAATCCCGACGCCCGCACGGGCGCAGGGTTCAGCATCGACGGCAATACGATGTACATGCTCACGGCCGACGAGGCCGGCGGCTCGGTGCCCGTCACGATGGAGGAGTTCGGGCAGTATTTTGCCGCGATCGAGGGGGTCGACTTCGCGATCAGCCTCGACGGGGGTGGCTCCACCACCATGTGGGCGCGCGGCTGGGGGGTGGTGAACAC
Organism: Myxococcota bacterium; assembly: GCA_039024335.1. Taxonomy (GTDB): domain Bacteria; phylum Myxococcota_A; class Polyangia; order Nannocystales; family Nannocystaceae; genus CAJXVA01. The sequence goes on from JBCCQM010000116.1 coordinate 16,079, forward strand.
ACCCTCGGATGGTTCCGAGCGCGTCGTCTCGAACCACCTCGGGGTCTACATCGAGGGTGGGCTCGAGGGTCGCCACTGCAGCGATTAGGCGGGCAAGAGCTTCGGACCACGCTCATCCCCGGAGGGGCGTCGGCGCCCGACTACGGCCGCAACGTGTGGGTCGGGGAACTCACCCCGTAGCGCGGGCGCTGGCGTCGGCGAGCACGGCCTCGGCGACACGTCGGCCCGACACCATGGCGCCATCGATCGAGGCCTGGTCGAGGTAGTCACCGCACAGGTACACGCCGCTGTCGTGTCGAACCGGGCGGCGGCTGGGCTCGAGCGCGCCGACGGGCTGTGCCGGGAGCGCGTGGCGGATCGGGTAGTGGCGCAGCGCATCCCAGCGATCGACGGCCGTGCCGAACCACGCCCGGAGTTGAGCTCGTGCGCGGGCTTCGAGCGCGTCGAGGTCGTCGTGCACGCCGAGGCACGTGGCGCTGATCAAGGCGCGGCCGGCGGGGGCCACGTCGCTGCTCACGGCCGAGGCGACGTGCAGGTTGTTCACCGGGCCCGCGCCCGTGCCGTCGAGGTGCAGCACCGGCTTGTCCGTGGGGGCGGCGTCGGCGGAGAAATACAGGCACGTTACGCCGCGCTCGCCAATCTCGGGGACGCTGGGCACGAGGGCGCGTGCGGCCGGGGCCGCGCCCGCGACGATGACGGCCGCAGCCTCCACACGCGTCCCGTCATCGAGCCGAACGCCATCGGGCGTGACCTCCGTGACGGCACATCCGGTGGTGATGGCATCGCCCGATAGACCCGCCGCGAGCTGCTTGGGGATCTCGCCCATGCCACGCGCGGGCACGGTGGCGTCGCCGGTGGCGAACATGCGCCAGACGAACCGGAAGAACCGCGCGGTGGTCTCGAGCTTGGGCTCGAGGAAGATGCCGCCGAGGAACGGCGTGAAAAAGCGGGCAATGAAGCGGTCGCTGAAACCCCAGTCACGCAGCAGGTCGGCCGTGGTGCCGTCGCCGGACTCGAAGGCGCCGTAGTCCCCGCCACGCAGCGCGTCGCGACGAAGCGTGAGGACCCGGAGCTTGTCGAGCACGGTACCCGAGCGGGCAAACACGGTGGGGAGCAGGGCGCCGGGCTGTCGAAGGGGATCGCCGATCGTTTCGAACCCATCGCCCGTCCACAGCACCGCGCCCGGGTCGAACCGACGCAGGTCGAGCGCGTCGAGGTCGAGGTGGCGTCGCAGCTCGGGGTAGCCGGTCAGCAGGATTTGAAAGCCGCGGTCGAGTCGGAAGCCATCGATCTCATCGGTCTGCACGCGGCCGCCGATCGCGTCGTCCTTTTCGAAGACGCGGACGGCGTGGCCGGCCTCGGTCAGGATGCGGGCGCAGGTAAGGCCCGAGAGTCCGGCGCCGACGATGACCACGGGCTTCGACATGCGCGCGGCTTAGCATGCAGCCTGGTGGAGGCCCGTCGATCGGCGCTGCAGGCGGCGAATCCGGTCGTCATCGCCCGCGCCGAGACCGGTCCGATGGCGTGGTGGATCTGCAACAGTGCGGTCTGCGAACCACGCTCCCGTCGGCGGCCCTGACTTCAAGTGGCTGAAATCCCGTGAGGAACGGCGCGTGCAAAACCCATGGGCGTGCGTGGCTGGTTGATGTGCGTGGTGGGCTTCTTCGTCTTTTCGTCGTCAGGGCCGGTGTGGGCTGGCGATCGGCTGAACGCAGCCCGGGGGGCGGCACGGAGCTCGTCGTCGTCATCGAGCAGCAGCACGACCACGACCACCAGCGACGGGAGCGGTCTTGCCGGGGTGCTCTCGCTGCTCGCGGACGACGACGACTGCTGGTGCGATGACGACGACGCGGTCTCGCTGGGTCTGTGGCAGCCAAGCGCACCCACAATCGATGAGCGGCGCGGCTTCTTGCCGTATCCCTACGCGGACGGCGAGGAGGGGTTCATGGTTCGCGAGGCCCCCGACGGGACGATGTACGAGGACGCGCGGGAGGCCTCGTTTCGCATCGGGGCGGAAGGTGCCTACCTCTACGACGACGTGTGGAGGGGTTCGGCCAACGTGCGCATCCTGCTGCCGCGTTTCTACGTCGAGGGCCGCTATGACCACTACCTCGAAGGGCCCACCGCCGTGCTCGACGGTGACCTGGAGGTCTCCGGCACAGTGCGCGATCGGCTGCACGTCGCGACGATGGGCTTCGGGCTTCAGCTTTCGCCTGGCGAGCGGCTGGCGGTTCGGATGGGGCCGACCTTCGCCGCAATGATCTCCGACGAGCGCTCGCTGGCGGCCGACACCGAGGTCCTCCCCGGCGTGGGTGCTGCCGCGGAGATCGACGTGTACCCCGTGCGTCCGCTGGTGTTCTCCGGGCGGGCCGCGATGACGAGGTTTCCCGGTGCGTTCTTGTTCGAGGCCCGGGCGACCGCGGGCGTATCGCTCCACCGTGTCGAGCTGTTCGCGGGCTACGACCACCGGGTCATCGACGGCATCAACCTCGGCGGCCCGATGCTGGGCGTGAACCTCCGCTTCTAGGGCGCGATGTTCAGTCTCACGGGAATCATCTTCGCGCTGGCAACGCTCGAGCCGAGCTCTGCCGCGGACGACCTCGACTTTCACGATGAGCTCGATGACGTGGCGCAGCCGAGCACGGCCGCCGACCCCACGCCCATCGAAGGGTTTCGCGCGTACCCCTACGTGCACGGCAAGCGGGACTACGGGGTGCGGGGCGCATCCGAGGCCGAGAGGGAGACGCAGCTCCAGCCGGCGGCGTTTCGCATCGGTGCGGAGGGGGCGTACCTCTACGGCGACGCGTGGCGGGTGGGCGCGGACCTTCGGGTGTTGCTGCCGAACTTTTACATCGAGGCTCGCTACCGCCGCGTCGTCGAGGGGCCGTCCGCGCGGCTGGACATCGATGTGGAGGTGGAGGGCGAGGTGAGAAACCGTCGCCACCTCAGCACGTTCGGCCTCGGCCTTCAGGGCGTGGTCGACGGATGGATGTTCGGGCGGATCGGGCCGACGTTCTCGGTCATGACGGAGCAGCAGCGCCCCGTGATGGGCAAGCCCACGATGGAACCGGGGATCGGCGCGGCGCTGGAGGTCGACCTCTATCCCGTGAAGCCGCTCGTGGTCTCGGCCCGCGGAAGCGCGATTCGCTTTCCGGACGAGGTGATGCTCGAGGCGCGCGCGACGGTGGGTGTGGCGATCGATCGGGCCGAAGTGTTCGTGGGCTACGACCGCACGGCGCTGGGGCGCGTCTACGGCGGCGGCCCAATGCTCGGCCTCAACCTGCGGTTCTAGAGCGCATCTCATAACCCCGGCGCGGTGGCTCGCGCCGGAGTTGGGTTCGCTGGGTAGGAGCGGAAACGAAGCTGTACCGGGTGTACTGCGAGTTTTCGCGACGCAGCCAGCGGACCCAAGGTCAAGCGAGGCGGCGTGGCGGGGTTATGGGATGTGCTCTAGTCCGACTCGGGGGACAACAGAAGCGCTTCGCCGCCGGACTCGTCCTCGTCGGCGAGGCGAAGGATGCCAACCGCGTCTCCGCCCTGGACGAGGACCGGAAGCCCGAACAGGGGCTGTTTGGCGCTGGCGTGCTGGGCTGCGACGAGGTCGACGAAGCGGCGAAGCGCATCCTCGTCTTGCATGCCCGCGGTCACGTACGCATGGCCACGGCACGGAATGCCGACCGCGAGCATGCCGGTCTGCAGCCGTTGCTCGAGCTGACGCATGAAGGCGGGGTCCAGCACAACCTCGCTGGCGTACTCGTGACCGTGAACCTCGATCACGCGGAAGGTGTCGTAGTCGAGCAGCGAGAGGTCGTAGTCGAGGCCGACGAGGCCAGACCTGGCCGCGCTGCGCATCACGGCCAGGTCGGCGGCGGGGTCGAAGAAGCCGAACGTATCGCCCTGGTCGACGCCATAGGCGACGTAGGGCAACCACACCGCGGCGTTCCATCGCGGGTCGTCACCGATCAACGGCTCGCACAGCACGGCGTCTGCGTCCGCCCAGCGCGGTGGCTGCAGCCGAGGGAGAATCCTGCCCCTGCTCATGCTGGCTACGAGCGTTCGAGCGTGATGTCGACGTCGACCGGCTTGCGCACGGTGACCTCGACCGTGGTCGGTGCAAAGCCGGGGGCGCTGGCCTCGACGGTGTAGCGTCCCGGGCGAGCGAGCAGCCGGTCGAACCGTCCGTCCGAAGGCCGCGCGTGCCAGACCTCGCCGGCGCGGCGCTGGACCTCGGCGACGTGGACGACAGCCTCGATCGGGTTGCCAGCCGCGTCCCGAACGTGTCCGGAGACGCGGGGGCCGGCGTGGGTTCGCTGCAGCATTTCACGCCAGATCGGGCGGGTCGCTTCGACGGCGCGGGCGCGGATGTCGAGCGGTGGATTGTGGTGGGAGCCTTCGACGATGTACGCGGCGGTTCCGTGCGCGTGCAGCAGCCAGTCTTGGTCGCTTCCCGCCACCGGGTAGCCGTTGCGACGTACGCGGATCGCTTTGTCGTTGGGTTGGGTGAGGCCGGCCTCCGCCATCTCGCGCGCGATGGCCATCGGTGCGTTGGGCGAAGGCGGGGTGGCGCCGACCGTGTACGGCACGAAGATCGCCGACCCGACGGTGTGAAACGAGATCGCCGAGGCGAACCGCTGCCGGTCGGCGAGCGTCACCATGGCCCAGGTCTCGGGCTCGGAGGCGGGGTGCGGCCCGCGGTAGTACTTGCTCGCGAGCACGCCGCTGCTGCCGCGGTCCCCCCAGCCGAAGTAGTAGTTGCGGTTGAGGTCGACACCCTCGAACGGGTCGTGGAACCCGTCGAGGTTGGTGTCGCGGGCGTTCTTGCGACTGGCAAAGCGCGTCTGCTCCAAAAACATGTGGTTGCCGTCGGGGTTGACCATCGGCACCACGAAGATCTCCATGCCGTCGACCCAGCGCGTGACGTCGCGGTCGCGTCCGTAGCCCTCGAGAAGCGTGGCCGCTGCGTCGAGCGGAAACTCGACCGAGAGCAGCTCCGAAGCGTGGTGCGCTCCGTTGAGCAGCACGCTGGGCTCGGACTCGTCGGCCGTGGGGTTGTCGGAGATCTTCAGCGCCCAGATGGGTCGCCCCTGGTGGCTGCGGCCCAGCTCCACGAGCGTGGAGATCTCGGGATACTTGGCCTGGTAGCCGCGCAGCAGCGCCTCGACCATGGCCGGATTCTTGTAGCTGAGGTCGAGCCGAAAGCCGCGGCGCGTGGCGACTGGGTCTTTGTCCGCCTGGGCGCGGTAGTCGGCGTCGAAGACCTTCCACGGAACGTTCGAGTCGACCGCCCGGATCGTGACGCCCATCCGCTTCATGCGCTCGAGGCCGACGGTGTCCGTGAAGACGATCGCTTCGAGCGCGCCGTCGGGGCCGGGCAGCCGGGCTTCGATGCCGCGTCGGAGGTCGCGCGGCAGGGCCTTGGCCTCCGCGTCGGGGACGAAGGCGAAGCGGGTGTTGCCGAAGGGGGTGGTCCCCGGGTCCGCGTCGAGGCCGTATCGCTTCACCGCGCCGTGCCGACCCGACCCCTTGATCGCCGGCGCCGGCTTGCGGCTGTCCATGACCGAGAGCAGGCCGAACTGCATGGCGTCGGCGCGCTTGCCAGCCCGGAACCCGGCCCGCCCGGTGGTGTGCGTCGTCTCGTGAATCGCCAGGGAGGCGAGTCGCTTCAGCGAGGTGCCGTCGTAGACCGTAGCGATGATCTGCGGACCGACGAGATAGATGACGACCTCCAGCGACGCCGCCCGTTGCAGCCGGGTGACCTTCACTTCGGGGCCGATGGGCAGCACCTTGCCGCGGTCCCAGCGATAGAGGCGAATCGTGTCGAGGTCGAAGCCGAGCTCGTACCCGCTCATCTCGCGCAGGTCGATGCCGGCCTGCACGCGGAATACCACGCCGGCGTCCAGTCGCTTGCCTGGCGAGAGGCGGGCGCGGACCAGCCCGTCGGCGACGTTGGCGACGCCGTCCTTCACCACCCAGAACCGGTTGCCGCGCGGGTCCTCTTCCGTGATCGTCAGCTGCCCGTCGGCTTCGGTCCAGGGGCCGAGGATGTCGGCCTCGCCGGGGACCGCAGCATCTTTGGGGGCGACGCGGCCGTGCAAGACCTGCTCACGGTCGGGGTCGAAGTCGGGAAAGCCCGACGCGAGCGCGACCGTGCTCCACAACCAAGCCACCCCGGCAAGGACGGCTGTGAGCAGGAAGGACGCGCGCATGCGTACCTTCACTATGACACGGATTCACCGCGTCCCGGGAGGCCGTACGAGTCCTCGGCTCAGTCGAAGCGCTCGATCTCCGCGACCCAGACCTGCGGGCCATCCGGGAGCGGGACGGCGGCGCGGACGGTTCCGGCCCCGAGATCGATGACCTGTACGATCATGCCCATGTTGTCGTCGCGCCACACCATGAGGTAGCGGTCCTCGCCGAGGTGCTGCGCGATGACGGTTTCGTGCAGGGTGCCGCGCTTGACGACGGTGGTGCGGACGTTGCCCTCGAACGTGTTCTCGAAGTACTTGCCGTTGCCGTAGGTGTACGCGAGCGTCTTGCCGTCGAAGACGTCGAGCGCGCTGCTGCCCACGGCCGGGCCTGCAGTGGCGCAGCCGGTCGCCAGCGTGAGCCCGAGCAGTGCTGTCGCGCCCCATCGAGTCCACCACGTGCTCATGGCTGAGCCTCGGCGAAGTCGGTGACGGTGCCGACCCAGACCTGATTGACGCCGTCCACGGGAACTGCCGCCATCAGGGTGCGCGACTCGAGGTCGATCACCTGGGATAGCGGGCCCATCTCGTCGTCGATCCAGGCGATGAAGTAGGTGTGTGCGCCGATCCGGCGAATGTCGACCGTCTCTCGAAGCGTGCCTCGACCCTCGACCTCGGAGATCCGCGTGGTCCCGTCGAAGACGTTGGTGAACACCCAGTCGTTCTCGTAGGTGTAGCTGAGGGTTTTGCCGTCGAAGACGCTGACGGCTGAGCGCCCGGTCGTGTCGTTCACGTTGTCACCGTAGCGATACGGAGAACGCCCGCCACGCGACGTGCATCCGGAGCGAGGATGTTCCGATTCTCGCCGTGAATCTCAGCTGCTGCGGCCCGTGATGCAGCGCCGCAGCCACTGGTGGCCTGGGTCGGCGTGCATGCGTTGGTGCCAGGTCAAGCACAGCTTGGGCATGGGGCAGTCCTCCCCGAGCGGGTGCGCAACCGACCGCAGCCGCGTGCCCTCGGCAACGCTGCGCGCGATCGCTTCGGGCAGGCTGCAGACCCAATCGGTTTGAAGCAGCACATCGACCACGGTGGCGACGTGCCCGAGCTCGAGCGCGATGTGTCGGCTTTTGCCACGCTCGGCGAGCACGCGGTCCATTGCGCCGGCGGCCCCGTATCGACCCTGCGGCGCGAGCTGGACGTGGCTGGAGTCGAGCCATCGCGCTTCGTCGAGTTCACCGTCGAAGCATTCGTGCTTGGGTCCGAGCAAGACCCGCCAGGCCATCGAGGGGACGCGCAGGGACGTGCGCTGCAGCTCGGCATGGTCGAGCGCGGATCCTGCGACCACGTCGAGCCGCCCCGACAGCAAGCCTTCGAGGGGTGCCGCATCGCCGCGAACGCTGAGTGAGACGCCCGGCGCGTCATGCATGAGCAGCGTCGTCAGCGCGGGGAGGAACTGCGTACACACCAGGTCCGAGGCGCCGAGCACGAACGTGCGCACGGCCGTGTTCGGGTCGAACTGCTGCGGCCGAACGAGGCCGCCGACGTCTCGAAGGACCGCATCGAGCGACGCGGCGATCTCTTGCGCCCGCGGGGTCGCAAGCATGGTGCGGCCGCTGCGAACCAGAAGCGGGTCGCCGAACGCGTCGCGAAGCGTCTGCAGCGATCGACTCAGCGTGGGTTGCGACAGGTCGAGCTCCGCCGCAGCTGCCGAGACGCTCCGCGTCCGCAGCAACACCTGAAGGTGCAGCAGCAGGTTGAGGTCGAAGTCTCGAAGTCCGTCGACCATAGGCTCAGCGTGCGGGCATGCCGAGCAGCGTCACGTCCCCGTGGTGTCCGGGGATTTTGTCCTCGAGCAGCTTGGGAATGGTGTCGTAGCCGGGTCGTCGGAGTCGCTTCTGGTGGAAGGGGCCCCAGCTGACGCTGTGGTGCCAGTGGCCGGTCTGCTTGAAGCCGCCGCGGGAGTTGGTCTGCAGCACCAGACTCAGCGCGTCCATCGGCAGGCCGAGCACGTTGTCGCGGTAGGCCTTCGTGACCTTGCCACCCCACGAAGAGGGCGCGTTCGAGGTGTAGTAGACGCGAACGGGTACGCCGAGCGCCTCGGCGGCGTCGCCGATCTGGGCGAGCGCGCCGTCGGGGCGCAGCAAGTCACCCGCGGCCACCCGCAGCCGCCCCTGCACGATCATCGTGCGGATGAGCGCGTAGTTTTCGTCCTTCGCGAGCCAGCCGTAGTCGCCGGCCTTCGCCTTGACCTTTCGCTTCTCGCGATAGTACGGCGCGAGCTTGTCGGCGGTGGCCAAGAAGCCGCCGCGCAGCCGCTTGCGGAGCGCGTCGTCGCCGTCGAATGCCGCATCGATGACCTTCAGCGCGTCGCCGCGGCCCGCAGGGCTGAAGAAAGCGACGAAGTCATCCGCGGTCTGGGCGGCTTCGATCAACGCGAAGACACGGCGGTGGTTGTTCACGACGCGCGGATCGTAGTCCATCACCCACGCCCAGCTCGGGCGCATCGCGGCGATGGTGCTGTAGTTCTGATCCGAGCCGATGCCGACGTAGGCGCCGCCGAGGTCCTGCACGTAGTCGTTCCACAGGTACGACCTGGGCTCGTTCGTCATGATGTACGGGAAGGGGTCGCGGCATGTGGTCTCGGAACGGCCGCCTCGCGCTTGGGCCTCGCCCCACGTCTCGCGGACCTTCGCGCCGCAGATCTTCTTGTCTTCGATCGGGTCGTCCGCGACCTTGGCGACGATCGCCAGCTCGGCTTCGGACGGGGGCGTGGGGTCGGCGGGACTCTGCCGCGCTTCGCTGAGGTGCGTCGGGGGGAACGTGGTGAGGTAGGGGTTCTGCGTCGCGCACCGCATGCCGAGGCGGTGGCTTCCGGTCTTGAGCTTCTCCAGGCGCCGGTGCGAGCCGCGGGTGCGATGCTTGGGCCAGTACCAGCTGCCTCCGCGGAGGATTCGCTGGCCCTTGCAGGGGAACGCGCCGTCGCAGAGGCCCTGCGGGTCGAGGCCGTTGCACGCCTCGCCACAATCCTCGATGCGCTCGACGCCCGCGCTGCTGGTCCACTCGTAGCCGTTGCCGGCCATTTCGTGCAGGCCATAGTGCCCGGCGGGAAAAGACCCGACCGGCTTGGTCGCGTGCTCGTTGCAGTCCCAGCGATGCGCCTTGCCCGGATACGGCTTGCAGCCGTAGGGCGCGCATTCGCGGAAGACGGTCTTGTCGCAGGTCGGCTCGTCGTTGCCCCACGGGAACAGCTCGCCGTCGGGGCCGCGCGCCGCCTTTTCCCACTCCCATTCGGTCGGCAGTCGCTTGCCCGCCCACGCGCAGTAGCTGCGGGCGCGATGCCAGTCCATTGGCATGGCGGGCTGATCCTCGCCCACGAACGGCTTCATGATGGTCTGCGTCCGGTTGATCCGGACCTTGCACGCGCCCGCCTCGTGGCACGCGTCGTACTGGCTGTTGGTGACCTCGTAGCGGTCGACGTAGTAGGTGCTCAGCACCAGCTCCCGCGCGGGCGCCTCTTCGGGCAGGCCGTCGTCGTAGCCGACGATCGCCGGGCCGCCGGGAATGCAGACCATGTCCTTGGGCGCGGGTACAC
>JBCCQM010000117.1:0-25807 GCA_039024335.1 Myxococcota bacterium
CACCGTTGCGCTGGAGCGAACCTTCGGCATCGTGCTCGGGGAGCCCGTCTCGTTCCGCTTCTTCGGCTCGCCCGTGCGGCACGACGAGGTCGGCGCGAAGACCAAGCTGAACACCGTGCAGGAGCTCGCGCCCATCGAAACTACGCTGCCGGGCGAGCCAGGTACGGTGGTCGAGGTGACGCTGCAGGTGCGGGCCACCGAAGTCGGCACGCTCGACGTCGCTGCGGTGCCGCTCGACCCCGAGGCGGCCGGCGTTCCTCGATGGGACCTGAGCTTCAACGTCCGGGGGGACGCATGAGCGACGCGGCGCGCTTCGTGGTCGGCATCGACCTTGGCACCACGCACTGCGCGATGGGGGCCAGCGAGCTGGGCTTTCCCAAGGTGTTCTTGCTGGACATCCCCCAGCTCGTCGCGCCGGGCGAAACCGCCGACCGGCCGCTGTTCCCGTCGTTCATGTACCTGCCGGCGCCCGGCGAACTCAGCGACGACGATCGGCGGCTGCCGTGGGGTCCCTCGGAGCGGGTCGTCGGCGAGTTCGCGCGCAAGCTCGGGGCCAAGGTGCCCTCGCGCCTGGTCGCGTCTGCAAAGAGCTGGGTCTGCCACGGCGGGGTGAACCGTCGCGCCCCGATCCTGCCGTGGAACTCGCCCGACGACGAGCCGCACGTCTCGCCGTTCGAAGCGCAGGTCGCCTACCTCGCGCATCTTCGCCAGGTCTGGGAGGCGCGGTACCCCGACGCGCCGCTGCCGGACCAAGAGGTGATCGTCACGGTGCCCGCGTCGTTCGACGAGGGCGCGCGCGAGCTCACCACGCAGGCTGCGGCCGAGGCCGGGCTCGGCGACGTTCGGCTGATCGAAGAGCCGCAGGCGGCGTTCTACGACTATCTCGGCGCGCACGCGAACGACCTCGATGAGCGGCTTGGCGACGCCAAGCTGATCTTGGTGGTCGACGTCGGGGGCGGCACCACCGACCTCACCCTGGTTCGCGTGCGGGCGCAGCGAGGCGACGACGGCGAGCGCCTGGAGCGGATCGCGGTGGGCGGCCACCTCATGCTCGGGGGCGACAACATGGACGCCGCGCTCGCGCTGTTCGCCTTGGACAAGGCTGGCATCGAGCGGCCCTCGGATGCCACGGTTTGGTCGGCGATCGTGCAGTCGGCCCGCGCGGCCAAGGAGCGCCTGCTGGCCGCCGATGGCCCCGAGGAGGCCGTCATCTCGTATCAGGGGCGAGGCTCGCGGCTGCTCGCCAACACGCGCAGCATCACGGTCGGGCGCGATGAGGTTGCCTCCGTGCTGCTCGACGGGTTCTTGCCCACCACGGGCCCCGACGAGGTCGCCCAAAAGGCGTCTCGGGCCGGCCTGACCACGCTCGGCCTGCCGTTTGCCAGCGACGCCGCCATTTCTCGGCACGTGTGCAGCTTCCTGCGCCGGCACGCCGATGCCGCCGTCGAGGCGGGCGCCACGGTCACGGACGGGTTGCCCAGGCCGGACCTGGTTCTGCTCAACGGTGGCGTGTTCAACGGGCACGCGCTGATCGAGCGCCTGCAGTCGGTGCTGCACGGCTGGTACGGCGAGGCAGGCGTTCGCTTTCTCGACCACACCTCGCTCGACACGGCCGTGGCTCGCGGTGCGGTCGTCTACGGCCTCTCGCGCCGCGGCGTGGGGGAGAGCATCGGCGGCGGCACGGCGCGCGCCTACTACATCGGGGTCGAGGGCGAAGGCGGGCGTCGGCAGGCGCTGTGCGTCGCGCCCAAGGGCATGGACGACGGCAGCTCGGTCTCGGTGCCCGACCGCGTGTTCAACCTGCGCATCGACGCGCCCGTGGCCTTCCCGCTGTACGTGTACACGGGCGACCGCGCGGACGCCCCCGGCGCGATGGTGCAGGCGGATGCCGAGCTCGATCCGCTGCCGGCGCTGGAGACCGTCCTTCGGGACCGGAGCCGGGCCGCGGGCGAGGTCCCGGTGACCGTGTCCTCCACGATGACCGACACCGGCGCGCTCGAGATTTTCCTGTCCACGGTCGAGCTGCCGCCGCGCAAGTGGAAGCTGGAGTTCGTGCTCGGGCGCGAGTCGCTGTCCGAAGCGCGCGCGCGCGAAGCTGCGGCGCAGGTGGACGCTGCTCCCGTCCACGACGGCTTCGACCAGGCCGCGGCGGCCTTCGCCAAGGCGCTGGGCAGCGACGACCCCAAGGTGGCTCGCGGGCTTCGGCGGGACGTCGAAAAGGCGATCGGTCCACGTGGGCAGTGGTCGGCGGCCACGTGCCGCGCACTGTGGGACGTCTGCCTCGAGCACGAGGCGCGTCGCGGCGTCTCCGATCAGCACGAGCTCAGCTGGCTGGGCCTCGCGGGCTGGTCGCTGCGCCCGGGCTTCGGTGCGCCGGGCGACGAGGACCGCATCGACGCGCTGTGGGCCCTGCGCGACGAGGGCCTGCGCCGCCGCTCCAAGGCCACGTGGCCCCAGTGGTGGATTCTGTGGCGCCGCGTTGCCGCGGGTCTCGACGCGACGCGTCAAGCCGAGCAGTTCGCCGAGCTGGAGCCGTGGCTGTGGCGCGAGGGCAAGCCTCCCGCCGGTCCGCACAAGCACGGTCCGGTCGAAATGATGCAGCTCGTTTCTGGCCTCGAGCGGATCTCCCGCGACGCCAAGCAGCGGGCGGGCGAGCTGTTTTTCGAGCGGGCCAAGAAGATCGGGTCGTATTGGCCGCTCGCGCGCGTTGGCGCCCGCGTGCTCGTGCGCGCCAACCCCGAGGACGCGGTCGACGGCACCGTTGCGGACGCGTGGCTCGAGCGCCTGCTCGCGCTCGATTGGGACGCGGCCGAAGGAGCTGCGTTCGCGGCCGCGTCGCTCAGCCGCCTCACCGGTGATGCGCGTCGCGACGTGTCCGTTGCGCGTCGCAAGGTCATCGCCGAGCGGCTTTCTGCGGCGAAGTCGCCCGCAAGCTGGATCGAGATGGTGCTGCGCGGCGGCGACATGGCGGCCGGCGACATGAAGCGGGTCTTCGGAGAGGGCCTGCCCGTGGGGCTGCGGATCTCGTAGCCGCCTCATCTCGACGCTGGTGCCGGGGACGACCGGGCGGTTCGCGGGCGCGGCCGCCCGGTCCGACACGTCGGGTTTTCGTTTCGCCCGCACGGGCGTACGGTGAAGGGGTGACGCTGCAAGCGGCCCAGTTCACGACGGCGCGGGCGAGTCAGCCGGGGTGGTACGGCTGGATCAACCGAGCGCTGGGCTGGCTGCCCAGTCGACGCCTGGATGCGCAGCAGTGGATTGCGCGCGCGGAGGCGGCCATCGGCGGCACGGTCGATCCGTCCGTGGTGCAGGCGTGTGAGGCGCTGGTGGCGTCGCTCGAAGCGGACGCGTCGCTGAGCCTGCTGGGTCGCGTCGGCGCAGCGTCGGATACGCAGCGCATGCTGCAGACGCATCTGCAGGTCCAGGCCGCGCTGCAGGCCGGAGCGTGCGTCGAGGCGTCGGCGCTCCCGAATCCGGTCTACGTGCTGGGCTGGATGCGCTCGGGGACGACGGCGCTGCACCGCATGCTGGCCGTCGACGACGCAAGCTGGGCGCCGATGCACCACGAGGCGCTGTTTCCGGTCGCGCCTGCAGGTGCGGACGATCGCCCGGCGCGGGTCGAGAAGGTGCTCGCGGACCTCGCCCGCGTCTCGCCCCACTACCAGGCGATCCACCGCATGGCGCCGAACGAGGCGGAGGAGTGTCGCAACCTGTTCATGCATGCGATGCGGACGCTGCAGTTCTCGGTCCAGTACCGGATCCCCGGCTACGAAGCGTGGCTGGCCACGCAAGACCCCCGCGTTGCGTACGGGCACTACATCGATCAGCTTCGGCTGCTTCGGCACCACCGCCCGACCGGCACGCGCATGCTGCTCAAGGACCCGATGCACCTCGGCCACGTCGACGTGCTGCTCGAGCGGTTTCCGGGCGCGAAGTTCGTCTTCATCCACCGCGACCCGGTGCGCGTCTTGAGCTCGATGAGCAGCATGTACGCGTATACGCGAGCGATCTTCTCCGACCGCGTCGACCCGACGACGATCGGTCCCGAGCTGTTCGATGCGTCGCTGCTCGACGCGCACGCGTTCGCCCTCGCGCAGTGTGACGCGCTGCCCTCGGGGCGGGTCGTTCACGTGCGGCACGCCGACCTTCGGGAAGATCCCGCCGGCGTTGCAGAGCGGATCTATGGCGACCTCGACCTGCCGTGGACGCCGGAGCTTGGGGACGCGATGGCGTCGAAGATCCGCGACGAGCCTCGGCACGCGCACGCGCATGCGCCCGAGGCGTTTGGTCTCGAGCCCGCGTCGATGCGCGAACGTCTTGCGGGGTACTGCAAACGGTTCGACCTGTAGCGGGGCAGCTCTTCGCGGCGGCGTGTCGCTGGCGCTGCTCAGGATGCGCAGTATCCCGGCGTCGTGCGCTGAAGCTCGTCGCGCTCGGCCGCGGCCAACACCGCGCAGACGAACGCGCGGGCGCCAGGTGACCCGAGGGAGGCGAGGCCGAAGCCCGGGTTGCAGACCGTACATCCAGCCGCGTCGTCCTCGAGCTTACGGGTCTGGCTGGTGCTCGCGCCCGCGGCGGTCGAGAACCCGTGCATGACCCCGACGACCGACGCGGCGTCACCGGTGCCGGCGAAGGCAGGGGAGCCGCTGTCGCCCTTGCAGGCCTGGAACTGCGGGGTGTCCGGTCCTGCCGTGCCCGAGAAGTACCCATAGCGGACCTCGTCCCGCTCGACGCTGGTCTGCGCCGCGGGCCGGCCGTCGATGTAGAAGGCAAAGTCCCGCTTCACGAGGGTGCTGGTGTGCCCTCCGCCGGAGCCGGCTGGGTTTGCGGCGACCGAGGCCCGATGGCGCGCGTCTCGGCGGAACCCTGGCCCCTCGGCGCGGTGAGAGGGACCGTAGGAGACGAGCGTGAACGTCTCGCCGATATCGAACCCCTCGTCGTGCAGGCCGTCGGTCTCCTCGAGGTAGATCCGCGATGGTGCGACGTCATCGACCCGCTCGTGGACCACGAGCGCGAGGTCGGATCCCACGCCCGCGTTCGCGAGGCGGGAGGTGATCGTGGGCGGCTCGAGGCTTGGGCTGAGCGTGCCCACCTTCGGCGCGCCACGGCCCGCGGTCGCCAGCGGGCGCAGCGGGGTCTGGTGGTCGTGGCTGCCGCGGTGAAACCCACCGTAGGTCGGGTCCAGGCTCCACTCGGTCACCGCATAGGCGCGCCCTTGGATCTCGACGCTGCTCAGCGACAGGTCGTCTTTGTCGACGAGCGACTGCAGGCAGTGCGCCGCGGTGAGGGACACGGTCGGCGTGACCAGGACCGAGCCGCACCAGCTCTGGTCGCCCTCGAACAGCTCCCCGTCGCAGCCTAGCCGCACGTCCTGCACGACCAGGCGGCCCGCGGCGGGAAACGACGTGTCGTCGGGGACCCCTCCGAACGCGCCGAGGTCGACGTCTGCGCCGTCGGGGTCGGTGGCGTCCGCTTTTCCGCCCGCGGGTGCCTCATCCGCGCCGTCGAACGCCGAATCGGGGGCGTCTGCGCATCCCGCAAGCACCACGCACAGGACCCACCATCTCCGCACCATGCCCTCTATGTGGCTCGAGGCGCCGAAATGTTGCCTCGGGCGACACCACCGTGAAATCCGCGCCCGGATCAGGGCTGGGCCGGTGCCCAGCCGGCGGGCGGCGTCGCGAGGGGCAGGACGTACTGCTGGTTGGCACGGCGGTCGAGCGCGGGGTGCTCTCGCCGGGCTCGCTCGGTAATCGTCCGATCCGCCGAGGACGGCCGCACGCGATTCCAGGCCGCTTCGTGCCGCGCGGCGGCCTCGTCGTCTCCCTGTTCGGCGCGGATGCGCATCAACAGCGCGTGAGCCGAGACGTGCTCGGGATCGATCGCGAGCACCTGCTCGAGTCGAGCCGCCGCCTCCTCGTCGCGCTCGAGCTTGAACAGCGCGTTTGCGGCCATCACCAGCAGCTCGCGGTCCCGCGGGAACGCCTCCAGCGCGACGTCGAGCGCCTCGAGAGCGGCCGGATGGTTGCCTTCAGCGGCGCGGACCCGGGCCAGCAGCCACGCGGCTGTGGGGTGCCCCGGCTGAATGACGTCGGCGGCGCGGACCTGCTCGAGGGCGACGTCGAGGTCTCCGTCGGCCAGCGCGGCGCGGGCCAGGTCTAGAGGCGGTCCGGGGTCCTCGGGCAGCCGCGTCGCAGCGGCCGCCGCAGCCTGCTTGGCCAGCGTGGTGTCCCCGCGGAGCAGGTGTCCGATGCCCAGGTTGCGCAGGCGCGCGCCGGTGCTGGGACCGGGCTCGGTCGGGGATTTGTCTCCGGGGGTCAGGTCGATCGACGCCTCGGCCATCACGGTGATCGGCATGGGCGGGGCGTCGTCGCCGAGCACGAACGCCACGTAGTCGCGCCCGAACTTCCGGTGCAAGACCCGCAGCCGCACGGTCGCGGGGGCGTCGGGGAAGGGCAGCTGTAAGCGCACCACGTCGGAGGCTCCGAGCATGATGCGGCGGCTGCTCAGCACCACGGCGGAACGCTCGACGTCATGGACCTTCACGAGGTTTCCGTCGGGGTCGAGCAGCACGGCGTTCCAGCGATGCGCGTCGGGATCGAGGACCCCGTCGGGCTGCAGCCAGCCGGTCGCGACCTGCGGCGTGCCCTCGGCGTCCACGAGGGTGGCCTCGAGCCAAACCTCGCGAAGGTCCGCGATGCCTCCGGGGAAGAGGTGCCCCGAGCCCACGTTGCGCACGACGACGTCCAGCGTCGTGCGGGCGCCCGCCGTGCCATGGACGGTGCCCTCGGGCGCGAGCCATCGCGCGGTGGCCTGCTCGGACGCCACGTCGACCGCCCCCACATCGAGCGTAAGCACGTCCTGCAAGAAGGCGGCGTTGCGTGCAGCCCATGCCGCATCGCCCACCGCGGTCGGAAGCGCCGTGTTGGCGCCGGGGAACGCGTGGTCGGCCACCGTCCCGTCCTTGGCCGCTGGGTCGTCGCTGGCGATCTGCGGCATGTGGCAGTCCTGGCAGCGCTTCTGCTTCGGCGCGGGCGGAAAGAACGTGCGGGCCGAGTTGCCGCCGGCGCCGCTGTCGTGCCAGGGGTCGAACTCGTTCTGCCCGGCAAGCCAGCGGTAGCCGTTGAGGGCTTCGGGGATGTGCGCCTTGTGGCAGGGCTGGCACATCTGCGGACTGCGCAGGTGCTCGGGTCCGAGGCTGGCGATGTGCTGCGCAGGCTTGGTGCGGATCAGCCGAGCGCCCAGGGCTCGCTCGTCCGCGTCGTCCGATCCGAAGCCGGGGTAGTGCTCCACCGGCGCGATGCGGTAGCCGCCGTTACCGACCCGGTCGGGGATGGCTTCGATCGCGTGGCAGGCCAAGCAGGTGATCGCCGCGTCGGTGTCGGGCTCACCCGGCTGCGGGTGCGCATCCATGCGCCCGGTCAGCAGCAGCAGCGGGTCGTGACACCCACCGCAGAACTTCATCTGGTCGGGGTCTCGCTCGGCTTGCCCAACCGCGAGCGTCTTCGCGTAGAAGGGGTTGTTCAGCGAGCTGTGTCGGTGCGCCGAGGACTCCCAGCGCGCGGCGATGCTGGGGTGGCAGTCGGCGCAGTACGCCGGGTCGCCGAGGTCCTCGGGGCGCAGCACGTGCCCGTCGCGGGTCGTGGCGCGGGAGAGCCCCGGCGCGTACGCGGGCAGGGGAGCCTCGGCGCTCTCGCGCGGGACGGCGAGCTGGGCGACCCAGGTGCCGCCCACCAACACCACGATCCCGCCCACGCCGACCCACTCGGCACGCAGCGCCGGGGTCACGCGCGCCCGGAGCCGGTGGACGACGTAGGTGGCCACCGCCAGCACGAACGCACCCTCGTGCAGCAGCAGGATGCTGCGGCTGCCTGCACCCCCGACCGTGGCCCACAGCACGCAGCCAGCAACGCAGCCAACGGCTGCGACTGCGGCGACCAGAAGGCCGATGCGACGCGCGTCGGTGTTGCGGTGACGACGATGCAGCTGCCAGTGCGCTGCGACGAACGGGGGCAGCAAGGCCGTGAGCGCGCCGCCGAGCCACAGGTGCAGGCGCTGCATCGGGGCGACGAGGCCCGCAGGCGTGTACGCCGTGGCCAAGAAGGCGCTGTCGGCCACGAGCAGCACCACGACCACGGCCAGCAGCCAGCCGCTGCCGCGCTGCAGCGCTCGCCAGTGGCGCGGCTTCACGGGGCGATCACCGATTCGCCCGGGGTGTATGGCTGCGGGTCCTTGCCCTGCACGATCCGGACGTGGGCGTCGACGCCGGACAGCTTGACGGACTGGGTGTCGCCGCCGGGCCAGCGGATCTCGACCGTGTCGACGGCGGTCGCGTCGGCGAGGCCGAAGTGGAGCCGGCGGTCGCTGACCGAGAGGTACGACGTCGCGCCACGGACCTCGCGGCGCTGGGTTCGGCCGCCCGCGGTGAGGGTGACGACCGCCCCGATCGCGGAGCGGTTCGCGGTGGTGCCCTCGAGCCACAGGCTGACCCAGTGGCCACGGTTCTCGGTGGCGTTCTTGGCGACCTGCACCGCCCCGTCGTTTTCGACGACGACGTAGTCGACGCCGCCGTCTCCGTCGAGGTCCCCAACCGCGAGGCCGCGGCTTACGCCTGCCTTGGCCAGCGCGGTGCCGGCCGAGGCACTCACGTCTTCGAATCGTCCGTCGGCGACCCGCGCGAACAGGCTGTTGGCCTGGCCGAAGGTCACGCTCTCGCGGAACGTGGCGATGTTGTCGTTGATGTGGCCGTTGGCAACGATCAGGTCTTCGTCGCCGTCGTTGTCGGCGTCGAGCCAGTCGATGCCGAACGAAAGCCGGGCGCGCGTCGGCGCGCCGATGCCTGCGGCGTCGCTGCGCTCGCGGTAGATCCCGCCGCTGCGGCGCGAGTACAGGCTCACGGGCTCGGCCTGGAAGTTGGTGACCGCGATGTCCCAGCCGGGCTCGGCGTCCGCCTCGGCGATCGCGATGCCCATCGACGCCTCCTCGCGGCCGAGGTCGGAGTAGGCGACGCCGGCCACAATGGCGCTCTCGACCAGCGCGCCCTTGCCGTCGGAGAGAAACATCAGGTTCTGCGAGATGTCGTCGCCGACGTAGAGGTCCGTGTCCCCGTCGTCGTCGAGGTCGCCGGTCGCGATCGCCAGGCCCTTGGCGGCTTCGGCCTGCACGCCGCTGGCCTCCGAGACGTCGACGAACGTGCCGCCGTCATTGCGGAGCACGCGGTCGGGCTGCGGCTCGTACATCGCCGGGGTGCAGTAGATGTGGATGCTGCGGTACCAGCACTTGATGGCGTCTTCGAGCGTGTAGTCGACGTATCGCGCGACGTACAGGTCGAGGTCGCCGTCGTTCTCGAGGTCGAAGAACGCCGCGCTGGTCGACCAGCCCTTCGGCGCGATGCCCCACGCTTCGGTCACGTCCACGAAGCGCGTGCCGCCATCGTTGCGATACAGGCGGTCGGCCTCGCCGAAGCTGGTCACGTACAGGTCGACCCAGCCGTCGTTGTCGATGTCGCCCGCCGCCAGACCCATCGGGTACCCGGCGTGGTCCAGGCCCCAGGCCTTCGTCGCGTCGGTGAACCCGCCCTTGCCGTCGCCGAGCAGCAGCCGGTGCCCCGCGTCGGTCGGCGCGTCGTCGAGCACGCTGCCGGAGTCGATGAGGATGAGGTCCAGGGCGCCGTTTCGATCGACGTCCACCACGGAGACCGAGCCGCTCATCACCTCGGGCAGCCATCGGTCATCGTGCCGACCGGCATGGTGGCGCAGCGACACGCTCCAGGCCTCGGTGACGTCGTCGAAGCGCAGCGCGGCGGCAGCGGCGGCTGGAGCCGATGGCGTGGCGGGCGTCGCGGGCTCTGCCTCGCCTTCGAACAAGCTCGGCGCGGGCGCGGGCGCGGGCGGGGCGGGCTCCGACTCGCAGGCGGCGAGCAAGAGCACCGCAAACGCGACGGTGCGGGCAGCGGGCGTGCTCATGGTGCAGTGTCTCCTTGGGGCAGGGCTTGTGCCTGGGCGCGGCTCGCGGCTGCGTCTTCGGGGCGACCAGCGCGGTCGTAGGCCGCCGCGCGGACGGCAAGCATCTGCGCGCGCAGCTTCGTCGGCGCCATCGGCCACATCATGTCGAAGGTCTTCTCGAGCGTTTCGAGGTCGCCGTCTTTGTGGGCGGTGCGGAGCTGGGTCGCGAGGGCCGAGAGGCGGTAGGCGGCCTGCTCCTTGGCGGCGGCGCCTTCGTGGGCGGCCCGGGCTGCGAGCGTCGTCGTGCGCGCGTCTTCGGTGCGTCCGAGCGCCGCGTACCCGCGCGCGAGCCCTTGGAGCATCGAGCGGTCGCCGGGGACGGCCGCGTTGCCAGCCTCAAACTCCGCGACCGCGCCGTCGGCATCCCCCGCATGGAGCTTCGACAGCCCGATCAGCAGCCACGCGTCGCTGCGGTCCGTCGGTGCCTGCGCACGGGCGCCCTCGAGCAGGGGCAGGGCGGCTTCGGGGTCGCCGGCGTGAAAGGTCGCGAACCCGGCCAGCCACGCGGCCTTGGAGGCGGGGCCTTGCTCGACGCTCAGCGGTCGCAGCACGGCCACGGCTTCGTCGTAGCGCGCAGCCCGGATCCAGGCGGCGCCCATCTGCAGCCGGGCGTCGGCGTCGGCGTCGGCCGGCAGCGTCCGCGCGAGCAGCTCGGCCTTGCCCACCGCGTCCTGGCAGGCTTCGAACATCAGCAGCTGCGCTTTTCGCAGCGGGCCTTGGTCGCCGTGAACGGCGGTCAGTGCCCGCAGGGCTTGGACCGGCTCGTCGGTGCAGCCGCCCTTGGCGAAGGTCTCGGCGAGCGTCCGTACACGGGCCTGCTCCGTCTCGCCGAGCGGCGGTAGGGCCGGGGCCCGGGCCGGGGTGGGTTCCGCCGCGGGGCCGGGCGCAGGCGTCGGTGCGACGACGGCCGGCGGAGGCGGTGCCTCGGGGGGCGCCTCGTCGGCGCACGCGCCCGCAAACGCGAGCGCGAGGAGGACGGCGGTCGACCGCATTTGGCCGTTATACCCCGCCCACGGACCCGGCGGCGTGTGTCTGCACTCCGCGGCGTCGCAGACCCTGCAGACGGCGCGTGAAACGTCGAGGCCCCGTTGTGCGATTGTGGAGGCGTGGCGCGTTCGGTGATCTTGGGTTTGGCGGCAATCCTCGGGGCGTGTGGGGGCGGCGGCGCGGGGGGCAGCACGCCCGCGGAGACCGACACGGACACCGGTGGCGCCGGCACCACCTCCGGGGGGCCCTCGACCGGCGGCGCCGATGACTCCAGCGGCTCCGCCGAAGACGGCGTCGGCGAGACCGAGCCGGTCGCCTGCGGCGACGCCACGTACGTCGACGTGCTCACACCGCGGTGGGACGACGGCGCTTCGCTGCCCGCGGAGGTGCAGCGCTCGACCGCGCGCGGGGAGGGTGGGGCGCTCCTGTGCGGCGCCGGCTTCGTGGCGCGCGCGGACGCGGGCGAGCTCGACGTGCTCGACGTCCCGGGCCTGACTGGCACCTGCACGGGCCTCGCAGATCTGGGCGGCGGGCAGGCGGTCGCCACGAGCGACGCGGGCGACCTCGTCTGGGTCGACCTCGCTGCGGGCGCGGTGCTGGACGGTCGCACGGAGCCTCACCCCCTGTTCGACGTCGTGGCGGCGAAGGGGGCCGTGTGGCTTGCCGCGGGCACCGAAGGCGTGTTGTCCGTGCCCCTCGTCGAGGGGCAGCTGGGCGCGGCGCAGGTCGTCCCGGGAGCAGACGACGCGCGCGGACTGCTCACCACGGACGCGGGGCTGCTCGTGGCTGATGGCTACGTGCTCGGCGACATCGAGGACCCCACCGTCGGCGGCGCGCGCTACCGGCTGCTGGACGCCGACGGCGGCGGGGCGCAGGCGGAGCTCGTCGAAGGCCCTGGGTTCGCGCAGCGGCTCGTGGCGGCCTCGGGGCGCATCTTCGGCATCCGCCCTGGCCACGGCCTCGACGAGCTCTCCGTGAGCGGTGGGCGCGTGTCGCTCGCCTCCAGCCTGCAGGTCGACGAAGGCATCCTCGAAGTCGCCTCGGACGGCGACGTCTTGCTTGCCGCCGCGGGGTCGGCGCTGCTGCGGCTCTCCACGACCGAGGACGGTCTCGCGTGGGTCGCCCGGGACGTCCGGCCCGACCGTGGTGCGGTCGACGGCGCCTGGATCCGCACCGTGGCGCACGTCGACGGCGCGTTCATGGCGGGCCACGGTGGGCGCTGGGCGCCCGTCGACACGATGGCCGCGCAGGTCGCCCCGGAGGTCTCGGTCGAGGCGTTCACCTTCACGATGACCGAGGGCCAGACCGAGGCGCTCTTTGGGCTCGACAACCTCGGCACCGCCCCGCTGCGGGTCACGGACGTCATGGCCGATGCACCCTTTTCGGCCGAGGTCGCGGCAGACATCAACCCGCCCACGCAAGGGTGCCCCGATGAGTTCCTCGTTCCGCCCGGCGGCCGCCTGTTGTTCTGGCTGCGTCACGACGACAGCGAGCCGGTCAGCGAAGGCACGCTGCGCATCCTGAGCAACGACCCCGACCAGCCCACGTACGTCGCATCGGTGGAGCGCGGCCGCCCGCCGGCGCAGGTCGGGGACGCGGTCGAGCCGTTCCGCGTGCTCACCGTCGACGGTCGTGACTTCGACAGCCGCGACCAGCTCGGCAAGGTTGTGCTGGCAAAGCTCTACAACCCGTTGTGAAGCGACTGCACGAGGGAGTTGCCCTCGGTCGAAGATGAAGTTCTGCCCGCGTTCGATCCCGACGCCTTCACCGCGGTGGCGATCCACAGCTTTGCGGAGGGTCGCTTCCCCGCCACGCACACGCAGATCTTCGGGCTGACGTTCCCCGTGGCGCTGGACTACGACTCCGAGCAGTTCCGCCGCTTCCGGCTGCCCGCGCACGTCTTCCCGCTCAACGTCGTGTTCGACGAGCAGGGCGCGGTCGCGCACGTCGGCACGGAGCTCGAGGACGCAGTCGCGGTCGTCGAGACGCTCTTGGGGGGCTGACGCGGGGCGATTTGCCTCATTGCCGTGATTGAGGCGGCGGGGGGAATGATGCCTTCAGGCCCGGACGTCGTACCGGCGAGGCATCATGAAGATCACCCTGCTTTCCGTCCTGTTGTCCCTCCTGAGCCCCACCGCGCAGACCGAGCAGACCGAGCCCGCTGCGGCTGCGTCCGAAGCCTCGGGCATCACGGTCCGGTACCGCAGCACCACGGGCAGGGCGGTCGCCGCAGCGCTTCCGGAGATCTTCTCCGAGAACCTGTCTGCCCTGGACAGGAAGCGGCTCGGCCGCAAGGTCTTCTCGGAGTCGCGGGTGCAGATTGCCCGGGGCTCGTTTCCCGACGGCGCTGGCCTGGTGGTGATCGTCAACGTCAACCTTCGCAGCAAGGACCCGGAGGGGCCCACGAAGTTCATCGGCGGCATGCTGACGATGAAGGACGACGCGACCCTGGGCGCCATCGCGGTGCCGCTGCGGATGCGCGAGGCCCGTTTCGAGCTCGAGGCGGTGACCGACGTCGATGGGGACGGGACCGACGAGATCGTCTACGTCACGCAGACGCAGACGGACTCCACCCGGAATCGGATCCGCTGGACCGACGGCGGACCCAAGTCGGGCGTGCTGCCGCCGAGCGACGGCTGAACCCTGCGCAGGTCGAAACGGTTGGCGTACGCGCCTAAAAAATCAAAGGGTCTCGACGTTGATGACGTCGAGACCCTTGAAGTGAGCCCGGCAGGGTTCGAACCTGCGACCCGCTGATTAAAAGTCAGCTGCTCTACCAACTGAGCTACAAGCCCGGAAGTGACCCCACAGGGAATCGAACCCTGGTTTCGAGGATGAAAACCTCGCGTCCTAACCGCTGAACGATGGGGCCGGAGAGCGCCTCGTGTGTGGCGCCCGTTGAAGTGGAGGAGCTTGTACGCGCCGGCGTTCGGTTTTGCAAGAGGAAAAAAACAGCCGGCGGTGAAAAAGCGTCTGAGGGTCCGTAGACCTGCGTGATGGCGACCCCAAGAGGACTCGAACCTCTGTTTCCGACCTGAGAAGCCGGCGTCCTTGGCCACTAGACGATGGGGTCAACTGGAGGATCGACATCCCCGAGGCGCGTGCGCTGGATGCGAAGTCCCGTTCCCGCCCCCTGGCGAGGCCCCGGTGTAGCGGAATCGGCGTTCGCCGGCAAGATCTCTCGCCCACGCGCGAGGCCCGGGCTCAACCACGCAGAACGCGGGAGACCTCGGTCGAGATCTCCCGCGTGCGCATGGACGCGGCCGACTGCGTGAATCGGTTGCGTCGGAGCTCGTTGGGCTCGACCTATGCGTCGGGCGGAAGAACGATCAGGCTCGCGGCCGACTCCTGGAAGGACGGTGCGAGCGCGCCGAACTCATCGGGGCGGGTCGCGAAGACGGTGACGAGCGTGTTGTCGTACAGCTTCTTCACGGAAACGTAGAGCTTGGCCGGTGGTGCGCCGTTGCCCGCGGGGTACTCGATCTCGGTGTCGACCTGGGTCGCCGATTCCGCGTAGTTCTTGCCGCGCGTGCCACCGGTGTAGCCGTTCTTGACCAGCATCTCGCCGATGACCTCTTCCATGTACGTGCTCGCATCCTTCTTCTTGTCGTTCTCGAAGACGAACAGGTACATCTTGTCGATCGTTGCATCACAGGCGCTCACGAACCCGCCGGAGGCGTAGGTTTGCGCGAACACTGGGGTGTCTTCGACGATCTCGACGTTGACGGGGGGGCGGATGAGCACCTTGTCGCCGAAGAGGGCGGTCGGGGTGTCGGCCACCTTGGCGTCGCACTTGGGTGCGGCCGGCTCGGCTGCGCCGCCATCGCCAGCGTCGCCGCCACCGTCGGCAGCACCCGCATCACCAGCGTCGGCGTCGGCGGGGTCGGTTGCGCCGCCCGAGGCGGCCGCGACGGCGCCGTCGCCCGTCGGGGGGTTGGTCGTCCCGTCGGGCTTGTTCTTATCGCAGCCGGCGAGCGGAGCGAGCAGGCCGAGGCACAGGGCGACGCTTGCAGGGGTGAAGAATCCGTTGCGCTGCAGGGGCATGAGTCGGCGGAAAGCTAACACATGCTCGCGGGCCCCGGGCAAGCCTCACCGGCGCCCCGTCCGTCTGGATTTACGCGTTCTCACCCTACGCCGGCGACGATTTGGGGTGCCACGTCACCGCCCCGTCCGGCAGGAAGTAGATCAGGAACATTTGCCCGCCCTCCACCGTGGGGACGTGCTTCGACCCAGGAGGCATGAACACCCAGCCCGGCGCGTGCCCGTCGAAGCGCGCGGCGCCATCGTCGGCCGAGGCGGGAAAGCCCAGGGTCACTTCGCCGCTGGGGTGGCTGTGCTCCAGGGCGCCACCGCGCAGGGACACCACGTCGACGGACAGGCCGTGGGTGACCTCCGAGGGCTTCGCAAGGCGGCTGAACCGGGCTCCGTCGTCGCCCCGGTTGCACACCGATCCGTCTGCCACGCCGTCGGCGATTGCGGCACCGAGAGCCGACACGGCCTCGGAATCGGCCGGAAAGGCAGCGTTGAGTGCGTCGAGCAGGGCGGCCGCCTTTGCGTCGTCCGTAGCGGTGGCCGGGTCGAGCGCGGCGACCTTCTCGAGGAACGGGGGAAGCAGAGCCATCACGCGTTCGGCAGACATCCGCCGGACGCTATCACCGACCCTCGTCGTCGGGGGCGGCCCAGCCCTGCGCATCCACGCGGTGGCTCGCGATGGTGCCTTCGCTGGGCGCGGCGGCGCCGGGTGTGACCAGGTCGTCCATGCGCACCGCGAGCCGGATCGGCCCTGGGGGGAGCGCGTCGATGTGGTCGCCGAGCGTCGCCGCGGCGCTGTCCGTGGGGCGTTCGGCGAGCAGCTGGGTTACCAGGCTCGCCCGTCCCGCGGGCACCACCAGGTAGGCCGTCGCGCCCCAGGCCACGAAGTCGTACGCGAACGCGGGCGTCCCGTCCTCGCCCAGCGGCGCGGTCGCAACGGCGCCGTAGGCCGTGTTGCGAAGGCTCATGCCCCAGCCCGACGCGAGGTTCTGGCGCACAGCGTCGAGGTCGCAGTCCTGCGGCCACGCCCACGCGGACGAGCCGTCGGGCAGCGCGACGTAGAGGAGCGCGTCGGGCACGAAGCCGGCCTGCTCGAGCGTTCGTCGCAGCAGCGGGACTTGCCAGGTCCACTGGCCCAGCGAGAAGGCGATGCGGATCGGAAGGGTGCGGGCGCCGTCGTCGGTGACGGCCTTGACCGCTGCAAGGGCGCCGTCGAGGTCCGGTGCGGTCGTGTCGAGCAGCGCAGCCGCGCGTGCGCTGGGCGGGATCGGAGCCACGGCGGCGAAGGCCGCGGGCGCGCACGCTTGCACCGGCGGCGGCGATTCGGCGGCCGGAGGCGCCGGCTCGGGCTCGGTCGGCGGCGGCGGGGTCGTCGTCGGGCTGGGGCACCCGAGCGCGACGCCGAGCAGCAGCAGGGATGCGCGTCGCATCAGCCCTCCGCCAGCGTGGCGACCTCGGTCGCGGGCATCTGCAGGCGTCCCACGACGACGGGGCCCTCGACGGTGAACGCGACCTTCTTCGCCAGCGCCGCCAACGCGTCGGTCTCCAGCGAAAGGTCGCGGTCACCGAGCGCGCCCGCGGCGGCCATCGGGTCCTCCATCGGCGCGAGCCGAACCTCGACCTCCAGGCCCGAGCGCTGGAAGGGGCGCGCCCGCACGGCGTACTGCGCGAGGTCCTGCCCGAGGTCCAGATGCAGCAGCGGCCCGGCCGCGAACGCCTCCAGCGAGGTGGCGGGATCGTCGTCCAGCACCGTGCGCAGCTCGGTCTCCGCCTGCGACGGCGGCAGATCGCGGCCGGCGGTCAGCGGGCTCAAGCCGGTGCCGATCTCCTTGACCGGCACGAACGCGACGACGGTGTCGGTCACGAACGCGACCTTCCAGGGGAAGGCGCCCCGCGGCAGGTAGATCGTGAAGCCCTCGACGGTGTCGGCGGTCATGCCCGCGCGGCCGAGGATCGCTTCGACCTCGGCGCGCGGCTTGATGAGCGGGCGCAGCACGTACGTGCCCGAAGACACCACCGAAGTCGATGCGACCGCTTCGGGGCCGAGCCACTGCGCGGGTCGAGGGTCGGCCGGATCGCTGATCGCGTCCAAGGCGTCGTCGACCGCGGGCACGTCCCGGAGCATGCGAGCGAGCTTGGGCGGGACGGCGAACGTCGTCGCAAAGGCTTCGGCGTCCACGGTGTGGGCCATCTTCGTGTAGACGATGGCGACCGCGTCAGGGTCGAGCCAGTCCAGCAGCGCGTGGCTGGTGGACTTGGGCGCCTCGGGCTCGGTGGCGGGGGTCTGCGGCGCCGCCGGGGGGGGCGTGGGCGCGGCCGCGTCCTGGGGCGCAGCCTTGTCGGCGCCGTCGCAGCCGGCGAGGCTCAGGACGCAGGCGAGGGCGAGTCGTCGGGGGTCCATACGCGTTCCTTGCGGGAGAATCGAGTCGGCAGGCTGCGAACGCGCTCGGGCGCGGGCATGGCCTCCCCGGGAAGGTCATCGTACGCGGGGTCGTGCGGCATGACGATCTGGATGCGGGCCGGGCTGAGCTCGATCTTCGGCAAAATGACCGCCGAGGGCTCCAGCGTCGCCAGTGCGTGCGCGGCGTCCGGGCCCAGGGGCGCGAGCCGAAGCAGCGTGCAGAGGGTGGGGGGCGGCAGATCCACGGTCTCGGCGGTCCACGCCTCGAGGTGCGCGGCCGCGGTCGCCCACCGACCATCGTGGGTCTCGTGCCCGTCGGCTTCGGCGCGATCTCCCGTGTCGCGGTCGATTTGCGTCCAATAGAAGCGCGTGAGGTAGCGGCGCCGACTCTCGCCCGAGGGGGTCAGCCACGTGTCGAACCACAGGAGCCTCTCGGGCAGATCGAGCCCGGTTTCCTCTTCGCACTCGCGGATCGCCGCCCGTACCCAGGTCGCGTCCTCCTCGGGCGGCCCGTCGTCCGCGTCGAGGCGGCCGCCGGGAAACACCAGCGTGGAGGGCATGAACGGGCTCTTGGCGGACCGCTGGACCATGTAGATCTCAACGTCGTCTGCGGCGGCGGTTGGGCGTGTGACGACCACGGTGGCCGCCTGACGAAGGGTGGAGGGCGTTTCGGCGCTCATGGGTGGGCTGGGGGGCGAGAACGAAACCGTGGCGACCCGGCGCGCGGGCGTGCGAAGACGCCGCGGCGGCTAAGGCACTACCACGTGCGGCGGATTGGGGGGTACGGTACCCTCCGAGGCAGCACGTACGGCGGTTTTTACGGGTTCGCGCGGCGGGCCCCGGCGTCCGCCATTCGGCGCCTCGAGCGTCCCCCGCGATGGACAATCTCCCGCATACCGAGTCCGATGAGGAGCGCACGGTCGGCATTCGAGCCGAAGACGCGCCCGGTCGAGGGACCGCGGACGACGAGAGCCTCTACCGAGAGCTGCTCGGTGCACTGCCCGTGGCCACGGTCGTGCTCGACCGCGCGGGTCTGGTTCAAGACGCCAACAAGGCCTTCGCCGACCTCCTGCATCTGACGCCCGATGCCTGCGTCGGCGAGCCGTTCTTGCTGTGGCTCTCGCGGGCCAGCGAGCGGGAGGGCTTTGGTCGGGCATTTCGGGCGCTGGCCGAAAAGGACGGCGGCGGCTTTGCGCTCGACGTCGGCCTGCTTCCCCGGCTGGGGCCTCGCGTCGACTGCTCGGTGCGCAGCTCCCGGCTGGGCTCGGGCCGCGTCGCCGTGACGTGCCACCCCTCCAGCCCATCCCGGCTCGCGCCCGAGGCCGAGCTGGGCATGGCGGTGACGCGCAGCCTCGACGCGCTCGACCAGGGGGTGATGCTGGTCGACCACGGCGGCCGCGTCGTGCACGCGAACCCTTCGGCAGCGAGCCTGCTGGGCGATGGCGTGGTCGGTCGCAGCGTGCTCGAGCTGGCGAGTCGCAGCGATGTCTCGCAGCTGTCGCGGGCGCTGACGGTCGCGCGGACCGGGAGCTGGCAGGGCGAGCTGACGCTGCGGCGTCGCGACGGGGAGGCAGTCCCGGTCGAGCTGTCGCTGGCCGCCGGATCGGGTCCCGCGGTCATGCTCGTCCGCGACCTTCGCGAGCGCCGTCGTCGCGCGTTCGAGGAGCGGCTCGTCGCCCAGGTCGACCGCTGTCTCGTGCAGGCCGACGATCCTCGGCAGTCGGTTCTCGCAGCGTGCGCTGCGTTGGGTACGGCGCTGGGGGCCGAGCGGGTGTCGCTGCTGGCTCGGACCGGCGGCGCCTGGCAGCGCTGGGACCTCATCGCCGACCAGCCGCAGCCGATCGTCGAGCTCGCCGACGAGCACGCACCGCCGCAGGCGTGGGCCCACGGGCGCGACGTCGTGATGTCGACCGCCGTCGACGCGACCATCCGCGCGGCGTTCGGCGTGGCCGGGTCGCTGCCGCAGAGTGCCCGCGTGGCCCTGCGCGGCCCCTCGGGCGTGGTCGGCCATCTGCTGCTCGCTCGCCACGACGCTACGCCGTGGGACGACCGAGACCGGGTGCTCATCGGCACCATTGCGGCCCAGATCGCGTTGGGCCTGGCCTCGGGCCTGCTCACGCTCGAGACCGCGGAGCTGGCCGCTTACCAGGCGATGCTGCTCAACCAGACCACCGTGCTGCTCGGTTCGGTGGACGCGGATGGGCGCGTGGTCACGTGGAACCGCGCCAGCGAAGCGCTGCTGGGCACGCCGGCATCCGAGGCCGAAGGGCGCATCTTCGGGGTCGAGGTCGGTGCTGCCCAGGCGGCCGAACAATGGACCGACCTGTGGGGCGCGGTGCAGCGCGACGGCGACGTCGCTCGCGAGATCACCCTGCGCCACCGCAACGGGGACGAAATCCCGCTTCACCTCGAAGGCCGCCGGCTCGACGCCGCCGATGCGCGGGGTGGGGCGGTGTTCGTCGGGCTCGACCTGCGCGACCGTCGAGCGCTCGAGAGCCAGATCCTGCGGAGTCAAAAGCTCGCCGCCGTCGGCCTGCTCGCTGCCGGCATCGCCCACGAGATCAACAACCCGCTGTCGGGCGTGGTGGGCTACTCCCGCCTTCTGCTCGAGCGCGACCTGCCCGCCGGGGTCCGGGAAAAGGTCGAGAAAATCTCGCAGAGTGGAGACCGCTGCCGGAAGATCGTCGAGGGCGTGCTGCTGTTCTCTCGCCAGCGCGACGGGGGCGAGCGCAGCCCGATTGACCTGCGCGCCCTCATCGACCGGGTCGTGGGCATCGGCGAGTATCAGTGGAAGATGCACAACGTGCGCGTGCTTCGAGAGCGAAACGACGATGCGGTGGTCCACGCCGACCCCGACCAGCTCGAGCAGGTCGCGCTGAACCTGCTTTCGAACGCCGTCGACGCCATGCCCCGCGGGGGCACCATGCGCATCAGCCTCGCGCGTGAGGGTGACGACGTACGCTTCACCGTCGCCGACGAAGGCCACGGCATCCCCGACGAGGTCCTGCCTCGTATCTTCGACCCCTTCTTCTCCACCAAGGAGATCGGCAAAGGCACGGGACTGGGCCTCGCGATCTCCTACGGCATCGTTCAAGACCACGGCGGCGACATCGTCGTCGAATCACACGCGGGCGCAGGAGCACGGTTCACCGTCGTTCTGCCCGTCCGCGCACCCGACCCACACCCCGATCGCAACCCTGGCTCCGCCCCCGGATCCAGCACTGCCGACTGAACCGCGAAGGGAACCCTCCATGGCCCGCGGACGCACGCCTGTCAAAGACACCTACTCCACCCACGACGTCGCAAAGATCTGCTGCGTCACGCCCACCACCGTCATTCGCTGGATCGAAGACGGCCTGATCCCGGCGTTCAAGACCGTCGGCGGCCACCGTCGCGTGCGCCGAGAAGACCTCGAGCGGGTCTGCCGCGAGCGCGGGATTCCGTTCAACGTGCCCACGGGCAACGAGGTCGGCCGCATCCTCGTCGTCGATGACGAGCCGGTCGTGCTCGACCTCGTCCGCGACGTGGTGAAGGAACTCAACCATCAGTTCGAGGTCGAGGTCGCCAAGGATGCGTTCGACGCGGGACGCCTCGTCGTCTCGTTCCGGCCGCAGCTGATCTTCTTGGACCTGATGATGCCCGGCGTCGACGGCTTCGAGGTGTGTACCCGCCTCAAGAAGGACACCGCGACGAAGGACACCGAGGTCATCGCGATCACCGGCTACTACACCGAAGCAAACACGGAGCGCATCCTCGCCGCGGGGGCGGCGGGGTGCCTTCGCAAGCCGCTCGACGTGCTCGAGGTTCGTCGCAAGGTCATCGAAGCGTTCAACCTCAAAGAGGTGGTCGGTGGGGACCGACCCTCGGCCACGCCGCAAGACGAAACGGCCAAGGTCCTGCTCATCACGCAGAACGCCGACTTCCGGGCGAAGGTCCGCGACGAGCTCGCGCAGGCCAACCCCTCGGTGGAGGTCCTGACCGCCCAGACCGGCGCAGACGCGCTGCTCGTCGCCCAAGCGGCTCCGCCGCGCTACGTCATTCTTAGCTTGACCGTGCCCGACGTGGAGTCGTCGCAGGTCATCGAGTCGCTGGTGGGCAAGGGCAAGGCCCAGCTCATCGCCGTTCACGATGCGCCGACGGACGAAATCCGCGCGAGCGCCCGAAAGGCCGGCGCGCGCATGTGCCTGCCGACGGCAGCGGTCACCGGAAGCGTTCGAGAACTTCTCGGCGTCTGAGCAAAACGGCGAGGAACCGAAAGGTTCCCGCGACCCGCGCCGCGGCATCCCAGGGTGGGTCCGCGGCGTTTCGCGTTTCAGCGCGCGGTCGGCCGGGTGGCCTGAATGCGCGCGAAAACGGTGTTTTGTGAGCGTTCACGCGATCGTGAGTCTCCCGCCCACTTTAGGGGGGATGGTAGGTTCCAGATCGGATGGATTGCGCAGTGTCATTGTGGGGAGTTGCACGCCTACGTCACTTGGGCCTCGCGGGCCTGGTTGCGCTGGCGAGCACGGGTTGTTCCGAGCCGCCGCGGGAGGAAGAGGCGGTCGAGCAGCCCACGGGGCTGGACGACGGCACCGGATCGCCGACGGGCAACGACGCGACGAGCAACGCCTCGATGTCCGGTCCGAGCGACGAGTCCTCGACCGGCGACGGTGACGAGGACATCAAGCTCGACGTCGGCCCCATCGAGACTTCCGGCAACACGGGCATCGACCCCGACGGCAGCGACGGCTGCAAGAAGGTCGACTTCTTGTTCGTCATCGACAACTCCGGGTCGATGGGGGACGAGCAGCAAAACCTGATCAGCAGCTTCCCCGGGTTCATCGAGACGATCGATACGACCCTCGACGAGGCGCAGGACTACCACGTCATGGTCATCGACTCGGACCCGTGGGTGTACGAGGGGTGCGCATCCGGATGCAACTCGGGCTGCACCGACCCGGCGACGGGCATCTGCGACCTGCTCAACCCGGCGTGTTTCCTTCCCTGCAGTCTCGCGCTCGCGTGCGTGGGCGACTTCCAGTGCGGCGTGACCCAGCCCTTCGAGTGCGAAGACGTGCTCGGCGCCGGCGTCACGTACCCGCGCGGTCAGCAGGCCAGCAATCAAGACTGCAACTTCAGCACCGGCGCGCGTTACATGGACAGCAGCGAGCCCGACCTCGCGGCCACGTTCGGATGCGCCGCCGATGTGGGCATCGGTTCCACGGCGGGCACCGAGAAGCCGATGGAGGCGATGGTCCAGGCGGTCACGCCGGGCACCGCTGCCGACACCTGCAACGAGGGCTTCGTCCGCGACGACGCGATCTTGGTGGTCACCTTCATCACCGACGAGGACGACGGCAACGGTGATTCGGCGGGCAACGTCGAGGGATGGCGACAGGCGCTGATCGCCGCGAAGGGTGGCGACGAAACGGCCGTGGTCGTGCTGGGTCTGTTCGGCGACAACGACCAGCCTGGCTCGGTCTGCCCGCCGCTCGACAAAGAGTTCTCCAACGACGGAGCCGAGCCCAGCGAGCGGCTGCGGTCGTTCGTGGACTCGTGGGGCCCGCGCGGGTTCTCGGGCAGCGTCTGCGCCAACAGCTACAACGACTTCTTCACCGAAGCCGTCGGCATCATTGACAACACCTGCGACGAGTTCGTCCCGCCCGCGGGCTGACCCGCAGTGGACCGTCCATGCGCATCACATCCACCACGATGGCGTTGGGCCTGCTGCTCGCGGCGGGCTGCGGCGACGAACGCGACGACGAGGGAGGCTTGGTCACCGCGCCCGTGTCCGCCAGCGGCATCACGGCGGGGGGCTCGGCGACCGAGGCATCCGGCGACGGCGGCGGGGTCGACGACGGCGGCGGGGAGACTGGCACCAAGCTCGACGTCGCCTTCGACAGCGACGGTCCGGACTCGAGCGCCAACCCCGACGGTCCCGGCGAGGGCTGCGAAAAGGTCGACTTCCTGTTCGTGATCGACGGGTCGGGGTCGATGGGCGACAACCAGGACTCGCTCATCGCGAGCTTTCCAGGCTTCATCGAGTCCATCCGCAATACGCTCGGCGACGCGCAGGACTATCACATCATGGTCGTCGACACGGACGCGGCCTGGGGCAGCGCATGCGAGCTGTTCTGCGCGCTGGGCACGTGCCCGATCATTCCGCAGTACCCCTGCGGCGGTGGCCCGCCGAGCCAGTGCGATACGCAGCTGGGCGCGGGCGTCACCTTCACCATGGCCAGCGACGCGCCCAACGTGCCGTGCAACTTCAGCACTGGCGCGCGCTATATGGACAGCTCCGAGCCCGACCTGACCGCGGCGTTCCAATGCTCGGCCAAGGTCGGCAGCGACGGCGACAGCTCGGAGCGCCCGATGGGGGCGATGGTCGGCGCGCTCTCCGAAGACCTCGGGCAACCCGGCGGATGCAACGAGGGCTTCGTCCGCGAGGACGCCATCCTCGTCGTCACGGTCATCACCGACGAAGAGGACAGCAATTCCAATGGCTCGGCCGAGGGCTGGTACCAGAACATCATCGCGTCCAAGGGGCTCGACCCCACCGCGATCGTGATGCTCGGTCTCATCAACGACATCGATCAGCCCGCGCCCGTCTGTCCCGCGGAGTCGCAGGATCCCGCGATGCTGCGCGACTTCATCGAGCGGTTCCCCAACCACATCCGGGGCAGCGTCTGCGAGCCCAGCTACAACGCGTTCTTCCAGCAGGCGGTGGACCTGATCAACACCACCTGCGACGACTTCGTGCCGCCGGTCGGCTGAGTCGTTTCGGGGAATGCGCCGCGCGCCTGCTCGGTTTCTCGGGCATGCGCGTGGAGACCTACGTCTATCCTGGAGACCCTGGCGGCTTGTTCGGCAACGTGGGGCGCTTCGGGGGCGCGGTCGTCTTGATCCTGGGCCTTGGCGGGTGCTGGGGCAGCTACGCGCTGCATCGCTACGGCTGGCTGTCCGAGAACCTGGGGGACACGTTCTTCGGCTGGGTGATCTGGGGCATGTCGCTGGTGCTGGTGGTCCACGGCCTGCGCGCCATCCGGGCCGGCGTCCTCGAGGCGCGGAGGCGCGCGCGCCGTGCGTCGCCCGACGAGATGCTGGCGATGGTCCGCACCCGAGCGCTGCCCTTTCACGGCTGCGTCGCCTGCAACAGCGTGGTCGAGGCCGACTGGGGCAACGGCTGCCCGGTGTGCGGCAGCGGATCCGAGTTTCTACCGGCGACGACGGAAGCCGAGCGAAAGACGCTGATCTCGGCCGTTCGCCTCGACGACTAAAAAAATGCGGGCGCCTGTCCGTCGCCCCCCGCCGATTCGGTTGAGGGGGTATGACCCGCTCGCAGATCGCTTCGTGGCTTCTCGTCTTCCCCCTCGCGTCCGCCTGCATCATCGAGACGGACGCGTCCGATGACGATGGCTCGACCGGCGGGCAGGCCGACGGTGGCCCGTCCTCTACGAGCGCTGCGGACTCATCCTCCACGACGGAGGGCGTCGACGGCTCCAGCGGTAGCGGGGGCGCCTCGTTCGAGCACTGCGAGTTCGGGCCCATCGACGCGCTCTCGGGCGACGCATCCGGGTCGTTCTCGGAGGCCAACGAGCTGTCGCAAACGCAGACGATGGCGCTGTCGAACCCCGGCGGTGGCTACCTGGAGGTGACCTTCGACCCCGGCTTGGCGCGCGGCCGCGTGGAGGTGTTCGGGACCGACGACTCCGTGCTGTTCAGCACGGCCGAGCAGGTGCCCGAGTCGTTGGTGTCCTTGTCTGGGCTCATCGCGGAGGGCGCGTCGTTTCGCGTCGAGGGACAGCAGGCGCTCAACGCCAACCCGGACGAGTACCCGTTCGGCTGGTCGCTGCAGTGGTCGGTGACGCCCATTCCCGACTGCTGGGAGCCCAACGACACCATCGCGGAGGCGCCCGACATCGCGCTGGGCGTTCCGATCTCCGGTTATGCGACTGCTGGCGCGACCGTTGGCAACGAAGCCCTGCCCCCGGAGGCCTGGCTGGACTGGTACCGCGTCGACGTGCCGGAGCCGGGGACGCTCACCGTCGACATGATGCAGGTCCCCGCCGACGGACTGCTGCGCACGCGTGTTTTCGATGCCTCCGGAGACCCAGTCGGCAGCATCACAGAGCCGAACGACCCCATGCCCTATGCGGGCAGCGTCGAGATCGGGGCTGCGGGGTCGTACTTCGTTCAGGTCGAGCCCTTCCTGCGCCCGACGCTGGAGGTTGGCGACCTCGACGATGGTGCGCTGGCCGACTCGTGGACGACGCCCTACGTTTTTGCCCTGACGCTCGAGCCGGCGGGCTGAGCTCAGGTCTCGAGCTGCAGACCGCTCATGGCGGCGTGCATCCACGCGCGGGCTCGCTGCCACTGGCGCTGCACGGTCCGTGATGAGATGCCC
>JBCCQM010000118.1:0-25592 GCA_039024335.1 Myxococcota bacterium
CACCGGAGGCCGAGTCGCTCGCGGAGCCACCGGAGCCGGACGCGGATGCGGTGTCGCTTTCGCTGTCGCTCCCGCCTTCGGTCTCGGCGGTGTCGCTACCCGACGCGCCGGTGTCGTCGAGCGACTCGTCGGCGGGGTCACAGGCGGTGAACAAGGACAAGGTTACGAACATCAAGCCAAAGCGTTTCATCGCTGGGTTCATGTCCGGGCGTCGGGGCGTTCGTTCATCGCGCGCGTCCTTTTCTTCACCACGTTCGGGCGTGCACGAAGAATGCCGGCCCCGCGTGAACGAGGCCGGCATCGGGAATCGTGGAGCCGTCGAGCTCAGCCGTCGACGTAGTTCCAGGTGCAGATGTTGTCGATGCAGTCGAAGCCGTCGGTCGGGGGGCAGTTACAGCTGCTGCCCCACGATGCCCATTCGCACCCTTCAGCGAAACCCGCATCGGCGGCCTCGGTCAGCGCGGACGGATCCGCGTCGAGGCGACCCACCCAATCGCGCGTGCAGCCGCAGGAGAAGCCGACGATGACCGTGCCGCAGTCGGAGGCTTCTTCGCAGCTGCGGACGGCGACGAACGCTTCGTCGAACGTGGCTTCGAGCTTCTCGCACGTCGTCGGCTCAGCGCAGGCGGTGAACAACGACAGGGTTACGATGAGGCCAAACCGTTTCATTGCTGGGTCCATGTCCGGGTGTCACAGCGCTCGTTCTCGCATTTGTTTCGGTATCACGGCGTTCGGGCGTTCGCGAAAATGCCGGCCCCGCGTGAACGAGGCCGGCATCGGGAACCGTGGAACCGCCGAACTCAGCCGTCGACGTAGTTCCAGGTGCAGATGTTGTCGATGCAGTCGAAGCCGTCGGTCGGGGGGCAGTCACAGGTGCTGCCCCACATGGCCCAGTCGCACTCTTCGGCGACGCCTGCGTCGGCGGCCTCGGTCAGCGCGGACGGATCCGCGTCGAGGCGACCCACCCAATCACGCGTGCAGCCGCAGGAGAAGCCGGGGATGACCGTGCCGCAGTCAGAGGCCTCTTCGCAGCTGCGGACGGCGACGAACGCCTCGTCGAACGCGGCTTCGAGCTCCTCGCAGACCGTCGCTGCGGGGGCGGTGAGGTCGACGAGCAGGTCCGCGCGAACGCACTCGAGGTCGCACGACATGCTGACCTCATAGTCGGGCAGCCACGTCTCGTCGTGAACGATCTCCTCGTTGTGGGTGATGACCACGCGCAGCTCCTGGTCCACCGCGAGCTCGTACATCTCCATGAACAACGTGCCTGTCTCGTCGTTGAGAATCGAGACGTTGCAGCCGGGCACGCTGCTGGGATTTTTCTGAGGCACGTCGAACGAGCACTCGCGGATCAGGGCGTCGTCGGCAGCGTTGCGCAGGCCCACCGTGTAGGCGCCGGCCGGGATCGGGCTTCCGTTGAAGTTGAGCCCAAAGCCGCCCGCACACTGGTCGGCATCGTCCGAACAGTCGCTCGAGTCGGAGTCCGAGCCGCCCTCGGTGTCGGAGTCCGAGCCGCCCTCGGTGTCGGAGTCTGAGCCACCGTCGGTGTCGGAGCCTGCGGAGGTGCTGTCGCTGTCGCTTTCGGAGCCGCCGGACGCGGTCTCGGACGCCGAACCGGCGGAGTCGCTGCCGCCTTCGGTCTCGGCGGTATCGGTCCCCGATGCGCCCGAGTCGTCGAGAGACTCGTCGTTGGGATCGCAGGCGGTCAGCAGAGACAAGGTTGCGAACATCAAGCCAAAGCGTTTCATCGCTCGGTAGATGTCCGGGTCGAGGGGCGCTCGTTCACCCGCCGTCCGATTTCTTTTCTTGGCCGGACCGCGGGCTGCAGGCGCGTTCGACCTGGGCCCGGAACATCGAGCCCCGATGACGTTGCGTAAACGCCCGGGCTGCGGCTTCATCAGGGCCGTCGCGGGTACAGCGAGCCATCGTGCGGAGGGCTCGTGCCTCCTCGGCGAGTCGCGGGGTCTCGTAGGTGTCGTCGTAGGTCTTCAGAAGCGCCAGCGCAGCGGCTGCATCCCCGCGGCTGAGCGATCCGCGGACCCGAGCGAGAAGGGTTGCCTCTGCCGCCAGCGTGTCGGTCGGCTCGACCTGTGCTGGGGTCTGCGGAGCCGCGGGCTTTCGGCGGGGACTGGGCGCGCGACGGGTCGTTGGGGCCCGTTCGGCGGGCGACGTCTCGGGCGCGGGGGGGTCGAGCGTCTCGACCGGGACCTGGGGAAGGGAGGGCGTTACGGCGGGCGTGGTGCGTTGGGCCGGCGCAGCGTCGGGCCGGCGCGTGGTGGCATCTCCCTCGACCGGCGACGGCGTGGCGGCGTTCGGGGCCATCGACTGCCGGTCGTCTTCGACCTGCTGCGCGCGGTTGGGAGAGACCACCCAAACGAGCGCAACCGCAGCTGCGAGCACGGCGGCACCGAAGAGCCAGGGGCCGACCCGCGCGCGCTTGGGGGGCACGACGGTGGCCGGTTCGCCAAGCGCCGCCAAGCGCCCCATGAGCCGGGCCTGCGCGTCGGCGTCGGGGCCCTGCGCGTCCGCGTACGCGCTCAAAAGGTCATCAGGCGTCATGCCGAGGCCTCCTGCAGCTCTCGGACGAAGGTATCGAACGCGAGCCGCGCTCGCCGCAGCCGCGTCGACATGGTGTTGGCCTTCTCGCCGACGCAGGCCCCGGCTTCTTTCGCCGAGAGCCCTTCGATGGCGCACAGCCGAAACGCTTCGCGCTTGGGCGGATCGAGGGTCTCGAGAAACTCGCCGAGCAATCTCGCCGCGTCGGCGCGATCGAGGTGACGGTCCGGTCGGGAGAACCGATCCGAGTCCTGGGGCGGCTGGGCATGGACGGCGCGGAGCTTGCGGTCGGCGCGGCCGCGCTGACGCCGCGTGTTGCGAGCGACGCCGCGCGCAATTCCGTAGAGCCACGTGGTGACCTTCGCCCGGCCGTCCCAGTCGCCCCAGCGTCGATGAAGCACGACGAACACCTCGTGCGTGGCGTCCTCCACCGCCGACTCCGGCACGCCCATCGACCGCAGCGTCCGCCATACGAAGCCCAGGTGGGCGCGGTAGATCTGGTCGAAGGTGAGTGCATCGTCGCTCGCGGATCGCGTGGACCCAGTCACGCTCACGAGAGGTGGATGTCCGGCCGCCACGGGACTCGTTCAGGCCCCGGCGGGAATTCCGATGCAGGCGCAAAGCACGCGGTGCTCGACGTCGCATTCGGTCGCAATCGCGAAGCTGTCTTCGTCGGAGGTCACGCGAAGTCGCTGGCCAAAGACGCCGATGCTCGTCGTCGTCCAGTTTTCACAACTTGGACCCAGAGGCTGTTTCGCTCGCGGACCGATCCAGTAGTCGAAGAACGCGTCGTTTTGCTTTCCGTAGGGCAGCAGAAGATCGGGCAGAAACCCCGGCGCGATTGCTCCGGCGGCGAGTTGTTCCCATCCTCCAACGATCGGTAGGCCCGTCGAGGCGGCAACGAACGGGCTGTCGTCGACCAGGAAGCCTGCCCCTGGGACGAACGCTGGGATAGCGTCAAAGTTGCCGAGGCTCGAGCCGAGGAGGGCCACCGACGTGGACTCGCACATCGCCTCCGAGATCGAGTCCTCCAGCGCGTCTTCGCACAGTGCGGCCGTTTCTCCCACGTAGTCAGGACCACCGAAGTCGCCCGAGACGTTGTCGGTGAGCCAAAGCATCTTCACCGGCTCGGCCGAGCGCGTCGGATCGCCGACGTCGGCCTCGGCCCCGGTATCGCTGCCGATGCCCGAGGTCGTCGAGATGTCTCCGGACGTCGTGTCTTCGAAGCCCGACTCGGCGGCCGTGTCGTCCTGGGCGCTGCTTTTCGTCGTGGCATCCGAGGCCGTGCTTGCGCTCCCGTCACCGCTGGTGTCATTGGTGCCTCCGGTGGGTCCGGCCGAGTCGCTGCTCGCCGTGGCGCCATCCGAAGCGACGGAGCTGCCAGCGGTGGCGCTGCCGTTCACGTCGAACGCGTCATTGAGCGCCACGCATCCGCTCAACGCGAACGCGAGCAGGCTCGCTGTCAAACCCTTCACCATCACCCGATGCGAATGAGCATACCCCGTCAGCGACTGCCCCAGGTGGCGACGATCCCCGCGCGCACGCTGCCGTGTCCGCGCGTGCAGCAGACGCGGCCCTGTCCTTCGATCACGAAGTCCGGACGCGCGACCCAGACCCCGCCGTCGCCACGGAGCGCGAGCGCGAGGCGAGGGCGCAGGCTGACGTCCAGGCCGAGTTCGGCGTCCAGGCTCCAATAGGGCGAGGACGCCGTGCGCTGCGGACCGACCGTGTCGCGACTGCGGCCGAATACGACGCCACCCGAGGTCCCGCCGCACCCCACCCCGCGCAGCCGGGCAGGGCCCGTCACGCCACATGCGAGCACCTGGCCGCCAAGCAGGCCAAAGACCCCACCGGCAGGTCCGTTGGGCGCGTCGCCGAAGCTGGGCCCTGCGCTTTCGACCCGCACCATCCCGCGGAATCGGGCCCGCTCGAGTCCGAGGCCGAGGCGCACGGCCGCGTGGGGGCGCGGCGTCGCGAGCCGGCCTATCGTCGCGCCGAGGTCGGCGGTGACGAGGCGGCCCCACGCGGGTTTGGGTTCAGGCTCGGGCTCGGGTTTGGGCTCGGGCTCCGGTTCGGGTTCAGGCTCGGGTTTTGGCTCCGGTTTTGGCTCCGGTTTTGGCTCGGGCTCGGGTTTTGGCTCGGGCTCCGGCTTGGGTTCGGGGTTTGGCTCCGGTTCTGGCTCCGGCCGCGGGGTCAGCTCGGGATCGATCGCGATGGCCGCCATCAGCACCGCAGCGGTCACCACGTCCGCGCAGGCGGCGGCCTGCAGGTCGCGGCGACCCACCGTGTCCCCATCGGGCCCGAGGGCATCGACGAGCAGCCGGTACCCCTCGTCGGACTCGGTCACCGTCATGTGAAGCGTGACCGGCTCGCGCCGACCGGAGCCGTCGCGGGCGAGCATGCCGTCGATACGCCCGCGGACCGCGTCAGCATCGGGGCACGACGGCGGTGCCGACCACGATACGGGGCTGCCCTCCGTCGACGGCGCACCCATCGAAGCCAGCGCAAGTACCAGCGTGCTCAGCCAACCCACGAGGTGCGAGCGTGCCGCCGTCGCGACCGCGCGTCAAAGGCCATCACGCCTCATAGAGCACGTCGAGGTAGGCTGCGAGCAGGTCGCCCACTGCCGAACGCACCGGCATGTTATTCGCTAGTCCATAGACCGGCGCCATTCCGCCCTCGCTGGTGGGCTGGCTTCGAGCATGTTCCACCGCCTCTTCGAGATCGGACAAGAAGCGCTCCGCCACGCCGGGTTGCGCGTGCCGAAGCGTCACGCACAGGTGAATGCTCGCGGGCTTGTGCAGGCCGTTGAGGTTCCACTTGCGGTGCGCCATGAAGTCGAGGACCCGGTAGATGTCGACCTCGGCAGATGCGAACGCGAGCACCCACAGCGGATCGCCGAGCAGATCGATACCCTGCATGCGGCGGATGCCCTGCTTGATGGCCGCCGCGGTCTCCAGAATCTGCCGCGTGGCGTCGAGGTACCCCTCTTCGCCCGTCGCCACCATTGCGGCCCAGCAAGCTGCACTGAGCGCGCCGGAGCGGCTGCCCGCGAACGTCGGCGACGCGTAGAGCCCTCCGGGCCAGTCCGTTGCGCGGAAGAACTGGTACCGACGCAGCGCGCGGCTTCGGTAGAGCACGACCGACGTGCCCTTCGCCGCGTAGCCGTACTTGTGCGTGTCCGCGGACATCGATGTGACGCCGCGCAGCCGGAAGTCGAACGGGGGGACCGGGTAGCCGAGCTTCTCCGCGAACGGGAGTACGAACCCGCCGAGGCAGCAGTCGGTGTGAAAGCCGATCTGCCGGTCATAGGCGAGCTCGCTCAGCTCGGCGATCGGGTCGATGCAGCCGTGCGGGAAGGCCGGCGCGGAGCCGACGACGGCGACGGTGTTTCGGTTGACGGCCTTGCGCGCCTCGTCGACCAGGGCCCGCGTGTCCTCGCCGAACGGGATCTTGATCGGCTTGATGCGGAACGACTCGCACGCCTTGTCGAACGCCGCGTGAGCGGTGATCGGCAGGACCATGTTGGGCGAGGTGACGCCTCGCTCGGCCTCCGCCTGGTCGCGGTAGGCCTTCATCGCGAGCATGATGCTCTCGGTGCCGCCCGAGGTGACGGTCCCGCACACCTCGTCGGTGGCGCGCGTGACGTGGTCGCCGCCGAGCATGTGGGCGGTCATCGCCACGATCTCGCCCTCGTACTTGGCCACGCGCGGCCACAGGTCGGCGTGCAGCGGGTTGGTCTGCGAGTTCAACGCGTAGACCTCGTTGAGGAACTCGATGTGCTCGGATGCCCCGTGGTACACGGCGCCCGAAACGAAGCCGTCGGCCCAGCGGTCGTCTTCGCGGGCCTTGAGGTCGCGCATTTCGGCGATCAGGTCATCGCGGGTGCGGCCGGCTTCGGGCAGGCGCACGTGGCGGGGGACGTCGTCCTTGTACGGACGCATCGAACCCCGCATGTCGTCGAGGACCTTCTCGTACTCCGCCTCGATCCTGTTCCGGACGAACGGGACCCGCTTGGCGTACTTGAAGAGCGTCTCCAGTGCGCGGCCGCCAGCGCGGCGGACGGGCGAAGGGACGGCGTTGCGGACTCGCGGGGGGATCTCGATGGGCATGCTCAGTGGAGGGGGTTGAGTCGGCGGAAGAACCCGCGGCTGCTCTTGTAGTGGTCGAGGAACGCCTCGAACAACGCTTCGTAGCGTTCTCGATAGACCGCGCGTGGCTCGAAGGTTCGCACCACTTCGACGCGATCGGAAATCTCCTCGGGTGAGAGGGCTCCGACGGCGAGAGCGCCGACGAGTCCGGCGCCGAGCGCGTTGACCTGCAGGGGGTCACTGACCTGCTGAACGGGCCGTCCGAGCACGTCCGCGTGGATTTGGCACCACAGCTCGGAGCGACCGCCGCCGCCGACGACGCGCAGCTGGGGCAGCGGGTTGCCGACGAAGGACTCGACGGCCCCGAGCAGCCAGCGGGTGTTGTACGCGACGCCTTCGAGCACCGCGCGGGCGAGGTGGGCGCGGGATGTCGAGAGGCTTAGATTGAGGAACGAGCCGCGCACGCGCTCGTCCGCGACGGGGCAGCGCTCCCCGATCAGCCACGGCGTGAACACGACGCTGTCGCTGCCCGGGGGCGCCTCGGCGGCGAGGGCGTCGAGCTTGGGAAAGAAGTTGTCCGGGGCGGAGGTCCCCAGCACGTCGTCGCCGAAGAGCACGCCGTCGCGGAACCACGACAAGCACGCGCCGGCCGTCTCCTGCGAGTTGCCGACGAAGTACTGGCCGGGAAGCGCGGAGGGCAGACTGGCGATGTTGCGGAACAGGTCGGT
Organism: Myxococcota bacterium; assembly: GCA_039024335.1. Lineage (GTDB taxonomy): Bacteria > Myxococcota_A > Polyangia > Nannocystales > Nannocystaceae > CAJXVA01. The sequence goes on from JBCCQM010000118.1 coordinate 7,376, forward strand.
CTTCTTGAAGGCGACATGCGCGCTGATCCACGACGACGTGCCGAGGTACAGGTGCGCTTGGGCCGGTCCCACTGCCCCCGCGCCGATGCCTGCGGACTGCACGTCGGGCGTGCCCATCACCACCTTGGTCGACCGCTTCAGCCCGAGCGCCTCGGCGGCGCTGGCCTGCAGCGTCCCGAGGATGTCGGTCGCCGCTTTCAACGGCGGAAGCTTGTCCTTGGGCAGGCCGGTGATCGCGAGCAAGCCGTCGTCGTACGCGATCGCGTCGATGTTGCGGTTGTCGGTGACCCAGTGCATCGCGATCGAGTCGAACGACGCCGCGAACTCGCCCGTCAGGCGGAGGTTCAGGTAGTCCTTCGGCTCGAGGAACATGTGCGCGGCGGCGTATCGCTTCGGGTCGGTCCGCGCGAGCCAATGGATGTGCCCGACCGGGTCTTTCCCGTTGAGGCTCGGCGCGCCGCCCGTTTTTCGCACCCACGCCTGGAGCTTGCGCGGCGCATACCCCTCGACGTTGACCAGGCCCTTGCAGAGCTTCTGCACGTCTGCCGCGCCCCGGCTGTCCATCCACACGATCGCGTTCCCGAGCGCGTTGCCCTGCGCGTCGACCGGGACGGTGCCTGCCCACTGCGCGGTGACGCTGACTGCGACCACGGCGTCCGCATCGAAGGCCGCGTGCGAGCGAAGCTCGGCGGTCGCTTCGAGGATCGCGCGCCACCAGTCGTCGGGATCTTGCTCGGCGCCACCGCCCGGCGGGAGCACCAGTGAGGTCGAGCGAGAGGTCGAGGCGAGGACGATCCCGCGGACGGAGACCAAGGCGACCTTCGGTCCGGAGGTGCCGAGGTCGATCGCGAGGATGATGTCGTCTCGAGACAAGCCGCCGCGAGTCTACCGCGGGCGCGGGCTCATCCTGCGACCAGGGTGACGTCGCCGGTGCCCGCCGAGATCTCGACGCTCAGCCTGTTCTCGGCGGTGGTCCACAGGGCGTTCTGGTAGTGGCCACTCTTGGCTTCGCCGACGCGCTCGAGGCCCGCGACGGACAGGTCGCCCGTGCCCTTCTTGACGTGGACCTCCAGCCCCACTTCGGGGGGCAGGAGCACGTCGAGGTCGCCCGTTCCGGCCTGAACGCGCAGGCTCGATGCGCCGACCACTGCGATGCGGTCGGCGTCGAACTCGACGTCCCCGGTGCCGGTCTGCAGCTTCATCGTGGCTTCGGCGAGGTACGCGTCGCCGAGATCGAGCTCGAAGTCCCCGGTGCCCGACTGGACGTCGAGCCCCCGCAGCTGCACGCCGGCGAGATTGATGTCCGCGTCGCCGGTGCCTTGCTGGAGCGCCACCGCCATGGGGATGCCCGTGGACACGCAGATGTCCCATGACCCGATCAGCGCGCCGGCGCTGGTCTTGTCGATCGACAGCGCGACCTGCCCGAAGCCGGACTCGTCCAGGGTGTAGTCGACGGAGGCCTCGCCGCGGTAGGCGTCGTATTTTGCGCGGGCGTGAACCAGCTCGCACTCACCGCTGTGCATGTTGATGTCGTTGGGCACTTCGATGCGAAGGTCGACCGAGCGCGTGTCGTCGCGCGGGATGACGTACTCGGCCTCCACCATGTCGTGGTGAAACGGCCGATACGTGTTCGCACATGCGCTCACGGCGAGCGTTAGGAGCAGTCCGAGTCGAAGGTGAGCGCGGGACACGAGACGCCCTATGCTGCCGGCCGGGCCTTGGGTTGGTCGACCTCGATTTTTTCCAGGCCGGAGATCACTTCCGCACACGGGCGGCGGCCGAGGCGGCCAAGGTGTCGGTGATGGGCTATGCCAACCTCGTGATGCGTGCGTCTTTGGTCTTGGCGTCGGTGTGTGTGTGCTCCGCGGGATGTGCGACTTCGGCCAGCAAGCCCGTGGCGCCCTCCGCGTTGGAGCGCGCGGTTGCCGAAGACGAGGATTTGGGCGATCCACGGGACGCGCTCGCCGACCGTGCCGAAGAGGTCGACGCGACGGCGCTGCTGGAGGACCCCTCGGCGACCCGCATCGACTTCGACGGGGACGAGGCGAACGACGCCCCGGTGGATCACGTGCACATCCCGCCGGACCGTTCGCCGTCGCGCTCGATGATCCAGGACATCACGATGGGTCCGAGCGGGTACTGACGGGCGCCGGGCCGGCGCGGCGGACTGATACCCTGCGCAGCCCATGAAGGACTTTCGAGGTCGGGTCGCCGTCATCACCGGAGCAGCCAGCGGCATCGGTCGCTCGCTCGCGATTCAGCTTGCCGAACTGGGATGCGACCTCGCGCTGGTCGACGTCCGCGAGGATGGCCTCGCCACGGCAGCCGGGGACTGCCGCCGCACGGGCCGCACGGTGACGACCCACGTCGTCGACGTTGCGGACCGAGCCGCGATGGAGGCGCTGCCGGGCACCGTGGACGCTGCGCACGGCCGCGTCGACATCCTCGTCAACAACGCCGGTGTCTCGGTGGGGTCCACGCTCGAGGATCACACCATCGAAGATTTCGAGTGGCTGATGGGCATCAACGTCTGGGGCGTGGTCTACGGCTGCAAGTTCTTCCTGCCACTTCTGCAGAAGAGCGATGACGCATACATCGTGAACCTCTCGAGCATGTTCGGCCTCGTGGGCGTGCCCGGCCAGTCGTCCTACTGCCTGAGCAAGTTTGCCGTACGAGGATTCAGCGAGGCGATCGCCGCCGAACTCGCGGACTCGCGCGTCCGCGTCATGAGCGTGCACCCCGGCGGCATCTCCACCAACATCGCGCGAAACATGCGGTGGTCCGGGCGCCAGGACTCGGCGCGGGAGCGCGCGGTGAAGTTCTTCGACCGAAAAGCCATGCCGGCCGACAAGGCGGCCGCCCGGATCGTCGAAGGCATGCGCACCGGCGCACAGCGCAAGCTGATCGCCACCGAGGCGTACATCACCGACGTCGTCAAACGTTTTGTCCCCGTGCTTCCACCAAAGGTGCTCGCGCGCGTTCACGCCTGGTTCAACGGCAAACAGTGAGCGCAGCCGCGACGTGACTGCTACCGTCGAGCGTGGTGACTGCCTCCCCGTCGTCGATGCCGTGCATGCTCGTTGCGGCCCTGCCGACGGGCCCTGGCGAGACCTACGCCATCGGTCGTGACGCGGTCGTGGTGGGTCGCAGCCTCGAAGCGGCGCTGCGGATCGACAGTGACGGGGTGTCGAGGTTCCACGCGCGGCTTGGGCGAAGTGCCGACGGCGTACTCGTGGTCTCCGACCTCAACTCGTCCAATGGAACGTTCGTCAACGGCCGCCGCATCGGGTCGCCGTACCCGTTGCGGAACGGAGACAAGGTCCGGTTCGGTCCGCATTCGTCGTTCGTGGTCAAGTACAACCCTCAGCGGCCGTCTCGCGACACGGTCGAGGTCGAGGTCCCACCTGCCTTGCAAGGACAGGCGACCGACCTGCTCGCGCTGCGGAACCAGGGCCGGGTCCAGCTTGCGGCGGGGGACTATCGTGCCGCGTCGGTCGTGCTTCAGCGCGTCGTCGATTCCCTTGACGCGGTCGAACTCGCGGCGCCCGAAGACATGGGCGAGCTGCTCACGGATCTGGCGCGGTGCCGGCTCGAGCTCGGCGACCGGGACGCCGCGGTCAGGTGTTTGGAGCGTGCGACGGCGTTGCTCTCCAACACGAGTTCGGCCGAAAAATCCCTCATCCGTGCGCGCTTCATCCTGGCGCAAGCGATCCATCCCGAGCGTCCGAGCGAGGCGAACGCGCTGGTGCTGGGCATCACAGCCGGGCTCGCGGTCGACGATCCGCTCCGCCGCGAGCTCGAGGCGTGGATCGCGTTGGTCGATCCGAAGGCACCCTGAGCGCTCGCGTTTCCGCGAGATCGGCAACTGCGCCTACGAGCCGACCGCGGGAACACGCGACGGATGTTCGGGTCGCGTTGAGGGCGCGTCCTGAGGCCGACCTCCACAAGCGCGCGTAACCATTGGCGCACGTGGGCGTAGCAAGGCGCACACCTGAACCGAAACGTGGGGGCGGCCCGTGGCGAAACGCCCCATACGGCCCGCGTTGCGGATCTTTGCGGCCGGGCTGCTATGATGAGCACTCTTAACTTTGCTTTGGACTGACGATGAGGCGTTCCGCCAAATACCGTGATGCGCACCGCGCCGTGGCCTTGATGGCCATGATGATCACGGGCGCTGCCTGCAGCGATACGACCAACAGCCCTGCCGGTTCCGGGGGCGTCGACGCCGACGAGGGCGAGGGCGCGTTCGGGAGCTCTGGACCCGAGACCGGGGCAGACGAAGACTTCGACCCCGAAGGCTCCACCGGCGCCGGTGATGACGGCGCCGGCGAGACGGGTGGCGACGACGGCACCACGGGCGGCAGCTCGGGCGGCTTCGACCCCGCACCCGAGGCCGGACCCTTCCCCGCGTGTCCAGACGATCTACCCGAGGGCTGGATCTTCTGCGAAGACTTCGAGGCGCTGGGTGACCCGTCTTCGGTCTTCTTCGACTACGCCGACGGCGAGGGCAACTTCACGCCCGAGTTCGAGGGCGACGCCGCCTCTGGCGTGGGGGCCATGCGGGCCCACTACCGCGAAGGCGTGGAGGCTGCTGGCTTCCTCAGCGTGTCCTTCGGCGCCAACCCCATCAACACGGCGGGGCGCCCCGGTTACGCCGAATCCGATGACTTCGGCGAGGTCTACTGGCGCTTCCGCGTGAAGATGCAGGAGGGCTGGCCCGACGCCGGCCCCCACAACCTCACCCGCGTCAGCGCGTTCGCGCAGGCCGACTGGGGGCAAGCGATGGTGGCGAACATCAGCTCCAACGGCGACGGCGTGACGCTGCTCGGCCAGGGCAGCAGCTGCGTCGACGCGGGTGCCGTCAAGTGTGCCGGCATCGACGACGCAACCAAGCTGGAGCCCGTGGGCACGCTTGCGGGGCGCACGGCGCTGTTCTCGTCCGAACAAGCGGGCGAGTGGCGCTGCGTCGAGGCGCACGTGAAGCTCAACACCCCGGGCATTGCCGACGGCTTGTTCGAGTTCTGGGTCGACGGCAACCTCGAGGCCTCTACTGGCGCTGTCGACTGGCGCGGCGAGTGGTCCGAGTTCGGCATGAACCTGCTCACCCTCGAGAACTTCTGGGTCGGCGGCGCGCCTGCCGACCTCGACCGATGGTTCGACGACCTCGTCATCTCGACCTCGCCCATCGGCTGCTAGCGGCGGCGGCAGCGAGGCTCGTCCGGACCGCACTTGAAGCGGACGTGCATGTGCTTGTCGTGCCCGCTCGAGTGGCGCACGAGCGGGTCGGACTTGGGCTTCCACAGCGGGAAGATCAGGTAGTCATCGAGAAACTCGCGAGACTCCCCCATGACGCGGGCGGCCTCGTACACGCGTCGGTGCAGGTTTGCGTCGAGGAAGATCACCGAGACCGCGTCGGTCTGCCCGAGCGCCTTGATGAGGCCCCACGTGGCGTACCAGTCGACCTCGTCGGGGTTCGGCCGCGGCGTGTCCGGCACGTGCGGCAGGAGCGGCAGCCGGATGTCGACGTCGCGCCCGGACTGGTGTGACTTGTGCGGCGGCAGTCGTCGACCGCCTCGCTTGCTGATCGAGCCCACGATCACCTCGTGTTCGTAGCCGGTGTCGTGTCGAAAATTGGCAAACGCCGAGAGCAGGTTTTCGATCGTATACGAGCTGCCCCACAGCACGCGCTTGATGCCCCGCGTGTACAGGTCACTCTCTGGGAGCTGAATGCCTGCAATGAGGCGGCCCTTATGCGGGCGGCCAACGCTGAGGCCGCCGGACGGGACGTCGAAGGATGCGGGGACCTCTGGACCCTCCCCAGGGTGGAGCAGCCACGGCTGGCCAGGATCCACCCACGCCACGAGCGGTCGACCTTCCACCAGCTTTCGCTGCCGCCAGTTCCAGCCGTGCAGGTCGGGGATCTCGACCCGAAGTGCGGACGCGACGTCGCCCCAGGTCTGCCCTTCGCTGGGCAGATAGGCGACCTTGACCCGAGGGGGCGGCAGCCGCTTCGTGAATACCTTCACCGTGCGTCGCCGCTTGGGCGGGAACTCCTGCTGCGGGTCGAGGCGGTTCCACTCGATCAGCTTCGCCTTCCGCACGCCGTAGCGCGCCGCGATTTGGCTGACCCGCTCGCGAGGGCGAACCCGGTGCCGGATCCAGCGACGGCGCTCGAACTCCTCGAGCGCGGGGGAAGCCGCGACGACCTCGTCCCAGCGCTGCACGACGTCGAGTCCGTCGGCGGGGTCCTTTGCCGGGCTGCTCACGCTGAGCAGCACCAACAGCGCGGAACCCATCAACCCCATCCCCTCCTGTGTACCAAATCCGATCCGCCGCGTGCGGTAGGCTGGGCCGGTGAGCGCGAAGATCTGGCTCGATGCATGCCGCGCGTTCGCGGTCGCCGAAGGTGTGCCGGATCCTTACGTCGATGCACTGCACGCGTTTGCGTACCCGAATCCACGAGGCGGGCCCCCCCCACCTCCCGAGCCGCGATGGAGCCAAGACTTCGAGGCGCTGGAGCGCACCGTGTGCGCGGCGCGTCTTCAGGACCCATCGCAGCACGAAGCGCTCACCGAGGATCTCGCCGCCGAGGTCGATCGCGGGCAGGCCGAGCTGTTCGCGCGTCGGGTTGCGACCGTCGAGACCGCGCTGTGCGAGCTGGGCGACGCCACCGGGCGTTTGCTCCGCGTCGGGCTTCGCCAGCGTCTCGTCGGCATTCGCAACGCCCCGCGACCCCGCGCGCTCCGGGTGCGGGCCGTCGCCGACTACTACTACTCGTTCGCGGGGCGCTGGCTCCACGAGCGCGACGCCGAGCGCCGTCCGCCGCTGGCCTCGGCGATCGAGACGCTCACGTTCTCGCGGCCGTTCGCGGGGGCCGAGCTCGCGCGTCTCGAGGGGACCTTCGCGTCCGGCCCCGTGCATGCCCACATCCTGCGCCTCGAGCCCGGCACCGTTCGGCCCCGCGTTGTCGACTGTCGTGCGTCGGTCCGTGCCGGCACGCCCTTCGCCGCCTACGTCGAGTCCTGCGGGGCGCAGGCTGCGGTCTCGGGCGGGTTCTTCTTGTACAGCGAGCCCGACATCGAAGCGCCGGAGCAGCGCTACGATCCCGTCGGGCTGCTGGTCGAGGACGGGCGCGTTCGGAGCCCGCCGGTGTTTCCTCGTGGCGCGCTGATGTTCGACGATGCGGGCCGGTGGCGCATCGACCGGTGCGGCCCGCACACGGTGACGCTGAGTGCTGCCGGCCACGTGCTGCCGCTGCGCGGGCTCGTCACGCGGTCGAGTGCGGAGCGAGGTCCCGCCGTGCCGTCGATCGCGGTGGTGCGTGGCGCCGTGGTGGGGAGCGGGTCTGCGCTGCCGGTTCCGCTCGGGGGCTTCGTGTTGCCCTGCGACGCCGAGATTGCGATCGGAGACCCGGTCGAGGTTTCGCAGCCGAGGCTCGACGATGGATACGTCGTCCACCAGGGGATCGCGGGCGGGCCGCTGCTGCTGCGGGATGGTCAGCCCTGCATCGACCTGCGGGCCGAGGGCTTCTGGGGTACCGCGCCGCCGCGGACCTTCTCGCAGGATGAGACGGGCGATCGCAACGCGCTTCCTCGCCTCGCTGCGGGGATCGACGCGGCCGGGCGTCTCGTGCTCGCGGCAATCGATGGCCGGAATTTCTCGCGTGCGCTGGGCATGACGCTGCGCGAAGTGGCTGCCCTCATGCAGCAGCTCGGGTGCGTCACCGCGACCAACCTCGACGGCGGCTCGTCGAAGCGGATGGTGGTCGCTGGACGAACCGTCGACCTCGCGTCGACGGAGGTCGAGCGCAAGACCCCGACCGCGTCGCCAACACGGCCGGTCCATACGGCGATCTTGTTCCAGGCGGTCGACGGAGCGCCCGCGCCTGCGTGATATCGTCGCAGCATGATTCGTACTCGTTTGGCTTGTTCCGCCGCCGCCGCGATGCTGCTGGTCGCCTGCGGTGACGACACGTCCTCGGCCACGTCGACGTCGGCCGGTACCACCACCGACGCGACCACGGACTCCACGACGCCGGGGTCCACCACGACCGGTGGCGCGGGCGAATCCTCCAGCTCGGGCGCGCCGACCACGATCGACCCGGATACAGGGTCGACCACCGCGGTCGACCCGGACTCGAGCAGCACCGCGGGGAGCAGCAGCAGCAGCGGTGAGCCGAATCTGCCACCCGAGCCGGTCGACGACTTCTACCTGACGGACACCGCGGCAGAACCCCTCGCGGTCGACGCTGCGTCCGGCGTTCTCGCCAACGACGTCGATCCGAAGGGGACCGCCTTGAGCGTCTCTGCGTTCGACGCCGAGACCGAGGCGGGCGGGACCGTCGAGATGGAGGCGGACGGTGGGTTCACCTACACCCCGCCGACGCCGTTCTGGGGCGAGGACGCGTTCACGTACACCGCCGAGGACGAAGACGGAGGCACGAGCGTGGCCCGGGTTCGGATCGCCGTCGCGCCCACCGTCGAGGACCTGGGTGACCTCGAGACGGCGACCGCCGGCGTCCGCGTCTCGCCGGCGACCCCGGGCGATCGCATCGGCAGCGCAGTGGCCGGGGGAGGCGACGTGAACGGAGATGGATACGCCGACACGGTCATCGGGGCAGACGATGCGCTCGGCGATCAGCGCGGCGCCGCGTACGTGTTGTTTGGGGGTCCCGACGTGGCCGCGGTCGATGCTGCGGACCTCGAGATGGGCATCGGCGGTTTCGTGATCAACGGACCCGCAGCGGCCGACGACGCGGGCTACCGCGTCGCGATGCTCGGCGACGTCAACGGAGACGGCTTCGCGGACGTCGGCATCGGCGTCTCGGACGGCGCTCCGGGAGCGACCGGAGGGGCGTACGTGGTGTTCGGGTCGGAGACGCCCTCCGCCGTCGCTCTCGACGCGCTCGGTGACGCTGGCTTCGCGATCACCGGCGCCCACTACAGCTTCGGCGCTGCGATCGCAGCCGCCGGTGACGTCAACGACGACGGCCTGCAAGACGTCATCGTCGGCGCCCCTGAGGCCCAGGCCGCGGAGGCGGGCAATGCCGTCGTGGTGTTCGGCAAGGCGAACGCGGACGACGTCGACGGCGACGCGATCGGCACGGACGGGTTCCTCATCGTCGGCAACACCAGCAACGGCCACCTCGGCTTTTCGGTTGCTGGTGCTGGAGACGTGAACATCGACGGGTTCGACGACCTGATCCTCGGTGCCCCGGACGCCGGCGCTGCGGGCCAGGTGCTGGTGGTGTTCGGCAAAGCCGACACCTCCACCGTGTCCGAGGACGACGTCACGATGGACGGCGCGGTCGGGTTCACGGTCACCGGCGCCGTATCGCTTGACCAGCTCGGCTACTCCGTTGCGGGCGCGCGCGATGTCAACGGTGACGGACGCCCCGACGTGATCTTCGGCGCGACGGGGGCCGATACGGGCGACTTCAACGCGGCTGGACGTGCGTACGTGGTGTACGGCGCGGCCGACATCTCGAGCGCATCGGTCGACGACCTCTTGATGGGAACCGGCGGTCTCGCGCTCGACGGTGAGGCGCAGTTCGACTTTGCGGGCTGGTCCGTGGGCAGCGTCGGCGACCTCGATCGCGACGGCTTCGACGACGTGGTGATCGGCGCGCAAGGGGCCGACAACGCGGCGGGCACGGCCGGTCGCACCTACGTGCTGTACGGCGGCCCCGACCTGGTCGGAGGTTCGCTCGCCGAGCTCGGCGACGGCACGCGCGGCTTCGTTCTCGACGGCGAAGGCTTCCTCAACGCCTCGGGGTGGTCGGTGCACGGCTCGGGGGACGCCAACGGGGACGGATTCCCCGACGTGTCGGTCGGCGCGCCAGAAGCCTCGATGGGCAGCGGCTTGGCCTACGTCGCATACGGTGGCAACTACACCGGCCGTGACGAGCGCGGCTCGACGCCCGGCGATGACGTCATCATCGGCTCGCGCGCGGATGAGACTCTCGTCGGCGGCGACGGCAACGACGAAATCGTCGCGGGCGGCGGGGTCGACATCGTCGTCGGCGGGGCAGGGGACGACATCATCGGCGTCGGTGACAACACGTTCTACCGGCTCGATGGCGGCGGCGGCACGGACACGCTGCGTCTGGAGGGCGATGGCTTCAGCCTCGACCTGGCGAACTTCTTCGACGTTGCGATCGTGGACTTCGAAATCATCGACCTCACTGGCGACGGTGACAACGCGCTCTTCTTGGGCGTTCACGAGCTGCTCGTGCTCTCGTCGACGACGAACACGCTGCGGGTCAACGGGGACGAGGGAGACCAGCTCGTCGCCGACTTCACCGGCGCGGGCTTCGTGGACCAAGGATCCGACGGTACGGCCACGACCTACAGCAACGGCATTGCGACGCTGATCGTCGATGACGCGATCGAGGCGTTCGTCTCGCTCGAGCCTTGAGCGACGCAATCCCGTGGGGGCAGAGTGCCCCACGCTCCGGAACGGTGATCTGAGTCGGGGACACGTCGTTTCCCGCCGTCGGACGGAGGGCGATTGACGAGCTCGGGCACCGATTCGTACGGTCGATGGGGAAGAGCTATGGACGTCGTCAGCATCGGTCCCATCAAAGCCGACCCCGCGCGCTTGGCCGCCGAGTTTCGGGCGGCGCGGGAGCGTCTGCGTGGCCGCGCGCTGGGGCTCGTGTTCTTGCCGCACGACGTGGACGCGGCACCGCTGCTGGCCGCTGCGAGTGAGGCGCTCGGCGAGCGGGTCATTGGCGCCACGACGGGGGGGGCGGCGTTCACCGAGCGTGGATGGACCACGACGGAGGTCGTCGCGGGCGTCCTCGCGGGCGACGACTTCGACTACGCGGTCGAGGTGGCGACGCCGCTGTCTCGGGTGGAGGACCTGCCGCTGCAGCGAGCGTGCAACGCCCTGGTCACGACGGCGCGGCACCACGCCGACGCGTCACCGTCGCTCATGGTGCTCGGCGACGGCCTGGCGATGGGCGGCGGCGTGCTCACCGAGACGCTGGCCCGCTGCACCCCCGCGCACTGGCGAATCTTCGGCGGCACCGCTGGCGACGGCCTCACCTTCGAGCGAGGCGCTCGGGTGTTCGTGGGCGGCCGGGTGCTCGACGACGCGGCGGTGCTCGTCTCGATGTTCACCGCCGAGCCTTTGGGCGTCGCGGTGGAGCATGGCTGGACCGCGGTCGAGTCCGCGCGGGAGCTGGTCGTGACCGCGATCGACGGTCACATTCTGCGGGAGCTCGACGGCGAACCTGCAGCCGAGGTCTACGACGCCGAACTCCGTCGGTTGGGGCTGGCCACCGAAGGCGAAGAGCCGCTGGTGTCGACCGCGCGACATGAGCTCGGCGCCGCGTCGCGCCACGGGGAACTGCTCGTCCGCGCGACGCTCGACCGCACCCCGGACGGCGGCCTCGTACTCGCCGCGGCCGTCCCGCTGGGCACGGCGTTTCGGGTTGTCTCGACCACGCCCCAGGATCTCATCGCGGCCGCGGGCTCGGTCGGTATCCGCTGCGTATCGGACTTCGCGCCTGGCCGCTCGGTGCGTGGCGCGCTCGTGTTCGATTGCGCGGCGCGGCTGCAGCACCTCGGGCCGGACTATCCTGCCCAGACGCGGGCCTTTGCCGCGGGGCGAGCGTTCCCCATCGTCGGCACCACGTCTTATGGGGAGGTCGCCGAGTTCGGGGGAAGCCTCGAAGGGTTTCACAACGCCGCGGCCGTGATGGCGGCGTGGTGACGCTGGCGGCGCCCCCGTCTCGTGCTGCAGTGCGGTAGCCTGATCCGCGCCGCATGAAGGCGCTGCTCAAAGTCGGCTACGGGTGCAACGAGCACTGCACCTTCTGCCACACGCAAGACCTGCGACACATCGACGGTGACGCGGCCGAGGTCGACGCGAAGATCGAGCGGGCCAAGGCGCTCGGCCACTCGATGGTGGTCCTCTCGGGGGGCGAAGCGACGATCCGGCCCGAGCTGTTTCGCTGGGCCGAACGCATCGCTGCGCTCGGCATGGACTTCGGGCTGGTCACCAACGGTTTGGTCCTCGCGTACCCAGAGGTCCTCGAGCGTCTGCTCGTCCACCGACTTCGCTATGTGTACATGTCGCTGCACGGTGGTGAGGCCGCGATCCACAACCGCCTCGTCCGGCGGAAGTCGTTTCATGCGGCCGTGCAGGCGCTGCAGAACCTCTCGGGGCACGGGCTCGACCTCACCGCGAACTGCGTCGTGACCAAGCAGAATGTCGACCATCTGCTCGGCCTGGTCGATCGCGTCGCGCCGCTGCCCGACGTGCGGTTGAAGTTCTCGTGGGTGGAGCCCAAGGGCGGTGCCGCGCACCTGCTCGACGCGCTCGTTCCCCCCTTGGAGCCGGCTGCAGCGGCGGTCCGTGAGGCCCTGGCCCGCTGGGACACCAAGACCGAGCGCCCCGGACTCGCGGTCCACGGCGGGTTTCCACTCTGCATGATGCAGGGCTACGAGCATCGGTTCGATGACCTGCGCACCCACGCATTCTGGACGATGAGTGAGATCGGCGAGCCCGATCTTTTTCCGGTCGACGACCGGAACAAGTGCAAGCCCGCGCCGTGCGAGGACTGCAGCCTGCGCGGCGGATGCCCGGGGTTGTTCCGCATGTACGAAGAGCAGCATGGCCACGCGATGCTGCAGCCGCGCCGTGGCGAGGTCCGTAGCAACAGCGTCGACTACATCTACGAAGAGATGCACACGGCCAGCCATGCGGACGCGGACGCGTGCCCGGTGTGGACCGCGAGCATGCGCCCCTACGACCGGGCGCGCCACGTGTTCGTGCGGCACGGGCCCAAGGTCGGTCGCTATCGCGCCGACTCCCGCGATTTCGACGACGACCAGCTCGAAGCGCTCAAGTTCAACGAGGGGCAGCTGTATCTCGACGCCTCTCGCAAACCAGCGCCCGACGATTTCGCGCGAGACCTGGTCAAGCTCGAGCGCAGCGCCCTGTGCCGGGATTGCGAGGCGCGACCGCACTGCGCTGGCATGTTCGAGCCGCGCTTCGAAGACGTGTTCACGCGAGACGACGCTCATGTTCGGGCGCACCTGGCCTCGCTCGAAGGTGACCTACTCGACGTCGGCTGCGGTGAGATGCCGTACGTGGACGTGCTCGGGCCTCGCGTCGCATCGGGCCACGTTCGCTATACCGGGGTCGACCCCGACGCGCAGGCGATCGCGGCTGTAGCCGAGCGGCTGCCCGGGGCCACGGTGATGCGGGGCGGGGTCGAGGCCGTGCCGTCGTCGGCGCGCTTCGACCACGTATTGGTGTTGCGCAGCTGGAACCACATCCCGGACCCCGAGCGGCTTCGGCAGCGGCTCGAAGCGATGCTCCGTCCGGGCGGCTCGCTCGTGGTCGTGGACAACGTGGCGTTTGGCTTGGTGCGGACGCGTCGGCAGTCCGGCGCGGCCAAGGGCGGTCCTGCACGGTGGGAACACTGCCGCAACGATGACGATGCGCGTGCCCACGCCGTCCTCGGTCGCGGGGGCCTCACCCTCGTCGAGCGACGTTCGATCGGCCCACAGACGAGCAACCAGTGGATGCTTCGGTACACTCGCCCCGCATGACCGCCGTCCCAGGGTTTCCCGCCGACGCAGCCGACCTCGACGTCGAGGCTCAGCGCGCCTCGCTGTCCGTCGACGCGCAGCTGTACCCGCGTGATGCGGTCTACGCGGCGTGTACGCCCCTGACGGTGCGCGCGTTCGTTCGGCTCGACCGCGACGCGAGCGGCCGAACCGTCGTGGAGATCCGGCCCAAGGACACCCTGGACGCCGCGGGGCTGCGTGGGCTGGTCGGCGAAGTGGCCAACGAGCTGCTCACCGCCGCCACTCGGGTTGGCATTGCGGGCCGCCGTCGCACGCTGCTCGATGCCGTGACCCGGCGCGCCGTTGCGGGGGCGATGGGCGCGCCGGGCTTGGACGATCTCGAAGCGTTCGACCTGGACGGTGAGGGGTTCGAGGATCCGCTCGGCATCGCGGACTCGTGGGACCGCAGCCACGGTGCCGCCAAGGAGGCGGGGAAATGAGCACCCTTCGGTTCCACAAGGCGCTCTACGCGGGAGAAGCCGTCGATGCAGCCCTGAAGCGGCTCCAGCGGTTCGGGCGGTTCGAGACCCGCGAGGACGCGGAGCACTGGGTCGTCGAGGTCGAGGCGACGCGGGCGGACCTGCAGCGCCGGCTCGAGGGCGAGCTTTGCAACTTCGCCCTCGGTCTTACCGTCGAACGGGGTGGACCCTCCGAGCCATCAGGCAGCGAAGGGGGCTAAAGGCCCCATGGTGATGGGGGGCCGGAGCCGCGGCTGTGAGGCCGATCTTTGTCGTGTTCACGAGCGCAGAGCGGCCGGGCGGGCCGACGAAGCCTGATACCATCGACGTGGAGCGAGGGACGTGTCGGAGAACGAAAACCGGAGTTCAGAAGAGGGCGAGTCGGACGACGCGCTGGAGCTGCCGTCGTTTCGAGCGTCACCGTCCGCGGTTCTCAGCGAGGACGCGCGTGAGATTTCAGCCCGGGCCCGTGCCCAGGCCGACGAGCCGCCCACCGACACGATCGTCGGCGGCAACACGATGGCCATGCCGACGCACTGCAGCCACGGCAGTCATGGAAGCCACGGCAGCCACGGAAGCCATGGCAGCCACGGAAGTCACGGCAGCCACGGGAGTCACGGAAGCCACGGGAGCTGGTGAACGACTGAGCCCGCGCCGGTAGCCGGCAGCGGGTGTTCGAGCCCGAACGTTCATGACCGACGAACCATCCAGCGCTGACGGCGTTCCCCCCTCCCGGGAGGACACCGCATCCACCGAGGCCGACCAGGCTCGCCGTCGGCTCACGATGTTCGTGCAGCCGCGCACCAAGGTCGAGACTCGGGCGGACGCGCGCTGCGTGCTGTACGTCGGTCACAACCCTCGCGAGTCCGCCAACCTGCAAGAGCTTCTCGACGACGCGGTTGATCCCCCGTTCACCGTCGAGCACGCCGCCGATGAAACGCTGGCAGTCGAGGTGCTCAACCGCCCCGACAAGCGGTTCGACGCGGTGATCGTCGAGCTCGACCGAGACCGCCGGATGTGGACGCGTCTCGTTCGAGATCGCCGGCTTCCGAACCTTCCGCTGATCGTCGTCGACCATCGAGGCGATCCGTCGGAGCGATCCCTCAAGCGCTCGCAGCTCCTCAAGGAAGGCGCGGCCGGGTACGTGCGGCGGTCCGAGCTCTCGGGCGCGATGCTGGAGTCGATCATTTTCGGCGCCCTGCAGCGCGCGCAGATGCGACAGGCGCTCAGCGAGGTGCAGGAGCGCTTCGCGCTGGCGGTTCGCGGGGCGAACGACGGCGTCTGGGAGTGGATCCTCGAGACCGGCGAGATGCACTTCTCCCGTCGCTGGCGAGAGCTGCTTGGCTACGGCGTCGACGACCTGGCCAACTCGGTCAACGAATGGTTCGACCGCGTCCACCCCGAGGACGTCGCCGCGCTCAAAGAAGACATCGACGCGCACCTCTCGGGCGACAGCCCGTATCACGAGAACGAGCACCGCATTCGGGCCAGCGACGGCACCTATCGGTGGGTCATCTCGCGGGCGGTCGCGCAGCGTCAAAACGGCCGGCCCGTGCGGATGGCCGGCTCGATCACCGACACTTCCGACTTCCGCCTGCGCGAAGAGAAGATTCGCGAGGAGTCGCGGCAGGACGCTCTCACGGGGCTTCCACGCCGGGAGCCGTTCATCGAGCAGCTCGCGCGCGCGGTTCGACTCATCGACACCGACGAGACCTACTCGTTCACGGTGTTGATGGTCGACGTCGACCGCTTCCGCTGGCTCGCGGACTCCATAGGGCACCAAGCCGCCGACGGCATGCTCGCAATCTTGGCGCGCCGACTCGGCGCCTGCGTCCGACCTGGCGACACGGTCGCGCGATTCGGCGGTGACAAGTTCGCGGTGCTGCTCGAGAACCTTCGCGACGTCGACACCGCGACGGACATCGCCAACCGCATCCGCATGTCGGTGCACGAGCCGTTCGACGTCGAGGGACAGACCGTCTACACGACCGTATCGATCGGTCTGACCACGTCCGACCGCGGCTACGCCGACGTGGATGAAGTCATCAGCGACGTCGCTGCGGCCGCCAACAAGGCCAAGGAGCGCGGCCAAGACCGGCACGAGGTGTTCGACACCAAGATGCGGATCGACGCGCTCACGACCCTTCGCCTCGAGGTGGCGCTGCGTCAGGCCGTCGAGCGCGAGGAGTTCGAGCTCCACTACCAGCCGATCGTCGACCTGAAGTCCGGGTCGCTCGTCGGGTTCGAGGCGCTCACGCGCTGGCGACACCCCCGGCGCGGCATCGTGTCGCCCGGCGAGTTCATCCCCGTCGCGGAGCAGACCGGCCTCATCGTCCCGATTGGCCGCTGGGCGATTCGCACCGCGCTCGAGCAGCTCGGCCGCTGGCAGACGGCGTTCCCGTCCGAGCGACCCCTGTCGATGAGCGTGAACCTCTCCGGTCGCCAGATCGCCGACCCGAGACTGCTCGACGAGATTCGCTCGTCAATGGACGACAACGAGATCGCGCCCGACACCTTCCGGCTCGAGCTCACCGAGTCCGTCCTCATGGACAACTCCGAGGCGGTGTCTCGCACCCTCTCTGCGCTGCGCGATACGGGCGTGCGCATCTGGGTCGACGACTTCGGCACCGGCTACTCCTCGCTCAGCTATCTGCATCGCTTCGAGTTCGACGGCCTGAAGATCGACAAGAGCTTCGTCGACGCCCTCGACGGGAGCACGTACGGCTCCGCGATGATCCGGACGATTCTCAGCCTCGCATCGAACCTCGGCGTCGAGGTCATCGCCGAAGGCATCGAGTACACCGTGCAGGCCGACCAGCTGCTGCAGCTGGGCTGCGTGCGCGGGCAGGGCTACCTCTTCAGCCGCCCGATCGCGGCCGCCAAGGTCGGTAGCTACGTCCGCGCCAGCGCGGGCTCCAACGAAAACGAGCCCACGCCCGAGTCCAGCTCGATGGCGTGAGCCCGTCGGTGGCCCCCGGGTCGGTGGCCCCCGGGTTGATGCCCGGCGATGCCTGGCCGGCTACATCGTGAAGGGGTAGGTCGCGCCCTGCTGCCCCGACTTGAAGCGGCGGAACGTCGCGCCCTTGACGGCGTCGGCGACACACTTGCCCAGCGGGGTGCTGGCGTGCTCCGCCTGCGCGTTGGCCGAGAGCACCTTGCCCGAGTCGCCCTCGATCGAGAGCTTGACGCGAACTTTGGTGCCCGGCGCGGCGCCGTGCTGGCCGCCACAGGCCTTCGCCTTGGGCTTGATCGGCGCGATTCCCTTGCGCACGTCGGTCTGCGAGAGCTTGTCCGGAAGGGTCTTGTCGAGATCCTTCTTCTCCAGCTCCTTGCGCTTGCGGAACTCCGCGCAGCCGGCCTTGTTGGGGTTGAGCAGGCACTCGCTCGAGAACTTGCCGTCGTCCTTGGGCGTGGGCGCCGGCTTGGGCTTCTCGGGCTCGGGTTCCGGCTCGGGCTCGGGCTCGGGCTCGGGCTCGGGTTCCGGCTCGGGCTCCGGCTTGGGTGCTGCCGCGCTCGTGTCCTTCTTCTTGCGGCGCTTGCGGGTGCTCGCGCTGACCTGAACTTCTTCGTCCGCAGCGGCGGGCTCGGGCTCCGGTTCGGGCTCGGGCTCGGGCTCGGGTTCCGGCTCGGGCTCGGGCTCGGCCATCGCCAGCTTGGCGGGCTCGGGCTCGGCTTTGGGAGGCTCGGGTACCGGAGCCGGCTTCGGCTCGGGCTTCACGGGCGCCGCGGCGACGGTCTTTTCGTCTTTGGCGGTGTCCTTGTCGCCGGAGAACGCGATGAAGTAGATGCCAACGCCAACCGCGGCGAGCGCGAGCAAGATGATCAGCATCTTGTTGCCGCCTTCCTCTTCCTCGGCGGCAGCGGCAGCGGCAGGCTCGACCTTCACCGCTGCGTCGCCGGTCCGCGTCTTGGCGGCGGTGTCCGCAAGCAGGGCAGCGGCAGCCTTGTCGTTGGCCTCGGCTTCCTCTTCGGCTTTCTTGTCCGTTGCAGCAGCGGTCGCGGCGGCGGCTTTGTCGTCGTCGTCGTCGTCGTCCTCATCGGAGGTCGCGTCGTCGTCGCCCTCACTGGACTCCGCCTCGTCGCTCTCGCCGTCGTCGCTCTTGCCGTCGTCGGACTTGCCGTCGTCGGACGTGGGCTCCGGCTCGGGCTCCGGCTCCGGCTCTGGCTCTGGGGCGC
>JBCCQM010000119.1:0-25470 GCA_039024335.1 Myxococcota bacterium
ACCTCTCGGTTTCCCCGCCGCTGCGTCGGCGGAGCCGACTTCGCTTCCCCCTTCCAAGGTCGGGCGCAGAGCGCCCTCGCGTTCGTTGGTTTTAGGGGGAAACCACTCGGTTTCCCCGCCGCTGCGTCGGCGGAGCCGACTTCGCTTCCCCCTTCCAAGGTCGGGCGCGGCGCGCCCTCTCTTCGTTGGTGGACGACGTGGGTTGTGGGACGGACATATTCCTTCGGTCGTTCCGAAAAGAGAATGTGTCGTCCGTTCGTCTGACGCGTGGGCTTGTGGGGTCGACGGGGGGCGAGGGGGCTGTTACATGCGGCGGATGCGTCTTGCGGTTGGTCTTGCGTCGTTGTGCCTCGCTCTTGCCTGTGATGGAGGTGCTGCGCCGGCGGGGGGAGAGCAGGAGGCGAAGGTGGCTGCGCCCGTGGTGCCGGCGAAGGCGAAGGGCGCGGAGCCGACGACGCCGCAGGCTGTAAAGCCGGAGGATCTGCATGCGCGGGCCGTGGCGCTCGCGAAGCGGGTCATCGTGCTCGATGGGCACATCGACCTGCCGTGGCGTCTGGAGAAGTCGGCGGCACCGGACGGAGCGCTGACGGAGGATGTTGGGGCCGGGACACACGGGGGAGACTTCGACCTTCCGCGGGCGCGCGCGGGCGGTCTGGACGCGCCGTTCATGTCGATCTACGTCTCGCCCGACTTCGAGATGAAGGGGGCGGATGCGGTCGCCGACACCCTCATCGACATGGTCGAGGGCCTCGTGAAGGCCAACCCCGATGGGTTCGCGCTTGCGCCGAGCGTGCAGAGCGTTCGCGACAACTTTGCGGCCGGCAAGGTGTCGCTGCCGATGGGCATGGAGAACGGCGCGCCGCTGATGGGCAAGCTCGAGAACGTGGCGCGATTCCACGGTCGCGGTATCCGCTACATCACCCTCGCGCACTCGAAGGACAACCACATCAGCGACTCGTCCTACGACGAACGCCATACCCACGGTGGCCTGTCCGCCTTTGGCAAGTCCGTCGTTGCCGAGATGAACCGGGTCGGGATCATGATCGACGTCTCGCACATCTCGGACGACGCCTTCTGGCAGGTCATCGAGCACACCAAGGTCCCCGTGATCGCCTCGCACAGCTCGTGCCGCCACTTCACGCCGGGCTTCGAGCGCAACATGTCCGACGCGATGATTCAGGCGCTCGCCAAGAACGGGGGCGTCATTCAGATCAACTTCGGCTCGGGGTTCCTCGACGGCGAGATCCGCAACGGGCGCAAAGCCCACGATGCCGCCGTGAAGGCGCTGCTGAAGGAGAAGGGGCTGGACCCAGACTCCGATGCGGGCAAGGCGGCAGCCGAGGCTTACGGCGCAGAGCACCCCGCTCCACGCGCGACGGTCGGCATGGTGGCCGATCACGTCGAGCACGTCATCAAGCTCGTCGGTATCGAGCACGTGGGTCTGGGCAGCGACTTCGACGGCGTCGGGGACTCGCTGCCCACTGGACTGCGCAGCGTTGCGGACTATCCCAATCTGTTCGAGGAGCTGCTGCGGCGAGGCCACAGCGAGGCCGATCTGGAGAAGCTCGCGTCGGGCAACGTGCTGCGGGTGTGGAGCGCGGTCGAAGCCTACGCCGACGCCGCGAAGTGAGGCCGTCGCGGCCCGCTGAAAAATAAATATCGCCAGATGTGCGACGGACGGGATTCGGCACCGTAGGGCTGCCGATGGGGGAGAACCGCGCCACGTCGGGTGACGAACGATCGGTGCGGCGGGCCCCACGCGGCTCCGGCGCAAGACCATGACGATCCGATTGATGATTCCCCACGCCCTCGCTGGGCTCCTGCTCCTCGCGACCGGGACGGCCTGTGAAGCCCAGGACAGCGGCACGGCGATGTCGGCTGACCCTGCAGGGGGAAAGGCGGACACGGCAGGCTCGGACGCCGAGATGCGGCCCACGTCCAACGGCAACGCAGAGCTGCTGCAGGCGTGGGATCCCCTGCTCGAAAAGACGTCGCCGAACTTCTGCGTCGAGTTCGTCGATGAACCCGACTTTTGGATCGGCGAGCGCGAAGACAGCTACGACGTCTCCTACGTCAGCAGCCGCGAGGAGCTGGCCTCGAAGCTGAGCGTCGACATCGCGCTCAAGGCGGAGGTCCGCGGCGTGAATGCAGACGCGAAGCTCAAGCTCGTCAACGAGTTCAACAGCAGCGCCAACGTGATGAGCTACCTGGTGCGGCTCACCAGTCAGTTCGCGGTGCGCCCGCGCGGTGAGCTTCGAATGACCGAGGTGGGCCTTGAAGCGAGTGAATCGGGCGCGGACGCGTTCGCCCGCCGATGCGGCACCCACTACGTCCGCGCGATCCGCTACGGGACCGAACTCTACCTCCTGATCTCGCTCTCCGCTGCCGACGAGTCGAACAGCGCCGAGCTGGAGGCGGAGCTCAGCGCGGGAGGCTCACTCGCGGGGCAAGCCCTCGAGGGCAGCTTCGGCAGCAAGCTGTCCGAGGTGGCCAGCCGATCGGACGTGAACGTCTCCATCGAGCTGGCTTCTCGTGGCTTCGCGCTGCCGACCGCGGAGGGCGAAGGCGAGGTCCTCGCGGAACTCACCGCGGGCGATGTCTCGCAGCGAATGTTCGATGCGATCCAGCGGGTCCGCGAGGCCATGGTCGAGTCGACGGCCGCGGACATCGGGGTCCTCAAGAACCCGCCGGAGGGGATGGTCCAACTCAACGCGGTTCCGACCGCCATTTCGGCGTCGCTGTACAGCGGTCTGTACAACTGGGTCGGGCTGCCCGAAACCGGTCCGTCCTACATGGACGTGATCGAGCTGGCCCGCGACAAGGAGACGTACCTGCGGGAGCTTGGCGCGCTCATGGACCGGATGAGCGGTATCTACTACGCAGAGGTCTTGCCGTTCCTCGAGGCGCAGGGGGCCCAGCGCGCGACCTACCAGACGCGGGACGGGCTCGAGCCACTCGATGCGACCGCCGAACTCATGGAGCTGGCGACGCGGTCGGCGGACGAGTTTCGCCCGCCGAGCTCAGCCTCGTCGATTGTGGGGGAGACCTACGCGCTCGCGGAGCGTGCATATGGCGACTGCTGGCTCGCTTCGGGGGAGAACCCCCTGCACGACTGCTTGGACGCGGCCCCGTGGGACGACCACGCATACGTCGATGCCCAGCTCGAGGCCTATCACGAGGCGCGCGTGATCCCGATGCGCTACTGGGCCGGGGACGAGGCGCTTGCGAACTACAGCAACGCGGCCGAGGCGTGCCAGGAGCGGGAGTTCTCGGCTCGCTTTGGCGGCGGGCGGGGCCGACTTCCCACGAAGGAGGAGGCCGAATCGATGGTGAACCTGATCGCGGCCGGTCCGTTCGACTGGACCGACGCGGACCTCACGCACGCCATCTACTATCGAACGAGCGATGAGGACGGCGAGCAGTGCGACAACGCCTGCTTCGGGGCTGGCGCCAAGATGCTGATGACGGTCACGCCCGACCGAGAGATCGACTTCGTGTGCAGCTGCGACTCGTGGTTCTTGGGCGACGAGGCCCTCCCGGTGTGCGTGCCGCCCGATGGACCCCGGATCCTGCCTGCGGCGCCCTGAGGCGAGGCCGACCCCGTCGCTGTCGACAGAACCTGCGCTGAAGACCCACCACGATGAACCGTTCCCCCGCTCGCCTTCGCACGCTCCTCGTTCCGGTGCGGCCGCTGCTTCGCCTTCTCTCCGTGGCCTCCCTCGTGGCCGCCGGGTGCGACGCGCAGCGTGATGTCGCACCGCCCGCTCTGCCGGAGGCCCCGGCTGCGACGCCCGCTCCCGTGGGGAAGGCCCCCGCGCCAACGCCCACTTCCGTTGCAGAGGAGCCCGCGACACCGCAGACGAACGAGGCCCAGCCCGACATCGAACGCGATCCGAAAGCCTCCGCCGTCGCGCTGCAGAAGGGCCGAGAGGCGGCTGGAAAGGGGGACCAGGCCGCCGCCCTGGCCGCGTTCGAGGCGGCGATTCGGTTCGACCCGTCGAGCGGTCGCGCCCGATGTGAGGCGGGATGGGCTGCGTTCAAGCTCGGCAACGGCATGCTGGCGCGGGACCATCTCGTCGACGGCATCGGTCGGGCGGATGCGCGGACCAAGCCCGCGTGTCTGTACAACCTCGGGCGCGTCGAGGAAGCACAAGGCGCCGCCGCGCTCGCGGCCACGCACTACCGGCAGTCCCTCGCGTTGCGCAAGAACGCGACCGTGCAGGCACGGCTCGACGAGCTCGGCGAGATCGACGGGGAACTCTGCGAGCGGGCCTGGAGCGTCGGGCTCGAAGGCGCGCGCGCGGACTGGACCGGCATGGCGGAGGGCCCGGTGGCCATGCTCGCGCCCCGGTGGAGCTTCGACGCGCACGAGCTGGTGCTGGTTCAGCACTGGGGGATGGGCGAGAAGGAACACGTTCAGCTCGCGGTGCGGAACGTCGAGCGTGATGCGCTACAGAAGCTTGGGCTGCTCACCGGCGCCACGCCCGAGGCGCTGAAGTTCCTCGAGGTCGAGTTCGACGCGCTCGAGGGCAACACGGTCGACGTTCGCCACCGCTACGCGTACCCGGACTGGCGTGCCTTCGCGGAGCACGAAATCACCGGGTACGAAGAGGGCTGCGAAGACGTGGACGCGCCGAGCTGCGAGCGCGTGGCAAAGCGCGGGTTCCGGGCGTCGAAACGCTGGCTTCACACCGCGTGCAGCCTCGCAGAACCGGCGTCCGTCGAGTGTTCCGAGAGCGCACGGACGCGGAACAAGGCCGTGGATGACCTCCAGACCCAGCACGACTGCTTGGCCTTCGACTGCTGCTGGGGCGAGGTCGTCGACTGAGCACGCGGGGCCGGGGCGAATCAGCTGCGTGGCTCGGGCGCGCCTTCGGGGGGCACGGACTGCAGCCCGCGGGCGATCACGCCTTCGCTGACACCGCTTTGGATAAGGTTGAGGACGCTGTCGAGCTCGCTCTCGCTCAGTCCGGCCTGGTGCTTGAGGCCGGCGCGGACGGCCGTGAGCAGCCCGGTGCGCGCCGCACAGAGCCATCGCGCGATGGTGGAGCGGTGCACGGCCCAGACCCGCGCTTGCTCATCGAGGGACAGGCCGTGGACGATCTGGGCCTTGAGCAGCGTTCGCTCGCGGACGTTCAGCTCGGCCAGGCATCGCGACAGGATGCGCTCGAAGTCGTCGGTGTACAGCTGGCGCATCCAGTAGAACTCCGGGTCTCGGTGCGGCAGTGCCTCGGGAAAGGCACGCT
This sequence comes from Myxococcota bacterium, assembly GCA_039024335.1. Lineage (GTDB taxonomy): Bacteria > Myxococcota_A > Polyangia > Nannocystales > Nannocystaceae > CAJXVA01. The sequence continues at coordinate 5,247 of JBCCQM010000119.1, forward strand.
CACGCGCGACGCGACGGGTCGAGGCGCGAACCACGTCGAGTCCGAGTCGGACGGCGACCACCCGAACCCACTGGTCGATGCTGGTTGCGCCCGAGAACTTGCTCAGCAGCGGAGTGCCGGACGAGGCGGCCAGCAGCTTGGTTCGTACGCGCTGGATGAGCTCGTCCGGGGTGAGCGTGTGCGTGAATCGATGCGCGACGCTTTGAACGCGGGAGAACGCGACGGCCTCGAGCGCTTCGACGGCGCCGGGGCGTCGCAAGAGCGCAGCCGCGACCAACCCCTGCTCGACGGGACGCAGCGCGTCGAGGCTCGCAGGGGTTGGGGCGGCGTGTTCGAGCACGACCGCGAGCCGCTCCGCAAACTCCTCGGCGCTCAGCTGCAGCGTGGGCCAGCGTAGCCGGAACTCGGCGAAGGCGCGCTCGAACGCGGGCGCCGTTGCCTCGTGGGCGACCCAGGCGGGGTATCCGGCGGGCGCGAGTAAGGACGCGAGGTGCGCATAGGTCATCGGTCTTTGTCTCCGTACTTTTCCAGCCAGGCCCGCGCCTGCTCAAGGTCATCGGTCGGGACGCCGCCGGCCTCGAGGTCTTGGACCGCGAGCTCGACGACGGAGACGGCCTCATCGTGTTCGTCGAGGAGATCGAGCGTCACGCCGAGCGCGAACCGGACGATGCCGAGCCGATGCCGATCGTCAGGATGTGCCGTTCGCAGTTCGACTGCGCGCCGGAGGTGCGGCAGCGCGTCGCGATCCCGGTTCCGAACGTGAAGTGACTTGGCGATCCCCAAGTGCATGGCTGCGTTCTCCGGGTGGTCGACGCCGCGCGCACGTTCGTTGATGCGCAGGGCATCTTCGTAGGCGTTATGCGCATCCTCGAAGCGCTTTTCCTGGTAGAGCGCTTCGGCGAGGTTGTGGTGGATGGCCCCGGCTTGAAAGCTGTCTTCGCCCCGCGTTGCCGTGATGATTGCCAATGCACGGCGAAGGGTCTGCTCGGCCCGCGCGGAGTCACCGCGATAGAGTTGGACCGCTGCGAGATTGTTGAGGGCGTTTCCGTACGTGGACGCGCGGGGATCTCCGATCGCCATCGCCCGCTCGAAGGCTTGTTCGGCTGCGTCGAGGTCGTTCGACCGCCATAGGACGACGCCTTGCCGGAGATAAGCGTCGAAGAGGGATCGGACATCTCGGTCGGTGGGTTCGGGTGCCTCGAGGATTTCCAGTACGTCTTGGACTTTCGCGCGGGCTTCGTCGAGTTGGCCCTGGTTTGCGAGGGCGCCGGCGAGGGTGAGCGATGCATCGATGCGCAGTGGATGGGTCGGACCCACTGCGGCCTGAAGCGCGGCCTCGGTCGCCGTTCCCTCGAGCGTGGCCGCTTCGTACTGTCCCGTTGCGCCGAGCAAGCTCACCCGCATCAAACGCGTCTGAAATCGTGCGAGGTTGACCGACGCGTCCGGGCTGGAGGAGGGCGCCTCTGCCTTGAGGGAAGCGAGGGCGAGCGCTGGCTCGCCTTCCGCAAACAGAAGTTCCGCCCAGCGGTCGGTGAATGCATGCCGCAGCTGGGGATCATCGGCTCGATCGAGTAGCGTCGAGGCCTGCACGAGCTGCAGCCGCGCTTGTTCGCTGCGTCCTCCGACGGCGATGCTGACATCGGCCAAACCGAGACGTGCGCGCACCTGGGTCGTCGCGTCGTCGAGTGCGAGCGAGCCGAGCAAGGCGTCGAGATAGTGGTCCTCCGCCGCGTCCAGCTCGTTGCGTTCCGACGCGATCCAGCCGCGGATCAGCGCACCTCGGGCGTCCTCGCGCGAGGTCGGCGGCCCGTCCTCGCCCGACGTGGGTGACGCGAGTGCATCTTCACCTGCGCGGAGCTTCCCCATGCGGACGAGCGCGGTGGCACGAGAGAGACGACGTGCGGCCTCGGGGGTCAGCGCCCCGGGACCGGTTCCGACGGGCGCCGGGTCCGTACAGCGGGCGATGTCCCAGCGTGCGAGGAGCTCGGGCGCATGTCGAAGGATGCGCGCGTCGGGGTCGCGAAGCAGTTCGACGTAGGTGCTGAAGGCTTCGCGCTGCTCGTCGAGGCACAGCTGGCGAGGAGACGCAGCCGATGGGTGCTGACGCTGGGCGAGCGCACAGATGCCCGGCGCCACCGTGCGCCAGCGCTCCAGGTGGCCGTCGAGGGTGTCGACCGTATTGCGCACGAAGACGGGGTCCGCGTGCACGCCCTGCAGCGCCGCCTCGACGCGCTCGCGCGCGTCCGCATCCCAGTGTGCCTCGAGCTCGGACGCGACGCGATCGCATGCCGACGGAGCCTGCGGAGCGGCGAAGGCGTAGGCCGCCAAGCCGAGGCCCGCGGTCGCAAGGCCCCAGGCCTTCCACCAGCCGCGTCGCTGGCTGGACTCGAGGGCGTCGGCAAACGCCTCGAGGCTGTCGAAGCGGCGCTGAGGATCTCGATGGGTCGCCCGTCGCAGCGGTGCGAGCAGGGCGCGGGGAATGCCTTCGACGTTCGGGGTTGGCCACGGCTGGGAGGCATCATCGCGGGCGGCCCGGATTTGGTCGACGTCGATGACCGGTCGCTCGACGAGCAAGCTGAGCAAGCTCAGCGCAAGGGCGTACTGATCGACCGCAGGGCTCACGACCCCCTCTGCGGCCTGTTCGGGCGCGATGAAGCCGGGCGTGCCCGAGTTTCCCGTGCCGCCGGCGGCGACCGACCCATCGGGCGCGACTGCGCGCGCGAGGCCGAAGTCGGTGACCCGGACGTGGGCCTGCGCGTCGACGAGCAAGTTGGAGGGCTTCACGTCCCGGTGCACGACGCCGCCGGCATGCGCTGCGGCGAGGCCGCGAGCCGCCCCTGCGAACGCCCGCACCAGCGTCGGTGTCGAAGGCTTCGCGTCACGCACCCAGGCATCGACCGACGTGCCGCGCACGTACTCCATCGCAATGAAGATGCCCCCGGTCGTCTCCCCGACGTCGTAGACGTGGACCACGTTGGGATGCGTGATGCCGGCCATCAGCCGCGCTTCGTCTTTCATCCGCTCCCGCGCGCGGGCGAGGTTGTGGGCACCGAAAACCTCGGTGCGGACGATCTTCAGCGCGACGAGGCGGTCGAGGACCTCGTCGTGTGCCAGCAGGACGCGCCCCATGCCCCCTTCGCCGAGGACATCGCGCAGGCTGTAGCGATCCGCGACCGCGGGTGCCCGCGTCGCATCGTGCGGCTGGGCATCCGCTCGAGCCGCGGCCGCGACGAGCGCGAAACAGGCCTCGCATTCGTCGAGGTGCGCGTCGAGATGGGGTGGCCGAATGCCGCAGTCGAGCAAGCGGACGACATCGTCCTCGCTCAGACATCGATGCAACCCGGCCACGTCCGATGGGTGTAGCACCGGGTGCCAGGCCGGTCAGGCCCACCGAAGCGGGGAATTCTCGCGAGGCACCGAGTGGAGGAAGCCCGCGCGGGAACCGTGAAGAAAAAAGCGCGCCGCCGTGCGACCCCGGCGTTTCCGCGGCGTACTGCACCGCCGAGGTCAACGCTCGGCAGCGAGGCGGCCGAAGTCTCAGGCGTCTTCGACGGAGTACGTGAGCGTGTAGTCGAAGCAGGCGTCCGGAGCCGGTGGCGACACGCTCATGAAGCCCGAGGCCGTCTCGTCTGCGTTGAACGTGCAGTTGACGTCGGCGACGATGAGGTTGGTGGAGCAGCAGCCGACGAGGCCTCCCTCAGTCGTGACGACGCTGCCTTCGATGCAGACCGTCTCCGTGCCGGTTCCTTCGCAGGCAGGGAAGAGGCAGGCATCGACGCCGCCGGTGACCTCGACGACGTGGTTGGGGTTGTTGAAGTTGCCGCAGTCCCAGACGCCGACATACCGAAACACGTCGAGGTCGTTTTCATCGAAGATCGTACCGTCGACCGAGGACGGCGCGTCGTCGCAAAACTGGTCGCCAAGCTCTTGGAACTCGCCCTTTGCGTCGAGTCCATTCGGCTCCTCGTCCTGCTCCACGCATGCGCCCGTGTCCGAGTCGGAGTCGCTGTCCGTGGTAGGGTCGGAGTCCGACGCACCGCTCGAGTCCGTACCGCCGTCTTCGGCTCCGGTGCTCTCCGTCTCGGCGATGCCGGTGTCCCCGGAGTCTGCGTCGCTGTCGGAGGGGTCGGTGCTGGCGGTGTCGGTCGTCGGGCCCGAGCCCGATGGGCCCGTGCCGCGCGTCGGGTCGGTGGTGCCGTTGGTCGTCGTGGTGGCGGTTGAGCTCGCACTGTCAGAGTCGCTCATCGCCGTGTCGCTGGCCGCGTCCGAGCTTGGCGCAGTCGTCAGCGAGGCCGCCGAGGTCTCGGACGAGGAGGACGACCCATCGTCGCCTTCGGTGTCGGACGTCGCGGCCCCCACGAACGACGTGCAGCCCGACGCGGCCGTCCCCACGGACCCCACCAGCAGCATGCCGACCCATAAACCAAACGATTGACGGCGCATAAGACAGTCACGGTAGCGTGACTCTCCATGCGCCGCCAGAACCGCCCTGTGGCGGGCGCGACTAGCTCTCGACGAACGCCTTGAGGCGCTTGCTTCGGCTGGGGTGCCGAAGCTTGCGGAGCGCTTTCGCCTCGATCTGGCGGATTCGCTCACGCGTGACGGAGAAGTCTTGGCCGACCTCTTCGAGGGTGTGGTCCGAGGCTTCGCCGATGCCGAAGCGCATGCGGAGGACCTTTTCCTCGCGTGGCGTCAGCGTTGCGAGGACGCGGCGGGTCTGGTCGGCGAGGTTGAGGTTGATGACCGCCTCGGAGGGGGAGGTCATGTTCTTGTCCTCGATGAAGTCGCCCAGGTGCGAGTCTTCTTCTTCGCCGATCGGGGTCTCGAGCGAGATGGGCTCCTTCGCGATCTTGAGGACCTTGCGGACCTTGTCGAGCGGAAGCTCCATCTTCTCGGCGATCTCCTCCGGCGTGGGCTCCCGGCCAAGCTCTTGGACCAGGTACCGGCTGGTCCGGATGAGCTTGTTGATCGTCTCGATCATGTGGACCGGGATCCGGATGGTCCGGGCCTGGTCCGCGATGGCGCGGGTGATGGCCTGTCGAATCCACCACGTGGCGTAGGTGGAGAACTTGTAGCCGCGCTTGTACTCGAACTTGTCGACGGCCTTCATCAGGCCGATGTTCCCCTCTTGGATGAGGTCGAGGAACTGCAGTCCGCGGTTCGTGTACTTCTTGGCGATGGAGACGACGAGGCGGAGGTTGGCTTCGACCAGCTCGGCCTTGGCCTTTTCCGCCTTGCGACGTGCGCTCATCAGGTCGCCGTGAAGCTCCTGAAGGTCCTCGGCCCGCATGTGGGTCTCTTGCTCGACCTGGCGGATGCGCTTGGTGGCCAGCCGCATGCGCGCCTCGATCTCGTGCAGCTCGGAGGGGTGCAGACCGAGCCGACGGCAGAGCTTGAACTCTTCTTCCTCGGAGAGGCGCACGTCCTTGAACAGGGTGCGCAGCTCTTTGAGGTCCATGCCCGCCCGGCGCTCACACTCGGTGAGGTCGCGCTCGGCTCGGTCGACGCGTGAGACCAACTGGGTCAGCTCCTCGACGATGCCGTCGACCGGCTTCTTCGAGAGGTTCATGTCGCGGATGGCTTCCGCGCACGCCCGGTGGTGGTCTTCGAGCTGCTGCTGGAATTTTTCCGCCTTCTGCTCGAGTTCCTCGAGGTTGGAGTTCGCGAGCTGCTCGCGAATCTTCTCGATCTCTTTTTGGTGACGACGAACCTTCTCGACCTGCTTCTGAAGGTTCTCCAGCGCCATCTCCTGGTTGGCAGGCGCGGTGTTTTCGTCCTTCTTCGGCTTGGGGTTGTTGTCCGAAGGCGAGCTGATCTGGATGACGTCCTTGATGCGGACCTGCGCCCGGCGAACGCGGTCGTACATCTCGAGCGAGTAGGGCACCGCGACGGGGCTGCGCAGCGCGATCTCCAGCATGCTCTTTTCGCCCTGCTCGATGCGCTTGGCGATCTCGACCTCGCCCTCGCGGGTGAGCAGCGAGACCGAGCCCATCTTGCGCAGGTACATGCGGACGGGGTCGTTCGTCCGCGTGCTGTCGTCGTCGTCCTTCTTTTTGTCGTGCCGCTTGGGCATCGCCTTGCGCGTGGCGACCTTGGGGCCCGAGACCGCCTTGACGTCGGCTTTGGACAGCACGTGGACGCCCTCGGCGACGAGCATCTTCTCCCAGTTGCCGAACTCGGAGGGCGAGATGATCTCGGGCGGCAGCAGCTGACGCAGCTCGTCGAGGGTGACGTGACCTTTTTTCTTCCCGAACGCGATCAGCTGCTTCTTGAGCTTTTCCTGGTCGACGTTGCGCGCGGACGCTTTCTTGGACATGGGCAGTGGCCTCTTGGATCAGTTCGGGGTGGATTTGTTGCTGGCACCGCTGAAGCCGGACATGTCGCCGGACTCCGAGGCGTCGGCGGCAGGGGGCAAGTGTCCGTCGGATTGGCGCAGTGCCATCTGTTGACGACGAAGGCCGAGCCGAGCCTGCGCCAGCTCGCTCGCCTTGTCGGGGTAGCCCGCCGATTGGACGGATTGAATCTGTGCGTCGAGGTCGGCGATTTGCTGGTCGAGCAGCTCGGCGCGACACCGATGGACGAGCTGACCGAGCACGACCTTGGGGTCGGCACCGCCGTCGCCCAGACCTCTATACTCACCGGCGAAGACGGCTTGGTAGAGCTGCTGGTGCAGCCCCGGGTCGACCTGTCCGAGCAGCGCGTCGAGGTCGGGGTCGCGGCCCTCTTTCGCGCCGTCGAGCACCGCGTGGACCACCGGCTGCAGCCGCGCGTCGGTGATGAAATCCATCACGCCACTTCGCTCCGCAACGCTCGCCAAATGCGGAACGTCGACCAACAGCATGGCCAGCCGAGACTGGCCCGCTGGCAGCGGCGGGAGGGAGCGCACGGCCGCGGATAGTGGCACATGTGCATTTGAAGTCGAGGGTTTTTGACGAGAGTTTTCTTCCGGGCCTGAAGGCCGGTTTCCGCGCCGACGGAGGTTTTGGAGCGACGCTTGCACGCGCTCCACGGGCATCCGAAACAGCTCCGCCGCCCGGAATCCGTACAGCTCTCGCGCGCTGTCGCTCTTGACCCGCGAAATGAGCGGCAGCATGCGATCGAGGCCCTTGCCTCGCGCGTGCGCCGCGTCTCCGGCTTTGGCTGCAACGCGAAGCATCATCTCCTCGAGGGCGGGGCGAGAGGCGCGGAGCAGGGCGCCGAAGCGCTCTTTGCCGATGCTGTCGGGGTCTTCGCCCTCGGGCAGCAGGACCATGCGCACGTCGAGGTCGGCATCGATCAGGAGCGGCAGGGCAGACCACGCGGCCTTCTTTCCTGCCTTGTCGCCATCGAAGCACATGACGACCTGTTCGGCGAATCTTCCGAGCAATCGGCACTGCTCGGGGGTCAACGCAGTGCCCAGCGGCGCGACGGTTTCCTCGTGGCCCCACTGGTGCAGCTTGGCCACGTCGACGTTGCCCTCGACCAAGATGGCCCGCTTCTGCGCCCGAATGGCGGCCCGTGCAGTTGCGAGTCCGAAGAGCTGCTTGCTCTTGGTGAAGAGGATCGACTCGGAGCTGTTGACGTACTTGGGGGGCGGGTTGCCCCCGCGGTCGTCCTCGTCATGGGGAGGGACGATCCTGCCCGAGAACGCCACGACCTCCCCGCCGGGCTGAATCACCGGGAACATCAGGCGGCCGCGGAACTTGTCGTAGAGGTTGCTCGTGCGCTCGCTCTTGCCGACGAGCCCGAGCTTCTGCGCGGCGCCGAGCGAGAGCCCCTTGTCCTCGAGGAAGCGACAGAGGGTGTCCCATCCTGCCTCAGCCGGGGCGGGCGCGTAGCCGAGGCGAAAGCGCTGGGCGAGCTCGCGGGTGAGGCCGCGCGTCTCCAGGTAGGCCTGCCCCGTGGCGCCGCGCTTGGGGTCCCACAGCAACTGCTCGTACAGCTCACACGCAGCCTTCGTGACGGCGTACGCGGCGTCCTTTTCGTGGGGACTTGCGCCGCGCCGCCCGCCACCGCCGCGCATGGCCTCGGCAGGCAGCTGGACCCCGTACAGCTCGGCGAGCTTGCGGACGGCCTCGGGAAAGCTCTTCCCCTCGATTTCCATCACGAAGCGGATGCCGTCTCCGCCGGCGCCGCAGCCGAAGCACTTGTAGCCCTTGCGCTGCGGATGGACGTTGAAGCTCGGCGTCTTCTCCTGGTGGAAAGGACACAGGCCTTTGAAGTTGCGCCCCGCCTTGCGCAGCTCGACGTAGCGTCCGATCAGATCGACGATGTCGACCTTGTCGCGCACCTCTTGGACCTTGTCGTCGGGAATGGTGCCCACGGTGCTTGCCTCGAACGTGAAACAGACCGCAGACCCATGCTGCCCTCGGCATCGGCGCGGCCACGGTCGCCATCGGACCGAGTACGTAAGGTTCACTACAAAACACGGCCATGCAAGCCCGCGCCTGCGGAAAACTTGGAGCGATGGGCTGCGTCGTGTCAGGCCAATCGCATGCCGGTGTCCGCTCCTTCGACCTCCCCCGTGTCGACCTCCGCGCCCGCCGAACGCCGTGGTAGCGGCCGCCGCGCGAGAGCACGCGACCGCTTGATGGACCGCGCGAGCCAGGTGAACGCCCCCAACGCCGCGCTGCGTGGGGTCGACAACATCGGCAACCTCATGTTGTTCGTCGATGACGATCTCCGCGAGACTGCGCTCGCGATCACGCGCATCGAGGGCTACTTGACCCGCACGTTGTCCGCGCTGGAGTCGCCCGACCTGCGCCGCGAGCACGTGATGGCGCTCGCATCCGACATGGATGTGCTCGACCACCTCGACCAGCTCAACGAGACGCTGGAAAGCCTGCGGCGCCGCCTTGCCCGGCTTTCGGGCGAGATGAAGCGCTGAGTCGCGCGTTTCCCTCCGGACATCGAGCCCGCCGAGATCGTCGAGAGATGGTTTACGGCGGGCTTGCTCCGTTATGATGAGGGTCCGGCTTCGGGGATGCCGGGATGGAGCGATGGAGTGATGCAGAAGGCATTTTGGACGCGATGGGGCGGCGCGCTGCTGCTGGTGACGGCATGCAATGGCGGCGGTGGTGCGGACGACGGACGTGAGACGTCCGGCGGCAGCATCAACCCGACAATCGGCGGTGGCGCGACCGACGACGCAGGCGACGCAAGCGGCGGCCAGGACGCGGGCGAAGGCGAAGGCGATGGCGGGGGCGATGGCGGCGGTCAGAGCGACGATTCGGCGACCCAAGGCGGGAGCGCCGACGACGGCGGGGGCGACTCCGGCGTGCCCAAGTTCGACCTCGGCATCCAGCCCGACATCGCGCCGCAGACCCAGTGTGAGCCGGGTGGCGGCGGCGGAGGCGGAGGCGGCGGCATGCGCAAGGGCCCCGACTTCTCCTACCTATGGGCGGCGAACAGCACCCAGGGCACCATCTCGAAGATCGACACCGAGACCGTGACCGAGGTCGGGCGCTTCCAGGTGCGTCCCGACGGCGCGGGCAGCCCCTCGCGCACCGCGGTGAGCCTTTCGGGCAACGTGGCGGTGGCCAGCCGCAGTGGCGGCGTCACCAAGTTCTACGCGTCCATCGACGACTGCGTGGAAAGCAACGGCACGCCGGGCATTCAGACGTCGATGAACAACGCGGCGCTGCCGTGGGACCAAGAAGAGTGCCGCGCTTGGCACACGCCGTTCGGCTACTCGACGCAGCGTCCGGTCGCCTGGGGACAGGGCGAGTGGAACTACGAGACGTGCCAGTGGGAGAACGAGCTGCTGTGGACGGCCGGGCGCAACGGCAGCACCACCGACGCCGAGGTCCTGCTGATGGATGGCGATGACGGCACCGTGCTCGACTCGGTCATCGTCAACGGCCTGCACGCGGACATCTACGGCATCTACGGGGCGGCGGTCGACGCGGAGGGCAACTTCTGGGGCAGCCAGCTCAGCGGGCGTCGGCTGATCAAGGTCAACCTCGCCGACATGACCTCGGAGGTTTGGACGCCGCCGGTCGTCAGCGGCTACGGCATGACCGTCGACGTCGACGGGTTCGTCTGGATCTGCGCGAGCACGATGCAGCGCTTCGATCCGGCGACGGGCACGTGGGCGCAGTCGGCGGCCGGCTTGGGCTACGCGGGCTGCATGGCCGACGGTGCCGAAGGCGGCCTGCTGTGGACCTCGACCGCGGCCGGCGTCATCCGGGGCATCAACCGCCAGACGCTCCTGGTCGAGCAGGAGTTCTCGGTGCCGGGCTCGTACGGCATCAGCATCGACTTCAACGGCTACATCTGGGCGGTCGCCAACAGCGGCGGCGCGCACCGGGTCGACCCGGTGACGGGCGCGGTTCAGTCGTACAACGGCCTCGTCGGGGCCTACACGTACAGCGACATGACCGGGGCCGCGCTCTCGTCCGTGAGCGGGACCGGCCCGACCGGCTGAGCATCCCCTGCCAGCTGCAGCGCCGCCGTCGGACCTTGTCCACGGCGGCGTTCTCACGTCAGGGCTGCGATCGCGTCGAGGGCCGTGCGAAGTCGGGCCTGCGGCGTCCCGGCGATCTTCACGACCCGAAGCGCTCGCTCGCGCAGGGCGTTCGCGAAGCGGCGGTGCAGCACGTCGCGGACTTGGGGGCCCTCGCGTTGACCGGGATCGGCGACCCACGGGATGTCGGGCTGGCAGAACAGATAGACGGCGTAGTCGCGCTGGGAAAAGGCGCGCTCGACCCACGCTTGCCGCACGCCGAAGTAGTGGTGCGCGTAGACGAGGGTGCTGAGCAGGTTGGTGTCGTGAAGGACGCGCCCGGCCGTCGCAAAGCGGTCTTCTTCGTCGAGCTGGCCGCGCGCGATCGGGTCGAGGTCGTCGGCGCTCAGCGGGCGCGATAGACCGTCGACGTACGTGCGGACGAACTCTCCGGTACACGGCAGCCCCAAGGCGTCGACCAGCGCTGCGGCGAGCGTGCTCTTTCCGGTCGATTCGGCGCCGATGAGGACGATGCGGATCACGTGGGCTCCAGCGCCTTGCGCCACGTGTATGCGCCGTGCAGCGCCAGCGCCGTGAACACGCCGAACAGGCCCACGGTCAGCCCGTACCCCGCGCGGCCGTACAGCACCATGAAGGCCACGTCGGAAAGCAGCCAGAACGCCCAGGTCTCGATGCGCTTGCGGGTGAGCAGCCACTGCGCGACGAAGCCCGCCGACGTCGCGCTCGCGTCGAGCAGGGGCGACGTGCTGCCGCCGGCCGCGTGCAGAATGCCGGCGACCGCGGCCGAGCTCGCAAGCCACACCCCGAGCGCCGCGAGTCGGCCCGCCGCCGTGCTTCGGCTGGGGGCGCCGGTGTCCTCGTTGTTCCACGAGCGCCAGCCCTGGAGCGACAGACCGACGAAGACGGCGTTCATGCCCGCGGCGGCGTACAGCTCGGCGCCGGTGCTGAGCCAGGCGTAGGCGGCGTAGCAGGCGATGAACAGCGGCCATGCAGCGCGGTGCTGGCGAATGCTGAGCGCCACGCCGGCGAGCCCCGTCACGGTGCCGAACCATTCCAGCGCCGAGGTGGCGAGGATCTGCTGCCACAGCGAGGCCACGCGCGGGCAGTGTGGCACAAGTGCTGCGTCCGGATCACTCGCGGTCGCTGCAGATGTCTGCCCAGCCCGTTCGCTTGCCGGGCCATCCACCGCGCGCGTCTCGAAGCGCGTGCGCGCGCTCGGGTCCGAGCTGCTCCGCCAGCGCGTCCTCGAACGCGTGGCCGAGGTTGGCGTCCCACCGCAAGAACCGCTCCGACGCCGACGCGACCGAGGCCGGCGGCTCTGCGAGTCCGGCGCGCTCCATCGCCATCGCAATGCGGCCGTCTTCGCGGGCGTCGAGATCCGTGCGCCCGTAGACCATCCCGAGCAGCTCGCTGGGGTCGATCGCCTCGGCGAGAGTCGGGTCGCCGCCGAGCTCGACGTAGAAGGCGCGCGCCTGGGCGACCGTGTCACGCTGGAATGCATCGAACGCCCCTTGGAACGCCGCGCGCTCCTCCTCGTCGAGCCCGAGCGCGTCGAGATACCCGGGGTCGGGCTGCTCGTCGTCGGCCCACACGGGAGGCTGGTCCCACGCGACGATGCCGCATTCCGCCATCTGCAGCAGCGCTTCGTCCGTGGGGGCGTAGTGGTCGAAGCCCGCGGGAATCGGAGGGCCCCACGCCGCAAAGCGACCGGCCGAGGGCGGCGGCGCGTCATCGACCTCGGGGTCGTTGGCGTGGCCTGCCGCATCGAGCGTCGTGCGGAGTCGCTCCAGCTCGGAGGCCTGCCGCCGGTTCTCGGCGCGAAGGGTCGCAAGCTCGGCCGTGGGGGTTGCGTGCGCGACCGATGCGTCGGCGAGGTCGCGCACGCGCGTGGGCGGGGCGAATCCCGTCGCACGCGCTTGTTCTCCGGCCTGCAGCGTCACCGCGCCGCTCTCGTTGGCGAAGACGGTACTGCCTTCGTAGACGGTTACGGTGGCGGCAACGGCGATGGCGCCACCGAGGGCGAGGGCTTTGTGGTTTTGTCGCATGGGGTCGCTTGTGGGGGTGAGGTCGATCGAAAAGCAGGTGCCGGTGACCTCGACGGTGCCGGCGGGCGTGTGGACCGTGACGGGTGCGTCGGTGGGGTCGACTCGGTAGAACGCCGAGCCCCGGGCCTGGTCGAGCGCGAGCCCGTCGTCGTGCGTCCACGACAGCGCAGCGCCGGGCTCGAGCACGACCGCGGTCTCGGAGACGTTGACGGTGCGACGCTGCTCGGCGACGACCGAGCCGCGTGAAGGCGTGGGCCGATGCAGGAGTGCCCACCCGACGACCGCGACGAGGGCAGCCGCCACGGCGAGCGCGGCCACGCGCCACGCGGTCGTACGACGGGATGGCGGCGCCTGCGTGAGCACGCGGTCGGCAAAATCGGGTGGCGGGGCAGCCACGTCCCAGACGCCCAGCGCGTCGAGCTGGCGCAGGAGCGGCGTGCGAGGATCTTCGGTCATGGCTGTTCGGCTCCTTCGAGGGCGGTGCGGATCCGGGTGCGCGCGCGGTGCAGACGTGTGCGTACGGTGGCGGCGGGGACGTCGAGTGCCACTGCGATTTCTTGGGGCGTGAAGCCGTGCGCCTCGGCGAGCACGAACGCGGCCCGCAGCTCTTCCGAGAGGTCGTCGACGATCGCCCGGGCGCGGCTTCGCAGCGTGCCGGCGTGCAGGTGGGCCTCGGGCGTGGCGGCGGGGCTCGCCAGCGCGCCGGGCTCGATCTCGACGACGTGCACGCGACGCTTGGCCCGATGCTGCAGGGCGAGGCGCGTGGCGATGGTGAGAATCCAGGTCGACAGGCTCGCGGCACCGGCGGGGTCGAACCGGGGCAGTGCCGTGCAGACGCGGAGCATGGTCTCCTGCGCGAGGTCATCGACCGACGCTGCGTGGTCTCCCCGACCGAGCATTCGAGACAGGACGCCGAACACCGCGGGTGCGTGCCGATCGATCACCTGGCGTAGGGCGGCTGGATCGCCAGCCTGCGCCCGCCGCAGCGTGGCTGCGTCGACCTTTGCGGCGCGGTCGGACGCGGTGTCGGAACGGGGCACCGACCCCTTACATCCGACGTCCGCCGTCGCGTTCCCGCGGACGAGCGGAGCTGGCTCACGCCGCGCGTCGGGCTGCTAGCCTTCGGGGATGTTCGGGCGGGCGGAGATCGTGGTGATGCGGCACGGGCAGGCCGAGGAGTTCGCCGACGGCGGCGATGCGCAGCGGATTCTGACCGGCGAAGGGCAGCGCATGGCGGAGCGCGCGGGAGAGCTGCTGAAGGTGGCGGGGTTGCTGCCGACCGTCGCGATCGCGAGCCCCTTCGTGCGCGCCCAGCAGACGGTGGCCAGGGCGCTGCGGTCGGCCGGCGCGGCGCTGAACGTCGTCGAAGAGCCGCGCCTCGTTCCCAGCGCGCCGCCGGATCTCGCGATCACGGCGCTGATTGAGGCGGCCGCACGCGCCTCCGGGCGTGTGTTCGCCGTGGGACACAACCCGTGTATCACCGCGGTGCTGGGTCGGCTCGTGGCCGGCGGCGCGATGCGGTTTGCGGTCTCGACTGGAGACGTCGCGCACCTCGCCGTCGACGTGGAGCAGAGGACCGCGGTGCTACTCGGCTACGTCCCCGCGTCGGTGCTGGCCGGACTGGCCGCCTCGAAGACCTAGAGAGGCGAACCGCTAAACCTCGCGCGCCATAACAGCGCCCCCGAAACGCGATTCCGCGTTGGTCAGGACTCGCAGTGTGCCCGACACAGCTTCGCCCTCCCGCCTTGAACCGCGTTCCGCTTACGCCGTTCTGACCCACGCGGTTTAGCGGTGCGCCTCTCTAGCAGCCTGTGGTGCAACCCATCACGACGCCTCGCTCGTCTTCTTCGCTCCTGGCGGTGTCGCCAAAACTTCCAGTACGCCCAGTACAGCTGCGCTTTGGCTCCTACCCAGGAGCGAAGAATCCGTCGCGATCCGCCGCGCCGGGTTCCACCACAGGCTGCTAGTCCGTGCCGGAGCCGTCGGAGCTGCCCGTCGCGCCGTCGTCGGTCTCGCTGGGCACAGCCGCGGAGTCCATGGCGGTGCGCAAGGGCGCGCGACATTCGAACGAGTAGCCGCCGCGTTCTCCGGTCTCCAGCCGCGTGGCGCAGGCGTCGGGACTGCCGGGCGCGCAGGGCTCGACCAGCACCACGACGCAGTCGGAGGGCTGAAGCCGCGTCACGATCGTGTCGAGGTCGAAGACGATGGGGTCGTCGTCACCGCGCTGCAGCGCGAGCGTCGGCAGCGGGCGCCCGTCCCCGAGCAGGGCGAACGAGGTCATTTCGCCCGGTGCGACCGCGGTGCCCAGCGACGCGTCGCCGAGCGTGATCGCCACCGGTTCACCGAGCCGGTGGGTGACCGCCACCGCTGGCGTATCCTGGTGGCAAGGCCCGACGCACGTTGCGACCAACACCGGCGTCGCGACGAGCATGCGGAGCCCTGGCATGGCTGGCTTCTACCACGCTCACTCGAACGCGGTGAGCGCGTCGTGCCGAAACTCCGGGTAGCTGAACTCCGCCGGATCCCAGCTCGTCGTGTTGCCGTCGCGCATCCGAACCAGGACGGCGCGCCGACTGGGAATCACCACGACGTATTGTCCCAGGTAGCCGTCGGCCACGTAGGCGGCGACCTCGTCGTCTCCCTCGCGTCGATCGAGCCACCACAGCAGGCCGCAGCCGGGGTTTGGGCCCGGCGCGAGCATGCGGTCGATCCATGCCGCGGGCACCAGCTGGACCCCTTCGTGGCGGCCGTGGTCCAACACCAGCCGTCCAAGCGCGAGCAGGTCGTGCGGGCGGATCATCAGCTCGCCGGCGGCACGCGGGTCTCCGCGGCCGTCCTTGAGCCAGGACGCGGCCGCGATGTCCATCGGCCCGAACAGGTGTTGCTGCAGCTGGTCATCGAGCGGCAGACCGTGCGGGTCGGCGCGTCGCGCCACGACCGCGAGCAGGTCCACCGCGGCGTTGTTGTAGGCGAACCGCGTGCCGGGCGGATCGAGCAGAGGGATGGTCGCCGCGTGGCCCTCGATGGTCGCGTTCAGGTCGGGGGCCGCGTCGTCACGCACGTGGTACCGCCTGGGGTCGAGGCCGGAGGTATGCGCCAGCAGGTGTTCGAGGGTGATCGACGCCTTGTCCGTATCGGCCCACTCCGGCAGCAGTCGGGCCGAGAGGGGCTCGTCGAGGCGAAGGGCGCCCTGCTCGACGAGCTGTCCGATGCGCAGCGCCACGATCGACTTGCTGACCGACATCGCGAACACCGGTGTGCGCGGGTCGTGCCCGAAGGACTCATCCACGACCAGCGACCCGTCCACCCAGACCAGCAGGGCCGCGGAGCGCTCGGCGGCGGCGCGCTCCCGGAGGTGGTCGAGTGCCGAGACGTCGTACGCAGGCGTGGACGCGGGGGCGCGCACCGGGCTGGGTGCGCACGCGAAGAGAAGCAGCGGGAGAACGAACGAGCGGCAGCGCGAGAGCATGCACGGCGTTGCATCGCCGTCGGCCCGCCGCGTTCCCGGGCTCGGGCGTGCGCTGGCTCAGTACGCGTTCTCGCCGAGCGTGACCTTGCCGCGGAACACCCAGTACACGATGCCGGTGTACGTGGCGACGAGCGGCAGGCCGATCAGCGCGATGATGCCCATCCGGGCGAGCGTTCCCGGGCTCGAGGCCGCGCTGTAAATCGTGAGACTTGCCGTCTCCACGCTCGAGCGCAGCAGGTTCGGGTACATCGCCATGATCGCCAAGAACACCAGCGCCGCAATCGTGCAGCAGCTCGACGCAAACGCGTATCCGGGTCGGTTTTGGTGGATCGCGCGCGGGATGTTGGCAACCGCGAGCACGTTGAGCGCGACGATGACCCAGGCGGCGGGAACGTGCTCGAAGTTGGCGATCGTGTGCGGCAGCGTGGCGATGGCCAGCGCCGACACGCCGACGTAGAAGACGGCGAATACGGCAAAGGTCTTCGGCATCCAGGTGCGCACCTTGGCCTGAAGGTCCCCTTCGGTCTTGAGGTACAGGTAGATCGAGCCGTGCATGGCGGCGCCGGCGACCGCGAGCGCGCCGACGCACAGCGCGAACGGGTTGAGCAGGCCGCCGAGCGTGCCGGCGAACTCTCCGCCCGCGGTCAGCGGCACGCCCTCGACGACGTTGCCCAGCGCGACGCCGAAGACGAACGTGACCGTGAAGCTCGACCCGAAGAACGACACGTCCCAGTAGCTGCGCCATCGCGGGCTCTTGCTCTTGCTGCGGAACTCGAGCGAGATGGCCCGCCCGATGAGCCCGAGCAGGACGAACATCACCGGCAAATAGAAGCCCGAGAGGATCGTGGCGTACGCGTCGGGAAAGGCGGCGAACAGCGCACCGCCGAAGGTGACGAGCCAGACCTCGTTGCCGTCCCACAGCGGCCCGATGCTGTTGAGCACCAGGCGCCGCTCGTGGTCGTCGCGGACGAACAGGTGCAGGATGCCCACGCCGAGGTCGAAGCCGTCGAGAATGGCGTAGCCGGTGAGCAGGACGCCGAGCAGCACGAACCAGGTGAGGTTGAGGTCCATCAGCCGTCCTCCCCCCGGGTCAGCGCCGCGTTGCTTCGGCCCGCACCGATCGCGGCCGCCATCAGGCCGACGCGGTCGGTGGTGTCGGGCTTGGGCTCGACCGGACCGTGCTTGATCTTTTCGTTGAGCACGAAGACCCACAGCGCGAACAGGGCCGTGTACGCGAACGAGAACAGAACCAGCGAGCCGATGAGCTGGTCGGTCGGCACCACCTTCGAGACCGCGTCCTCGGTCCGCAGCAGGCCGTAGACCACCCAGGGCTGGCGTCCGACCTCGGTGGCGATCCACCCGGCCTGGTTGGCGATGTACGGACCGATCACCGCGCCGACGAACACCCACAGCAGCCAGCGCTGCTCGAACAGCTTCTTGCGCCACAGCAGGAACAGCGCGAGCGAGGTCAGCCCGATGAACGCGGTGCCCAGCCCGATCATCACGTGATAGGTCAGGAACGGCACCAGCACCGGCGGGCGGTCCTCGGGCGGGGTCTGGTCGAGTCCGGGGATGGGCGTTTCGAAGTCGCTGTGCACCAAGAAAGTGAGCAGTCCGGGCACCTCGACCCCGTACTCGACCTCCTGCGTGTCTTCGTTGGGCCAGCCGAACAGCCACAGCCCGGTGGGCTCGTCCGTGGTTTTGAAGTGGCCTTCGAACGCCGCGAGCTTGGCCGGCTGGTGCTCGGCCACCATCTGCGCTTGGGCGTGGCCCGAGACGAGTTCACCCCACGAGGCCAGCGAGGCGACGACCAGACCGATCACGAAGCTGCGCTTGGCGAAGTCCTCGTGCCGATGCTTGAGCAGGTACCAGGCGCTGATGCTCATCACGAAGAAGCCGCCGAGGATGAACGCGCCCAGCAGCACGTGGCCAAGCCGGTGCATCGAGCTGGGGTTGAAGATCATCGCCCAGAAGTCGACGATCTCCGCCCGCATGCCGTCGCCGTGCTCCACGACCACGTGACCCGCAGGCGTGTGCTGCCACGAGTTCGCGATGACGATCCACACCGAGCTGAAGACCGAGCCGGTGAAGACCATGGTGGTCGCGAAAAAGTGCATGCGTCGGCCGACGCGATCCCAGCCGAACACCAGCACCGCCAAGAAGCCCGACTCCAAGAAGAACGCGAAGATGCCCTCTGCGGCCAGGGCCGAGCCGAACACGTCGCCGACGAAGCGCGAGTAGGTCGACCAGTTCGTACCGAACTGAAACTCCATCACGATGCCGCTCGCGACGCCGACCGCGAAGTTCACCGCGAAGATGCGGGTCCAAAACCGGGCCATCGCTTCGTAGCGACGCTCGCCGGTCCGCAGCCACAGCCCCTCCATCACCACCATGCACAGGCCGAGGCCGATCGACAGGGGCGGGAAGAGGTAGTGGAACATGATCGTCAGCGCGAACTGGGCGCGCGAGAGCAGGACGAAGTCGAGTTCCATGGCGGGAGCAGCCTCCACTTCGGCGTTACCGCTCCGGCCGGGTCGGTGCAAATCGAGCGAGGGCGGGCTCGCGCCTCGACGGGACCGGTGGTACGTTCGTTATGTGGTTTGTCGGTTTGGTTGGGGTTGGCTCGTCGCATCGGGCGTTCTGATGGCGTGCGGACCCACCGTTGCGACGCCGCAGACCGAGGGGGGCTCGGGGTCCACGAGCGGAGCAGCCGGCGATGAGGGAGCCGACGCGTCGACGAGAGGGTCCGAGTCCGCAACGTCCACCGGCGGCGTCGATGCCTCCGCGGACGGGAGTTCGTCGGATGAAAGCTCAGGCACGACCGGCGACGGCAAGGCCCTCTGCTCAACGCTGACCGAGGCGCCCGAACTCAACGAGGCGTTTGGACTGACGTGGTCTGCAGACGTGGATGGCGACGGCCTTCGCGAGCTCTGGTGGCTCGAGGACGACGGCGAACAGACGACGCTGCGGGGGTACGCGTGGGGAGACGGCGCAGGCGTCCTGCTCGACGGGCGGACGGTCGATGCATCGAGCCTGAACGTAGGGTTCGGTGATGTCGATGGGGATGGTCGTGACGACGCATTGTTGAGGAGCGCAGAACTCGCAGACGATACGGCGTGGCTTCGCGGCGGCGCGGATGGTCTCGAGCCGACGCTGCGTCCGCACGAAGGACCGGCGAACGTCGGGGAGGGACTTGGCGACTTCGACCTCGATGGCGACGTCGACCAGATTGCGCTGACTGTGAACGATCGAGGCATCGCGTCGACGCACGTGTTCGAAGGCGACGGAAACGGAGAGTTCGTCGCGGCGGGCGTTGGTCTGGATCTCAGGGACCGTTTCTGGTGGGTGGGTGTCGGGCGGTCGCGTCAGCTTTGGGCATTGTCGCGTCCGGAGTCCTTGGCGATTGGCAGTTCGGACATCCGGTGGAGCGAGCTTGCATGGAGCCCAGGAGGACTGCAGGTCGTTTCCACGGTGCAGCCGCTGCTCGGCGGGGACCAAGCGCTGTTGGGTTTCGTGGGAGTGACCGAACCCCGAAGCTCATCGGCACCCGACATTCTCGTTGCGGTGGAAGGAACGCTGGAGGTGTGGACCGGTGGCCCTGTCCAGAGCATGCAGCGCGAAATCCTCGCCGCGGACGTGCGGTCCGCGGGGGTCGCTGACTTCGACGCCGACGGACGCACAGATGCACTGCTGGTGGATGCGGAAGGCGGTCTGAGGGTCGCGTGGGGAACGGTCACGGGCTTCGAGCCACTCGAAGCGTTTCCGGAAGCCGTCATGGGCCGCGTGGATCGCAGTCTCTCGCGGGTGAATCGGGGCGATGCGATCGTGCTCTGGGACTCTGAGGGGCCGATTCTGCTGACGTTCGATCCGTGCCGCTGAGCGAGGCCTCGTCGCGCGGGCGGGCCTGCCAGCCGTGGCCCGGCTGGTGAGGCTATTTGTTTTCTTTGTTCGTTTTGTTTGATTGCGGGGGTGGCGTCGGCGTAGACTTTCATCATGCGTTGTTGGCTTGGATTTGTGGGCGCACTCGCGCTCACCAGCGGCTGTATCGGGCCTGCGGTGGGCGTCGACGAAGGCTCCAGCGGAGCTGCGGAGGACTCGACGTCGGGCACCAGCGATGGCGCCGAACCGACGACGGCGCCCGGCTCGGGCTCGGCGCCGGGCTCGAGCACGTCCGCCGACTCGGGGCCGACGCCGGGCTCGACCGTGACGACGGCTGGCCCGGGGGACGACGCGAGCACGGGCGACGAGAGCTCCTCGACCGGGTTC
>JBCCQM010000120.1:0-25323 GCA_039024335.1 Myxococcota bacterium
AGGAGGCGCTGTTCGAGGTCCGCGAGCCGATGATCTACACGGAGACCATCGGCAACGGCGGCGGCTTCAGCCCGATTCTCGCGGCCCTCGCCCAGACGCGCGCGGCCGACAACCCACCCGCCAACGTCTACTACTACGGCCTGATGGACCCGTGCGACGGCTACCCGCCAGGCCTACTCGGGCAGGCGATCGCGATCGCGGGGCCGCCCACGATGGCGAACGGGCAAGAGCGGATCTCGACCGGTCGCTGGAACGGCAGCGGCGCGGCGGCTGCCGAGACCATCGTGCACGAAGTGGGACACACGCAGGGTCGCCGCCACGTGCGGTGCAGCGGAGGCGAGGCCGGCATCGACGCCGCCTATCCCCACGCGGGCGGGCGCATCGGCGTGTGGGGCTTTGGCATCTACGACTTCGAGCTGCGCAGCCCCTCGGGCGGCCGCGACTACATGACGTACTGCTCCAACGAGTGGGTCAGCGACTACAGCTGGGAGCAAACGATGGAGGTGATCGAGGTGCTCACCAGCTTCGACGCCGCCGAGACAACGCCCGCCTCGGATGTGGTTCTGGCCGGCCTCATCCACGAAGACGGCAGCGCCGACTGGTGGACGCAGACGGGCACCGTCGACGCCGCGTCGCTCGACACCCACGCCCGCTTCTCGCTTGCGAGCGGGCCCGTCGACATGCCTGCGCGCGTCCGACCGGTCCCGCACGGCACCCACGCGCGCTACGTGGAGATCCCGCTCCCATCGGGCCTGCGCAGCGCCACGGCCGTCGACCTGGTCGCGCCGGACCTGGACGTTCACGTCGACCTCGCCGACGTGGTCACGATCCGATAGCAACCCCACGCACGAGGGTTGGCGAGAAGCCCCGGGCGCCTCGCAGCCTGTGGTGCAACCCGTCACGACGTCTCGCTCGTCCTTTTCGCTCCTGGCGGCGTCGCCGAAACTAGCAGTACGTCCAGTACGGCGGCGTTTCGGCTCCTACCCAGGAGCGAAAAATCCGTCGCGATCCGCCGCGCCGGGTTGCACCACAGGCTGCTAGCGTTTGTCGCACATGCGCCGGCTTGCTCTCCTCGCCACGGTCCTTTCGTTCGGGTGTCGACCCTCGGAGCCGACCGCTCCCACATCCGCACCCGAGACGGCCGTTCCCGCGGACGCGCCAGTCGACGCCAACGCTGAGTTCGTGACCGCGTCGAACGAGATCCTCGATGCTTACCTTGCGGCGCACCCCGAGCGCGGCGTGGAGCTGGGCCTGCACCAGTTCGACGGCAAGCTGACCGACGCCACCGCGGACGGGCTCGCGGCAGACGTCGAAGCGACCGCCGCCGCAATCGCGCGACTCGAAGCGTTCGAGCCCGGCACGCTGGAGCCGATCCATCGCGTCGAGCGAGCCGCGCTGTTGACCGCGCTCGAGGAGGTCCGCTTCCGCATCGAGGTGCTGAAAGAGCCGACCAAGAACCCGATGTTCTACCTCGGCGCGCTCGACCTGACCGCATACATCAGCCGCGACTACGCGCCGCTGGAAACCCGCGCCAAGGCGATCATCGCGGTCGCCAAGGCAACGCCGGCGCATCTCACCGCCGCAAAGACCAACCTGCAGTCCGCGCTGCCCCGGACCTTCATCGCCACCGCGTTGCTTCAGGCCCGCGGTGTCGCCTCCTTCGCCCGAACCGACGTCCCCGCGGCAATGTCCGCACTGCCCAAGGGTCCGCTCGGTGACGAGATGGCCGCGGCCCTCGAAGGCATGGCGACCGCGCTCGACGGGTACGCGGGCTACCTCGAAGAGGCGCAGTCTCGGGCCACCGACGACTTCGCGCTGGGGTCCGACACGTTCTCTCGCATGCTGCAGACGACCCAGGGCGTGGACGTGGACCTCCCCCAGCTCGAGGCAGTGCTCAAGGCCGACCTCGATCGGAACCTGGCCGCCATGAAGGAGGCCGCCGCGTCGATCGATGCGAAGTCGCCCACCGCGAAGGTGGTGGCCAAGGTCGCCGCCGACAAGCCGAAGGTCAGCGCCGTTCTCGACGAAGCCACGGCGCAGGCTCGCGACATGCGGGCCTTCCTGCTCGACAAAGACATCATCACCATTCCCACTGAAGACGTGGCCGAAGTGGTCGAGACGCCGCCGTTCATGCGCTGGAACGCGGCGTTCCTCAGCGGCGCGGGCGTGTTCGAGACCAAGCCGCTGCCGAGCTTCTACTACATCAGCCCGCCGGACCCTTCGTGGCCCAAGGCCAAGCAGCGCGACTACGTGCCGGGCAAGACCGACCTGCTGTTCATCACCATTCACGAGGTGTGGCCAGGACACTTCCTGCACGGGCTGCACCTCAAGGTCGGCAAGAGCCGCATCCTGAAGTCGCTGTGGAACTACACCACCGGCGAAGGGTGGGCGCACTACACCGAAGAGATGATGTGGGACGCGGGCGTCAGCGAAGACCCCGCCGTGCACATCGGCCAGCTGCAAAACGCGCTGCTTCGCAACGTTCGCTCGCTGTGCGCGATCGGTCTGCACACGCAGGGCATGACCGTCGAGCAGTGCCGCACGATGTTCGTGGAGAAGGCATTCCAGGACGAAGCCAACGCCGAGCAGCAGGCCGTGCGTGGCACGTTCGATCCGATGTACCTGGCCTACACCACGGGCAAGCTCGTCATCCGCAAGATGCGAGCCGACCTCGAGGCCAAGGCCCAAGCCGAGGGCACGCCGTTCGATGCGAAGGCGTTCCACGACGCGCTGCTCTCGTACGGCGCCGCTCCGCTTTCGGCCGTACGGGCCGTGATGCTGCCCGACGATCCGAACGCGATCCTTTAGCCGTCCGAAGGTCCCGCGTCGTCGCCGAGGTTGGCCCATCGTGCGGCGAGCTGGGCCGCCACCTTCAGCGGCGCGTCGGCCAGCGACTCGATGTACCCGCGCAGCTCGGCGAGCGCGGGGTCCTGCCCCAGCGTGGTCCGAATCTCCTCGGGAGACGCCCGCGCGCGCAGCAAGGCGGCGAGCTGCGTCTGATAGCGGGCCAGTACGCTCATCGAGCCATCCCCCGCAGGGTGTTGAAGTCCTCTACGAAGCCGGCCGCAGCGCGCGGGTCGGCCAACGTGGGGCCAAGCTGCTCGAGCACCACGGCCTGCGCGCCCGGGCATCGTTTGCTCGCGGCCTCGAACAGCGTGAACACCTCGGTCGGCACGCGATGGTCGTGGGTGTCGCGGCGCCACCGAACGCCACCATGCTCCGACCACGAGCCGCCCGAGACGTGCATGACGCGGACGCGCGCCAGCGGGTAGGTCTCCATAAGCGCCACCGGCTCGAGCCCAAGATTCACGGCCTGCGTCCACAGGTTGTGCAGGTCGAGCACGAGGTCCCCGTCGACCGCGTCGAGGATGGTGGTGAGGTGCTCGGCCTGCGTGGCGGCATCCGTAGGACTCATCGCGAGCGCGAGATTCTCCAGCCCGACGCGGGCCTGCGTGGCGTCGCCGAGCCGACGGAGCGCAGCCACCGTGACGTCGACCACCGCATCGTCGGGGGGCAACGGAAGCGGCGCCCCTACATCCAAACCGCCAGCGCCCATGAACCCGTAGTGCTCGCTGACGCCTTGAAGCGTCAGCGATGCACAGTCCTTCCGGACGCGCGCGAGCCATGCCTGCTGCCGCCCCTCATCATCGGTGCTGCCCGGCGAATAGGTGACGCCGTGCCCCCACAGCCGCCCCGCGTGCCCGTAGTGCTGCAGCAGCGCCTGCGCCCACGCTGGCATCGGCCGCGCCCAGCCCAGCTCGAAGCTGTACTCGAGCATGTCGACGTGGCCAGCCTCGAACGACGGAAGGACCGCTTCACGGAAGCAGTCCTCCAGCATCAACGAGAGACCAACGAACACGCGTCGATCATAGCCTTCAGCCGCGGCCGCATGCCGGGCAACTCCACCCTTCCGCGCGCGTCGGCGGCTCCCACGGGGTCGCCTGTGGCCGCGCTTTGGGGGGCGCCTCCGGTCGCGTCCGGATGCGCGGTCGACTTCTCGGCTCGGGACGCGGCCGGATCGGCTCCGCCAGGCTCGGGTCGTCGGAGAACGGGACGTGGGCCGTGACCTCTCGGGCAAGCACCACGACCGGACTCGCACCCGTGTCCGCCACCGCCTCTTCGACCAGCTCCACCACCTCGTCGGCGAGCGTCAGGTCAGCGACGGCGTCGGGGATGAGCGCCGGCGTGACGGGAGCCTGCTCGGCAGGCGCAGCGTGGGGCGGCGCTTCGGGGGCTGCAGCCGCGTCGCAACCCGCAGCGATCAGCGCCGTTGCGCCGAGGCCGAGACGAAGGGAGCCGAGCACCGAGGCGGGGAGTCGCATGCCCCTGCCAACGTGGCCTCGGCCTGAACGGTCTACGCGGCCGCGATCTTTTTCATTCGGGCCGGAAGGAGCCCACCCAGAGCGCTTCTGCGCCGTCTTCGATCTGCTGCGCAGCCACGAGCGCGCTCTGATCGGACGAGGCGGCGACCGCGCGACCGACGAGGGAGCCGGGCACCAGCGAGAGCTGCGGGCTCTCGCGCACGAACATGCAGCCGATGTCGCCGGCGTCGTTCAAGCGCGCGACCCAGGTCTCGGTCCACGTCGCCCCCTTCTCGGAGCGTGCGAGCAACCCGGTCACGAGGACCCCGCTGTCGGGCAGACCCTCGGCGCCCACGAGTGAGAAGCTCGACGCGTTGTCGACCACGGATGCCTGCTCGAACAACAGCTGGTCGACGCGCCACGTCTCGTCGCCGCTGTCGGGGTCGAACCGCGTGACGTAGTACTCGTCGCCGCCGCCAAGCAGCCGGATGAAGGTCAGCAGGACTTCACCGTCGGCGGTCACCGAGACGTCCGACGGCAGCATGTCTTGCGAGCCCGGGCCAACGTCCGGCGTGTGGGTCAGCGTCGCGTCGCCCCCATCGGCATCGAACGCGACCAGCGTGACGGGTTGGGTCTGGAAGTCGACGTACTCGCTGGCGAGCACGTACACCGAGCCGTCGGGCCCCACGGCGACGGGTCCGCCGTCGTCGGTCGAGAACATGCCGCTGAACATGCCCGACCAGGTCGAGGTCCACAGCGCCTCTCCGGTGCTAGCGTCGATCTTGCCGACCCAGATGTCGTCGTCGCCAGGGCCGGCGCGGACTTGACCGGTGGCGACGGGGTTTCCATCGGGACCCATCGCGATGCCGAAGCTGCTGTCTTCCGCCGAATCGACGGCCGAGTCCTGCACGAAGGTCCACACCACGCTGCCGTCGTCGCCGGAGAGCTTGATGACCTGAATGTCGTCATCGCCCTGCAGCGGACCCACGGTCGCGGAGACGTACACATCCCCGGCCTCGTCGACGGCGACGCCCGTGACCGCGAGGTTCTCGTCCTCGGCGCCCAAGCGGGTCGCCCACAGCTCTTCGCCCTCGGCGTCGAGGCGAAGGACCGCCGCGTCGTCGTTTTCGATGGTCTCGTTGCCGCGCTGGTCGGTGGTGATCTCGCGCTGGAAGCCGACGACCACGACGTCACCGTCGGCGGTCTCGGCGATGCCGCGGGCGTCGAGCTGCGACTGGTCCGTCGGGGCGAGCGTCACCGTCGACCACTGCAAGCCGCACTGAAACTCGCATGCGCGGGTGCATCCGTCCTGGTCATCATCGTTCGCGTCGTCGCACTGCTCGTCGGCTTCGACGAAGCCGTTGCCGCACTCGGGGTCGGTCGGCTCGAAGCCGCCGTCCGAGGACCCGTCCGCGTCGGTCGTGGGCTCGTCGGTCGTCGAGGTGGTCGGCGTCTCGGTCGCGCCGGACGTGTCCATCGTGGCCCCAACCGTGGTGCTGGACGTGCTGCCTCCCGAGGTTTCCC
The DNA here is from genome assembly GCA_039024335.1 of Myxococcota bacterium. Classification (GTDB taxonomy): domain Bacteria; phylum Myxococcota_A; class Polyangia; order Nannocystales; family Nannocystaceae; genus CAJXVA01. The sequence goes on from JBCCQM010000120.1 coordinate 5,826, forward strand.
CGGTGGTTCCGTCGCTCGCAGATGAGACGTCGTCGCCGCAGCCCCCGGCCACGATCATCAGCAAGCAACATCCTCGGAGGACCTGCGCACGCATGCCCGACATCATCGACCGGGGCCTGTCGGCGGTCAAACGCCCATGCGCGCCGCTCAAGCGTCCTGCGCAACCGTGGGCAGTGCCGGTGGGGGCAAAGCCAGCGTCTTGCCACGCTTGGGGATGGTGAACGGGCGGAGCCCGTCGGGGCCGACCTCCAAGAACACCAGGCGCGGGTCGTCGAGCGCCCACTGGAACGTGAACGAGACCGACGCCGGACCCACACCGTTGCGATCGTTGAGGACCTCGGCCACGAACAGACCCGCATCGACGCGCTCGCCCTTGCGCAACGCGTCGGCGGGGTTGCGGAAGAGAATCTCCTGGGGCGTCATGTGCATCGCCCCGCCCACCCCGCTGAGCTCGAGCCTCCGCTTGCCGATCTTTCGCAGCGTGTATGGCCGCGGGCCGATCCCGAGCACGTGCCAGGTCTTGGGCGCGTTCATGCCGAACACGTGCATCATGCTGACGCCGTGGATGCCCGTGACCAGGCCGGGTGTGGCGACCACCACCACATGCTTGTCGGCGAGGTCGAGGCCCACGAACGACTCGGTTCGGTAGTACTGCGCGTACGCTCGCTGCGCGCCCAGGAGCGCGTCGATCTGCTCGCGAGCGTAGCGGTACTCGCGGCCGGCGTGGACGTAGACCAGCCCGATCGCCCACGCCGACAGCACGATGCGCGGAACCCAGTCACCGCTTCGGGCCTGCCAGGCCCGGCCCACCGCGACCAGACAGCCCCCCACGAACACCGCGGCGCCGAAGTTGGGCAGCATCAGCGCGCGCGTGGCCGGCGGAATGGCGGCGATCGGAAGCAGCGCGAGGACGGACCCGAACACAATCCACCGGATTGCCCGTCGCTCTCGCGCACTCCACCATCGACGCGCGGCCCACCACGCGGGCGCGAAGAACAAGACGCTGAGACCCGTGACGAAGATGCCGTGCCGGTACGCCTGCACGCCGAGGTCCTCGATCTCCGGGGGCATCACGCGCACCGACAGACCACTGCCGCTGTAGCGCAGCCAGAAGCGCTCGCTCTCACCGGCCATGTTGGTCCAGACCTCGCCCAGCATGCGCGGGACACGATGGCCCATCACCTCGAGGAACTGCCCGGTCTCGCGGATGGGGTCGACATACGTCGTGCCTCCGTACACGCCGCCGCCGAGCAGCGCGTACGCGAGCATGAACCCGCCGAGCGCGATCAGAGCGGGCCACAGCGTCTTCCCCCGCACGACGAACGGCCGCGGGTCACCGAGCACCGTGTAGGCGCCGAGGTAGGCGATGCCGCCCACGGCATACTCACCGCCCGCGAACGCACCGAGCCACAGCGCCAGCTCGATCAACCGTGCTCGGAGCGAGTCGTCTTCGGACTCGACCGCGCGGATGCGGACCAGCAGCGCCAAGAAGGCGAACGCGGTGCAGACCAGAGCGCAGCGGTTGGCAAGCCACGCCACCATCCACGCCATCGTCTCGTCGACCGCGAAGCAAGCGACGAACGCGGCCGCGAAGACGGTTCCGGTCAGCCGCTTCACCAACGCGAAGCCACAGCCCAGCGCCGCGACGAACCACAGCGCCGAGTGCAGGTGGTGCGCGTAGGCCTGCCGCGGAAACACGGCGTGGTCGAACGAGAGCAGCAGGCTCGACAGCGGGCGCACCATCACGAAGCGAAAGTGCGGGTGCGTCCACCAGGGCAAACTCCCGCGCTGGATGTGCATCGCGGTGGCCTCGGGATTGTCGGGCGCGAACGCGTAGAGGTGCGCGGGCGAGTACGCTCCGAAGCGGCCTTCCAGCATCGAGATTTGAAACAGGTCGTCGGCAAGAAAGCCGATCTTCAGCGCGGGGCCATACAACACGGCGCAGACCACCGCCAGCACCCCCATCGCCGCCATGATGGCGCGGTTGCGCTTGGTCTCGCTCATCCCGCCACCACATCGAAGTAGACGAGCACGCACTCGATGAGCAGCGTTGTCCCCAGCAGCAGTCGCACCTGGTTCCAGTACCCCTCGAGGCCGCGCTCGGGGACCGGCATCATGAGTACGAGCGCTGCAGCGCCACCGAGCGTCCAGTGGAACATCACCGCGGCGTACAAACCCGCAGCGACGACGAGCGCGCGAAGCAGCTGCCGGGTTCGCGGCAGGCCCAGCGCCACGGCCGTCGTACGCACCCCGGTGTCCCGGTCCTCGTCGTGGTCGCGCATGACCTGGATGGTCTCGAACACGCCCGAGAACAGCCCCAGCTGAAGCAGCAAGGCCCAGCCGAGGTCGTCGCCGGGCGGAACGGCAACCCACGGCATCGCCACGCCCCACGCCATCATCGCGAGGACGTCCACGAACGGTCGGTGTTTGAGCACGGCCGAGTACAGCCAGCACACGCCGCCGCCAAACAGCAGCGGCCAGAACAGGCCACCGCCCCACCACCACGCAAGCGCGACGAGAACGCCCAGCAGGTACAGCTGCGCCCGCAGGGCGGCCTGACGATTCGCCGTGAGGAACGACGTCTTCGCGGCGTCTTTCGTCGGCGATGCCGCATCCTCTTCCCGGTCGAGGTAGTCGTTGTTGAGGTAGACGAGCAGGTTGAGCAGGCCACCGAAGAGCAGCCGCTGCACGATGTCGCCGAACGGCAGGTGCAGCGCGACCGCGATCATCCCGGCCGCGCCCAGGTTCGCCATCTCGAACCGTCGCAGCCGGTACCAGGCCACGTCTGCTGCGATCTTGAACTCGGCCCGCATCGAGGCCGCACGATGGTCACACAACCGCGCTCACTTGGGAAACGCGTACTTGTTGAACACCAAGAAGTCCCGAGGATGCCCGGGCGGGATGCGAATGAACCCCACCGGATCGTCCCGGACCTTTCGCCGCTCGATGCTGCACTCGGGCAGGCAACGCAGCGTTTCGAGCCAGTGATAGCGAAGCACCACGGGCTGGCTCGGGTCGGAGCCGTGGACCTCGATCCGATTGGTCGACGCGATGACGCGGCCGGGCCCGTTCATGATCAGGCGCTTTGTCTTGCGGACCTTGTACATGCGGAACGGGCCGATCTCCTCGACGAGCTCCAGCGTGGGGTTGGTGTCCCACCACGGTGAGACGTGTCGCCGCGAAGACACGACCACCCAATGGATCGCGTAGGTATCGAAGTAGCGCTGCCACTCGTCGGGGTGCGCAATGCCCTGCGGGCGCCTTCGAAAGATGTTGGACCAGCTGTGGTCGAGGTTTCGCCAGATGAACCCGCCCATGATCTGAGCGTCGGTCTTCCACGCGAGCTGCTCCCCCCAGCTCCAGCCTTCGACCAAGAACCGGCCGGTGCCGTCGTCGCGCTCCCGGACCCAGTCCGCCACAGCGTCTGCGTGCCAATCGTCGTGATTGTACGCCGCGTGCTGCGGATACCCCATCGACGACAGCTGGACCCGCTCGCCGTGCGGAAGCATCGCGGGCTCGGGCAGGTCGTCGATGAAGTAGTACATCGCCTCGTGCGCCAGCAGCATCGACAGCGGAACCGCCATCAAGCCGACCGTCCAGCGCGCGCCGGATGAGAACCGGGCGAACACCCGCGTACGAACGCCGTGCTCGAGCAGACCCGCGGTGAGGATGCAGCCCAAGAACCCAGCCGGCAGCAGGTTGCGATACGGCTGGGTTTGGCTGAGCACGGTGAGCCCGCCGAAGTAGCCGAACATCACCAACACCACCAAGCCGCCGCCGAGCGGCAGTGCGCGGTCGTCCCCGCGTCGCCACCACAGCACGCCCATGGTGAAGCCACCGAGGATCGCCAGCGTTCGGTAGACCGCACGCTTGCCGATGATCCCGGTCGCGGCGGGCTCGGTCATGATGTTGAGCAGGTCCCACCCCGCCGTGATCGGCCCGGTCTCCGCAAACAGCGACGAGTCGAGGATGTAGTGCCAAAAGCGAGCGGCGTTGAGCAGCCAGTACGCGTTGACGGCCAGCACGCAGCCGGCGACCGCGAACACCCCCACGTGTCCTCGCCACGTCAGCGTTGGGAACGCGCGCCCGTAGAGCGCGAGCATCGGAAACGCGAGGATGAAGAAGGAGTAGGGGTGGATGAGGTGCGCCAGTGCGAGCGTTAGTGCCGTCGCGACGAGCTGCCACGCCTTGCGCTCCTGCGACCACCGATAGAACAGCCCCAGCGGAATCACGAACACCAGGCTCGCGAGGCCGTAGGCAATCATCCCGACGTACCAGCACCAGTGCGACCAGGAGTCGAAGTTCCACGTCAGGATCGCCAGCACTGCAGCGAGCAGCGACGCCCATCGCCCCAAGCGAAACAGGCGCGCGCCCGCGTACATCAATGGCCCCACAGCCGCGTGGGCGGCGAGGATGAACAGGTTGAACGCAAACCCCTGCGAGAGCCCCAGCTGCTTGCCCGCGAAGGTGACGAGCGACCACCCTTTGTTGTCGGCGTCGAAGATGACGCCGTTCGGCGCGCCCGCCAGCAGCTGCACGTCGTAGACCCAGCTGCGCTTCCAGCCCTCGAGACCCTCGACGACTCGGTAGGCCTGGGTGATGTGCGTGTCGAAGTCGAGGCCAGCGTACGGCTGGTCGGAGAACAGCATCCGACCGCCGAAGTAGACGAAGAGCCCGATCTGCAGCGCCGCGACCCCGAACACGGCGAGCGCGAACCAGAAGCGTTCGCGAGCGCTGAGGCGAGAGGCAGACACGAGAGCAGGACCCTACTTCAGTTTCTTGCTCACTTCGAACGTGTCGCTCGCATAGGCGCGGCCGAGAACGTGCCGGAACACGCGGCTACGGTACACCCCACGCGCGAGGACGCGGTCCATCGCCTCCTGAACGCCAAGGCGCACCATCGAACCCGTCCCGATCTTCGCGGTCCACTGCGCTTGGTACCAACGAACCCACCGCATCGAGAGGCCCGATCCATCGAGCGCGCGAAGAACGGTCCGCGCAGCGTCCTCCCCAGAAGCCAGCGCCTGCCAGATGCCCTCGCCCGAAAGCGGGTCGATGCTGTAGGCGGCGTCGCCAGCCAGCAGCAACCCCGGCCCCCCCGGTGGGCCCGGGCGCACCGCCAGCGGAAGCGACCAAACGCGCGCCTTTCCAATGCGGCGAGCGTTGGCCAGGCGCTCCGGATGTCGCTGCTCGAACGCGTCGAGCCACGCCTTGAGCGTACGCCCTGAAGCCGCGAACGCATCGGCACGCTGATACACGCCAACGTTGCTCTCTCCGTCGACGGCGGGAAACGCCCAGCCGTATCCGCTGCGGAGGTCGGACTCGAAGTAGTGCTCGGTTTGGCCCGCGTCGTCGCCGAAGTCCACGCCGTCGTAGTAGGCCGTGATCGCGACTGCCAAACTCCGGCCGCGGCGGTACGGAACCCCGAGCGCCTTCCAGCCGACCGAGCCGGGTCCGTCACACGCGATGACGGCCTTGGCGTAGACCCGCTCGCCCTCGACGACCGCGCCGACGACTTCTGCGCCGTCGGTGAGCAACCGCTGGACCTGCACGCCTTCGCGGACTTCCGCCCCTGCCGCCTCGAGCTGGGCGCGGAGCAGCCCGTCGAGATCGTGGCGACGGACGATGAACCCATCGTGTCCACCAAAGCCGCGGCGCACCCGTGAGCCGTCGGGAAACACCGCGACGGCACCATGTACGACCGCGTGCGGGATGGTCGTGAGCGCCTCGCGTCGCCCTACCAGGCGGTCGACGATCACCGCCCCTTCATTCGAGATCGCGTCCCCGCAGGTCTTGGGCCGCGGAAAGGTGGCGCGGTCCAACACCAGCACCTTCGCGCCGCCGCGCGCTGCAGTCACCCCGGCCGAGGCTCCCGCGGGACCCGCTCCCACAATGATGACGTCATAGCCCATGCAGCCGGCGAGTCACCCTGCCACAACCTCGGCGACGGTGCAGCAGGCGTCGCGGCTACGAGTCGACGTCGGTCAGGGCAGCTTTGTACAGCTCGGCGATCTTCGGGTCAGCCTGCTCGGCCTGACCGAGGCGCTTGCGACGACGTGCGCGCGCCTCGGCCTTGGGATCCGGCTTGGCCTCGGGCTTCACGGCCTCTTGCTTGCCGGTGTGGCCCCGCTCTTTCCGCTTGGCCTCGGTTTTCTTCTTCAGCTGCGCGAGGGCGTCCTCGACGAGACTGCGACGCCCCGCGGGCGCGGCGGGCTGAGGCGCCGTCGGCTGCGTCGGACTGGTCGGGCTATTGTCCATCGCAGGAGGCAGAGGTCCGCTCCCGCGAACTTGCGGCATCTGCTGGGGCGCAACCGGGGCTGCGGGACGCGCGGCTGGCTGCGGTGGTGGAGCCGGGCGACCGCCAGGATCCATGCGGGTCGCGCGGCGATGGGAACGACCGGGTTGGGCAGGTTCGGGAGCTGCAGCGCGCGGGTTCAGTTCGAAGCCCGCACCGCCCGCCGCCGGCGTCGCCGGCTTCACCCGCATCGCGGTCAGCTCCGCATCACCGAGGCCGGGTGGCATGACAGCCATCGAGCTCGGGTCCGTCGACCGAATCCTCGTGGCCGCGTCGGCCTCGTCTGCGACGGGTGGCAGAGATCCAGGCACGGGCGTGAAGTACGACGTGCGCTCCTCGTCGAAGCCAGCCTGGTCCGGAGCGAGCGGCGTCGACGACGGCGCTTCCATCGACTCCATCCCGGCGCTCTTCCACGCCTCCACATCCTCTGCGCTGGCGATCATGGTCCCGCCCCCCGCGCCACCGGGACCGGACGCGTCCTCGAAGGAGGCGACGACCGTGAAGCCCGAGTTGGCTTGCTGCCCGAACGAAGGCAACACCGAGAAGTCGGACGGGGCCTGAGCGGGCGCTTCGGGCTCCTCGTCGGCAGGCGGCGGGCGCAGCAATCCCAGCATCTCCACGCTGGCGACGATCGTGTTACCGGTCTGCGCCGGCATCAGGTGCGGCGCGGAAGGCTCGGACTCATGTTCGAGCGCCTGGTCGAAGTCGGGCACGACGTTGAACCCAGGACTCGTCGGAGAGGCCTGCTGCGCGGGCGGAGGCGTCCGTGGCACCGCCGTATCAGCATCATCTTCGTAGATGAGGTCGTCCATCTCGAGTTCCTGCGGCGCAGGCGTGAGCTCAGCGGGATGCAGGTCGACCGGCTGCGTCGGCTCGCTGTCGATCTCCGCGTAGGCAGCCCCGGTATGGACGGACGTGGGTAGGTCGTGGCTCGCGGGGTGCTCGGTCCCGTGATGCGAGATGTACGCGTCGGGCTCGACCTCCTCGTACTCTTCGTACTCCTCGTACTCTTCGTACTCTTCGACCTCTTCGTACTCCTCGATCTCCTCCACGGCGTCCTCTGCCGCGGGCTCCGCAAGGGGCGGGACCTCACCGTCGAAGACCGTCGGACCGGGCTCGTCGAGCACCTCGTCGGTCATCTTCATCTTGGCGTCGGTCGGCGTCAGGTTCGAGGTCACGCCCTCGATATCACCCAGATACAAGGAGTGCTGGTCCGCGAGCTTGTGCGGCGACTTGTCGTCGACCTGCAGCGACGCGAGCCGTTGCCGTGGGTCGTCGCGGCGCTGTTCGAACGAGACCCCCGACGGCTCGTCGTAGAGGTTTGCTTCCGCCGGGCTGTCGAATGGCTGGAACGAGGCGTCCTGGTAGGCACCGGAGTCCTCATGGATGGACGGGTTCGACGTCGGCGTATAGAGGCCTGCGACCGGAGGAGGAAGGTCGTCGATGGTTCGCGGTGCCGACCCCATCTCGACCGGCGAGGCGGAGAGCTGCGGCTCGGGGTTGGGCGCGTAGGGATCGAACGGCGCCACGTCGTCAGGATAGACCGGCGCCGCAGGCTTGGGCGTGGGCTTCGGCGATGCGGCCAACGGCGCGGAGGCGAGAGCCGGCTCGGCGGTCTCGACCGATCCGAGCGACACCTCATCGGGCGCATCGCTGCTTCCCAACGGGTCGAACGGCGCTCCGCCGATATCGTGTGCGGGCGAGGGCGTGTTGGTGTGCGCATGCCCGTGCATCGTCCGCCGTGGGTCGTCAGGAAGCGCAAGCGAGTCAGAGGCAGGCGCGTCGGATGCAGCCGGTGCATCAGGCGTCGCGGCGGGCTGCGTTGGAACCACCGTTGCGCGTGCGGACTCCGGTGCGCTCGGCGTGTCGGTGAGCGCTGGGCCAAGCGCGTCATCATCGGTGAGGTTCAGACCCGGTGCCCCGGCGAGTGCTGGCGCATCATCGGGTGCCGGCGACATGCTGAATCCCGGTGCGTCCGACAACGCCGGTGCTTCCTCGGGTGCCGGTGACATGCTGAACCCTGGGGCTTCGTCAGGCGCAGGCGCTGAGGCGTCCTCGGGTGCCGGCGACATGCTGAATCCCGGCGCGTCCGACAACGCCGGTGCTTCTTCGGGTGCCGGCGACATGCTGAACCCCGGCGCGTCCGACAACGCCGGTGCTTCTTCGGGTGCCGGCGACATGCTGAATCCCGGCGCTTCCGCAGGGGCTTCCTCGGGTGCCGGCGACATGCTGAACCCCGGCGCTTCAGCGGGCGCCGGCCCTTGCTCGGCCGCGGTCGCAAGCGGACTGCTCAACGAGCCGGGAGCGGGCGTGAGCGGAGCGTCGGGAGCATCGAGCAGGAGCGCGTCGTCGACCGATCCCTCGTTCATCGGCTCCCCCGTGACGTCCAAGGTCGGCGAGACCGGGACGTGGTCGGCCAGCAGCGTCGCACCCGATTGGGGCGGGTCGAGAGAAGCCGGCGCAGAGGCCACGGGCGCGGGCGCAGCGTCGCCGACCAGGGTGGCCATCGCCGACGCCGGAGCATCCGCTTCCGCATCTCCGTCTTCGACCTCGGAGAGAATGTCCTCGAGGGACAAGTCTTCATCTTCCTCGATCTCGTACACCCCCGGCGTCAAGGTCTGGGCTGGCGCAGGCTTGGGCTTCGCCGGCGCGGCTGCCGATGTCGGGCGAGCTGCGGGCGGGGGCGCGGCTGCGGGCTCTGGCGACGCGACATCCATCGGAGCCGGGGTCAACGGGCCGTCGCCGAGAAGCGACGCCTCATCGTTCTCTTCGGGCGTGTACGGCTGGAACGCTTCGTAGCTCGGGCCTGCGTCGGCACTGCGGTCTGCTGCCGCATGAGCCATCTGCTCCGCTTCGCTCATGGGCTCCATGCTCGGGAGCTCGATCTCGATTACCGGACGCGACGCCGTGGCCGGCCCCGGTTCCGGCGTCGCATGGTCGACGTCGAGACCGATCGAGTCCTCGTCGGGCGTCGCGTCGTCAACCGGAAGCTCGGGCTGCGCGAGGTGGGCCTGCGGGCCCGCGGGCGGAGGCGTTGGCACCATGGGGCGCATCGGCTGTTGCGGAGCGCTGGGCGAAACCATCGGTGCGTGCGCGACCGGTGGGCTCGCTGACGGGTTTTGCGTGCTCGGAGGCGGTGCCACGCGTGCGAAGTCAGGCTCGGCCGGCGTGGCGGGGCCAGGTGCCGCAGGCATGGGCCCAGACTTCATCCGTGCGGCGTACAGTTGTGCCTGTCGCACCCGTGCAGCGTTGGCGAGCTGCTGCCGGACGAAAGCTTCGAGATTCGCCCGCATACGGTCGTCGAGACGGTCGAAGCGTAGCGCCCACCGGTAGCCCTGCTTGGTCTTCGACATGCGAACGACCGTGGCCTCGGTGAGCAGCGGGAACGATCCGAGCTGCGCGTGCACCCGTACCCGCTCCTTCGCCTTGCCCGACGTGTTCGACAGGACCGCCATCCCGTTCGCGCTCACGTCGAGACACAAGCAGCGGACCTCTCCCCGTCGAGAGTGGATGACCGCCTCGCCGCCCCATGCGACCCGCGGTAGACGTCTCCGATCGTTGACGACGCGCAACTGCGACGAACCCCGCTGTCATCGTATCAAGGGGTGCCCAGCCTCGATCCACAATCGCCACGCCACCTTTCGGCGCGGTTGGAGCGCAGCCCGAGTGGTTCTCGATCGAGTGTGGAATTCTCCTGGGGGCAGATCGCCACGGCTGTGGTGAACAGCCCCGACCCGATCCGGGTCGGTGTGCTCGGACCCCCCACCGAGTTGCTTCGATCGACGGCTCGAGCGCAAATTCGATCTATCGCGGCCTTCGCCAGAAGACTATTATGTGGCGGGGACAACATGGATCGCGGATGTCGTTTATCTCTCCTTGCTTGCGTCAACGTCCTGCTCGGTGTGGGCCTGATTACAGGTTGTGACACCGATCCTTCGCCTGGCGGGGGTAGCGGGGGCAGCGGCGGCATTGACACCATCGGAGGGTCGGAGACCGATTCCGGCGGCGGGGACACGGAATCCGCGGGCACCGACTCGCAGGGCTCCAACTCCGGCACCGACACCGATTCCGGCACTGCGACGGATCCGAGCGGCTCGGACACGGACTCCGAGAGCGATGGCGACACGGATTCGGGCACCGACACCGACTCGAGCACGGACAGCGACAGCAACAGCGACAGCGATACGGACTCCGGCAGCGACGCCACGCTGCTGTTCCTGGAGGTCGATCCGCCCGAGACGATTCTCGAGCTTGACCTGAACATGGCGGAGTCCGTCGATTTCACCGTCACGGCGGTTTACAGCGACGGCAGCACGATCGACGTCACCGGCGACGCAACGTGGGACGTGTCGAACGCTGGCGTCGGTGCCATGAATGGCGCGACCCTGGAGATCCCAGCCTACCCCGACAGCTTCTTCGAGTCGGCGATTCTCACCGCCGATGTGGGCGGCGAGACGGGGCAGGCGCAGGTCACCATCGCGGCGTACGATTTCTCGAGTGACTTCTTCTTCGTGCTTCCGTTCGAAGACGAGGCAGGGCCGCAGGGCAAGCCGCTGACCTTCAGCACCGACGTGAAGGCGATGGACGTGTTCATCAACATGGACACCACCGGTTCGATGGCGGGCGAGATCACCAACCTGCGCAATGCACTCGGCTCGGACATCATCCCGACGATCCAAGCCGAGGTTCCGAACACGCAGTTCGGCGCGGGCTCGTTCGACGATTTCCCGCTCGACGGGTACGGCACCCCCGGATCTGACCAGCCGTTCGTGCTGCTTCAGGAGATCACGAACAACGTCGCGGACGTGCAGGCGGCGGTGAACACCTACTCCGCAGCTGGCGGAGCCGATGGACCTGAGTCGGGCGTCGAGGCCCTCTACCAGATCGCCACGGGCGAAGGCCTTGCCGGTCCCGCGCCCACCTCGGTACCTGCCAACAACAGCGGCATCGGCGGAGTCGGCTTCCGAGAGGGGTCGCTGCCCATCGTCGTGTCCATCACCGACAACATCACCCACGATACCGAAAGCAACGCGTGCGGCGGAGAGCAGTACTCCGGTGCTGTTGCCGCTGCCGCGCACAGCCAGACGCAGGCAATGGACGCGATGAACGCCATCTGCGGGCGCATCATTCAGATCGCGATCGGTGGCGAGGGAACCTGCAGCGCCTATCAAGACGGCGTGGAATGGAACAACGCGACGGGTGCTCTCGTCCCGCCGGAAGCGTGGGACGTCGTCGGACGGCCGCCTGGGTGCGCCGCCGGTCAGTGCTGCACCGGTCTCAACGGAGCTGGTCGTGCTCCCGACGGCGCTGGACTCTGCCCGATGACGTTCACCGCTTCCTCCAACGGCTCCGGCGTGGACAGCTCCTTCTCGAGCGCGGTTCCCCTGCTGGCCTCCTACGGCAGCTTCGACGTCACGAGCCAGGTCAGCGGAGTCGACACCGATGTCGACGGCGGCGCACTGCCGATGGGCACCACCACCGCGGACTTCATCCAATCGGTCACGCCCTTCGACCACGGGCCGGTGCCTCTGCCGGGTGTTGCCGATCCGACGCTGACGCCCACGACGTTCGAGAACGTCATCCCGGACACCGACGTCACGTTCACCGTCACCGCCTTCAACGACTTCGTCGAGCAAGGCCCAGACGCCCGCCTCTTCACCGCGAACATCTCCGTGCTCGCGGACGACTGCGGCGACCTCGATGACCGAGACGTGTTCATCCTCGTGCCGCCCGAAGAGCTTCCTCCTCCGGGCTAGGACCTCCGGGTCGAACCACGAAAAAGGGCGCTGCCACCATGCAGCGCCCTTTTTTCGTGCCTCGGAGTCCTAGGGAGCCAGCTCCGGCGCATCCGCGACGGGCTCCGCGGGGCCGTCTTCTTCGACGATGTGGTTGGTTCCGTCGTAGACCGCCCACACGCTTCCGAGCGACTCCGCGTCGCCGCTGGTCGACTCGACGTCGTCGACGAACCACCAGCTCGCTTGCACGCGTTCGGTGTCGATGTCCAACACCATGTAGCCGCGCTGGCTGACGTCGATCCAGTGCAAGTGCGGGTTGGTCTCGAGGAGCGACATCGACGCGTCGAAGGGGAAGCCCGGGGACGACACCGCCGGGACGACGAACTCCACGCCAACGGATCCCGCCCCGGTCGCGGGGTCATAGTTCCCCGCGGGATCGACGGCGAGGTCGAAGGCCCACGATGAGTGAATGTCGCCGGTCAGCACGACTACGTTGCCGGCATCCGACGCCAAGTCGTAGAAGCGGCCTCGCGCAGCGCGGTAGCCATCCCACTGATCTGCGTTGACCGGGTTCTCGCCCAGCCGCACCTCGGCCATCACGACCTGTTGGCCCACCATCTTCCACTGCGCGCTGGTGCCCTGCATCTCGTCCACAAGCCAGGCCTCCTGCTCCATGCCGAGAAGCTGTCGGTCCGGGTTGTCGAGATCTTCAGGGTCGGTCAGGTTGCTCGGCTCTTCGTCACGACCGACGAGGCGCGTGTCGAGCATCATCAGATGCAGCAGATCGCCGTACGGCAGCGCGCGGTAGATGACGCCGGCAGCTCCTTCCCGAAGCGGCATCCACTCTGCGTAGACCTGATAGGCCACCGCCTTGCGGTCTTCCCAGTCCCCTTCCGTCATCGGCTGATGGTTCTCGGCCCCGTCCTTGTAGGCGTTGTTCGCAGATTCGTGGTCGTCCCACACGGCCACGACCGGGTGCTGCCGGTGCATCGCCTGGAGGTCGACATCTCGTCGGTACTGCGCGTAGCGCATCCGGTAGTCGTCCAGCGAGACGATTTCGGTCGGCGGCTCGTAGTCGCGAACCTCTCCGTACTCTGCGTTGCCGTATTCGTAGATGTAGTCGCCCAGGTGGATGACGAGATCGAGGTCGGGGCGCTCCGAGACGCGGCGATACGCGTGAAAGTAGCCGTGCGCCAGACTAGAGCAGGAGCACACGGCGAAGCGAAGCCGTTCGACATCGCCGCTGCCCGCGGTGCGCGTGCGCCCGATGATCGACTCGCGACCCAGCGCAAAGAAGCGGTAGTAGTACGTCGTGCCGGCCTCGAGGCCATCGATGTCGAGCTTGATCGTCTGGTCCCGATCGGGCTGCGTCATCAGGTAGTCGGCCGCGACACGCGTATTGAATGAGGGGTCCAGCGCCACCTCGAAGAACGCCTCGACCGGTTCGGAGCTGTCGGCCGTGACCCGCGTCCAAAGGATGACCGAGTCCGTCAGCGGATCTCCCGACGCGACCCCATGGGAGAACGTGGTCTCTGGACCAGGCTCTCCCTCGTACTCGTATCGAGGCAGGCCATCGTCTCCGCCGCCGCTGGAGGAGGAGCCGTCGACAGCGGTCGTCGTCTCGACGCCACCGCTCGAGGACGTCGACCCGTCATCGCCCCCTCCGGACGTTCCGCTGCCCGTACCGTCGGCGTCGTCGCCACAGCCAAGGACGGTCGCAGCGGCCGAACTCAAGGAGAGGGCGCTTGCGCGCCGTATCAGGTCACGTCGTGAGATGGGCATGGGGTGAGTTCCTTGCAGCGCCTCAAAGGCATGGAACGAGGATGCCACGGAGATTCAGCAACGCAGAGTCGGCTTTTTCGCTTTTGCACTCGGACTTCTCCGCAACCGCCTGCACTGCGCCTCGTCCTGGAGGGTGCGAGTACGTTCGAGTGTGACGAGGGGGCTCGTCGCACTGACTTGTTTCGCCCGACCGAAATGGTTCGGAAGGGCGGCCCGGCGTCCGTGGTCTCCGGGTTTGCGCGGCTCCCCATCCTGGGGGCCGCGTTTTTTTGTGCTCGCCGTACGCGCGCGGACATGTCGTGCGGCTTGACCTTCCAAAGCCCATTGGGTGCTTTTCATGGAACCGCGCAGAGGGCTACACGCGTGCTGTCGAGCACGCGGCCCTCGAACCGCGTTGGCCGGACCAAGGCGTCACAACGGTGTGCAGCCTGTCGCGCATCGCATGAACGCAACAGCGGCGTCACTTCGACATCTACGCCTCGCGCGTCGCGATTCAAAGGCCGCACCACGGTGGGCTCATGACCAGCTTCGGTCTCGCCACCGCCCTCGCCATCATCGCATCCACCCCCGTCTTCTCGAGCAACGCGCCGGTCTCTGCGCCGAGCGACGAACAACTCGAAGTCGAGGCTCCCGAACTGGAGTGGTCCGACGAGGGCTTCTCTTTGATGACGGGCATCGCCCCAGGGACCACGTTCGGCCCCCGCAGCTTCAACCCCATGGTCCACTACAGCGCCGAGCTCGGGATGCGTTGGGAGCGCGGCGAGACCCGCCTCTCCATCGGCGCTGAAGGTTCTCTCTTGCAGATTCTCGAAGCCAAAGCCCCCGGCGGCGGGGTCCACGGCGTGTTGAGCGTGAGCGGTGACCACGCCTACGCCCGAGCGGGTTTGGGCGTAGCCGCTGGTATCCCCGGCCGCCATGACGACACCGACCGCAGCTCCGCACGCTCCGCAGGGGTCGGGCTCGGCCTCGAGCGCGTCGAGAACGAGATCCGCGGGCGCACCGGGCTCGACGACAACCTGAGCGTGGACAAGGCTAGCCGCGTCAACAACGCCGTTTTCCTCGTCCTGCGCCTTCGGTTTGGCTGAGCGGGTCGCTACAGCGTGATGTAGTAGCCTTGATAGAGCGCCTCGAGGATCTCTTCGGCGACCTTGTAGTCCCGCCCCTGAAGAAGCTTCTTCGCCTCTCGCCGACGGAAACCGCGATGGCCGTCAAAGATGACATCTTTCTGCCCATCGCGGTTCTCAGCGACGATCTCATCGACCCGCTTACCTCGCGTCTCCATCAGCAAACGAAAGCGGCCTTTTCGCGGCTGAAGCGACCACGTCCGAGGGGACCGCTTCCTCCAACCAGCGCGCTTCAGCTCGTGTCTGTCGATCGTCTGCATGACAAGAACTCTACGGCGCGAGCTCAGCAAGAGCTATGTCAAGCCGACCGCAAGACCTTGTCACGGCGGAGTCAAAACCAATAAAAAAGGGCCGGACACTCTTTCGAGCGTCCGGCCCATAGATCTGGCAACGACCTACTCTCCCACAGGGTCTCCCCTGCAGTACCATCGGCGCTGGAGGGCTTAACTTCCGAGTTCGGGATGGGATCGGGTGTGACCCCTCCGCAATAGCCGCCAGAAAACCTTTGAGGATGGCAACGCGGGCGCGCCGGCGCTCTCGCGTTGCCTGTTTCCCATGCTGTGCATGTCGAATCCGCTCGCTCACTCGAGCGCGCGGCCGTTTCTCCTCGAAACCCTGGATGCGACCCAACCGCCGTACATCGTCTGAAACGCGTACTGCTCAGGCCAAACCAATCGGACGATTAGTAGTGGTTAGCTCCGGACGTTGCCGCCCTTCCACATCCACCCTATCAACGTTGTCGTCTACAACGGTCCTCAAGGGAACCCTCATCTTGGAGTTGGCTTCCCGCTTAGATGCTTTCAGCGGTTATCCGTTCCGGACTTGACTACTCGGCAATGCCACTGGCGCGACAACCGAAACATCAGGGGTCCGTCCACCCCGGTCCTCTCGTACTAGGGGCAGCTCTCCTCAAGGTTCCTACGCCCACGGAAGATAGGGACCGAACTGTCTCACGACGTTCTGAACCCAGCTCGCGTACCGCTTTAATTGGCGAACAGCCAAACCCTTGGGACCGACTACAGCCCCAGGATGCGATGAGCCGACATCGAGGTGCCAAACCTCCCCGTCGATGTGAACTCTTGGGGGAGATCAGCCTGTTATCCCCGGAGTACCTTTTATCCGTTGAGCGATGGCCCTTCCACACAGAACCACCGGATCACTAAAGCCTACTTTCGTACCTGCTCGTCTTGTATGACTTGCAGTCAAGCTCCCTTATGCTTTTACACTCTTCGGCTGGTTTCCAATCAGCCTGAGGGATCCTTTGCGCGCCTCCGTTACTCTTTCGGAGGTGACCGCCCCAGTCAAACTACCCACCAGGCAGTGTCCCGAACCCGGCTTACGGGTCACGGTTAGGATTCCAGACTCATCAGGGTGGTATTTCAAGGTTGACTCCACAGAACCTAGCGGCCCTGCTTCAACGTCTCCCACCTATCCTACACAAACAAGCCCGAAATGCAGTGCCAAGCTGCAGTAAAGGTTCACGGGGTCTTTCCGTCTATCCGCGGGTATGGGGCATCTTCACCCCAAAGTCGATTTCGCTGGGTCTCGGGCCGAGACAGTGGGGAAGTCGTTACGCCATTCGTGCAGGACGGAACTTACCCGCCAAGGAATTTCGCTACCTTAGGACCGTTATAGTTACGGCCGCCGTTTACCGGGGCTTCAATTCGTTGCTTCGGTTGCCCTAACAACTCCTATTAACCTTCCGGCACCGGGCAGGCGTCAGACCCTATACGTCGTCTTGCGACTTAGCAGAGTCCTGTGTTTTTGGTAAACAGTCGCTACCCCCGATTCTCTGCAACCCCCCCCAGCTCAGAGCGCAAGCTCTTCACCAGCAGGGGCATACCTTCTCCCGAAGTTACGGTATCAATTTGCCGAGTTCCTTAGCCCGAGTTCTCCCAAGCGCCTTGGAATTCTCTTCCCACCCACCTGAGTCGGTTTACGGTACGGTCAGCACAGCGTTTGACTCTCGCGAAGCTTTTCCTGGAAGCATAGGATCACCGAGTTTTGAGCCCTAAGGCTCTCCTCATCACGTCTCGGCATTGAAACTGCGTTTGTGGCCATTGCCTCCTACAGTCTCTGCCTACCGGCTTGAACCAGAATCCAATATCTGGCTCGGCTACCTTCCTTCGTCCCTCCTCGAGAAAACATCCGTGCTGGTGCAGGAATATTCGCCTGCTTTCCATCGACTACGCCTTTCGGCCTCGTCTTAGGGGCCGACTAACCCTAGGCAGATTATCTTAACCCAGGAACCCTTGGGTTTACGGCGACAGGGTTTTTCACCCTGTTTATCGCTACTCACGCCTACATTAGCGCTTGTGTACGCTCCACCACCCGTTCCCGTATGGCTTCGCCGCATACACAATACTCGGCTACCGCGTGTACAAGTACACACCCGCAGCTTCGGCACTCTGCTTGAGACCCGTTGAATTTTCGGCGCAGGTTCACTCGACCAGTGAGCTGTTACGCTTTCTTTAAAGGATGGCTGCTTCTAAGCCAACCTCCTGGCTGTCTGTGTGCTCCCACATCCTTTGCCACTTAGCAGAGATTTTGGGGCCTTAGCCGACGATCTGGGTTCTTTCCCTCTTGGCCATGAAACTTAGCTCCCATAGCCTGAGTGCCAGACTCTACTCACCGGTATTCGGAGTTTGATTGGGTTCGGTAAGATGGTGGTCCCCCTAGCCCATTCAGTGCTCTACCCCCGGTGGCAATATCTGACCCTATACCTCAATATATTTCGCCGAGAACCAGCTATCCCCCGGTTTGATTAGCCTTTCACTCCTATCCACACGTCATCACCCGATTTTTCAACATCGGTGTGTTCGGTCCTCCACGCAGTCTTACCCGCGCTTCAACCTGCACATGGATAGATCACCGGGCTTCGGGTCAACAGCACATGACTAGACGCCCTATTCAGACTCGCTTTCGCTTCGGCTGCGGCTATCGCCTTAACCTTGCCACGTACCATTACTCGCAGGCTCATTATGCAAAAGGCACGCTGTCGTACGTTGATGTACTTCAACTGCTTGTAGACGCACGGTTTCAGATTCTTTTCACTCCCCTCACAGGGGTTCTTTTCACCTTTCCCTCACGGTACTAGTTCACTATCGGTCATCAAGGAGTACTTAGCCTTGGAAGGTGGTCCTCCCAGCTTCAGACGGGGTTTCTCGTGTCCCGCCCTACTCTGGATCCTCCTAGGCCGCTTCCGTCTTCGAATACGGGGCTCTCACCCTCTATGGCCGACCTTCCCAGGTCGTTCTTCTGACTTCCACGGTCCACATTGGAGTCCACAACCCCGCAGAGTTACCTCCACGGTTTGGGCTGGTCCGCGTTCGCTCGCCACTACTTGCGGAGTCTCGGTTGATTTCTCTTCCTCCGGGTACTGAGATGTTTCACTTCTCCGGGTTGACTTCAAACAGCTATGTATTCACTGAGTGATGACGAGCCATTATGCCCGCCGGGTTGCCCCATTCGGAAATCCAGGGATCGACGCTTACGTCCAGCTCCCCCTGGCTTATCGCAGGTAGTCACGTCCTTCATCGCCTCTTGATGCCAAGGCATCCACCATGCGCCCTTTGTAGCTTGACCTGACCCTCATGACCTCGAGCTCACGCCCAACGCCACCAGGATGCAGTTGCCGCTATCCCAGACAATCTGTCTACATTGGTGGGTCGAATCCAAGGTTTCGCTTAGAAACCCATTCGACATTTCTTTTGAACAAAGGCCATCGCGACCTTTGTCCACCAGCATAGGAAAACTCTGTCCTCACTCAGTTCTCTTTGAGTGTCGCTTAGGGTTCCACCTCGGCGGGCCCCTTCGCTACGACAGAATCAATCGTTGCCTGTTCAATCTCTTCAGCTGTCAGAGGGCGCCATACACCGTTGCCGGCTGCAGCCTCCCTGAAAACTGGATAGGAACGTGGACGAACCGCATCTTTTCAGATGGCGCGTGTGGGCTTGACCTGTGAAACACA
Source organism: Myxococcota bacterium (assembly GCA_039024335.1). Classification (GTDB taxonomy): domain Bacteria; phylum Myxococcota_A; class Polyangia; order Nannocystales; family Nannocystaceae; genus CAJXVA01. The sequence goes on from JBCCQM010000120.1 coordinate 24,732, forward strand.
AAGGCGCGAAGCCTTTGCAGTCTCCTAGAAAGGAGGTGATCCAGCCGCAGGTTCCCCTACGGCTACCTTGTTACGACTTCACCCCAGTCACCGATCACTCCTTGGTAAGCTCCCTCCCGAAGGTTAGGACACCCACTTCTGGAGCAACCAACTCCCATGGTGTGACGGGCGGTGTGTACAAGGCCCGGGAACGTATTCACCGGAGCGTGCTGATCTCCGATTACTAGCGATTCCAACTTCATGGAGTCGAGTTGCAGACTCCAATCCGAACTGAGACCGGTTTTTTGAGATTAGCTTACCCTCGCAGGTTCGCGGCTCATTGTACCGGCCATTGTAGCACGTGTGTAGCCCTGGGCATAAGGGCCATGAGGACTTGACGTCATCCCCACCCTCCTCCGGTTTAGGCCGGCAGTCTTGTCAGAGTTCCCACCCGAAGTGCTGGCAACTGACAATAGGGGTTGCGCTCGTTGCGGGACTTAACCCAACATCTCACGACACGAGCTGACGACAGCCATGCAGCACCTGTCACCACATTCCCCGAAGGGCACCATTGGAATTACCCAATGTAAGTGGGATGTCAAGTCCAGGTAAG
>JBCCQM010000121.1:0-25104 GCA_039024335.1 Myxococcota bacterium
CCCCCCGCTCCCCCCGTGCTCGTCTGTAAGGGAAACCTCTGGTTTCCCCTCGCGGCGGGGGCGACGCCCCCTTCGCTCACCCTTCCACGGGCGCCCGGTAGGGCGCTTCTCGCTTCGCTCGTGGTTGTTGCGGGCGGTGCGTGGTTGTGGGGAGTGCCCACGCCGGGTGGTGGCGGCTCTCTGCGCTGGGAAGCCGGGGCGTCACCCTTCCAAGGGCGCCCGGTAGGGCGCTTCTCGCTCCGCTCGTGGTTGTTGCGGGCAGTGCGTGGGTGTGGGGAGTGCCCACCAGGGGCGGCGTTTTGCTCGCGAAGGGTTGGGGCTTCTTCGGCGACGCCTTTGAGCCGCGACCCGCTCTTGTGCTCGAGGGGATCTCGCGCTTCCTTGGGCTTGGATGTTTGGGTCGGGTTGTCGTTGGAGGGGTGGGGCAGAGCGGGTCGAGCGTGACAGGGGTGTCGCGGTTTCTTGGTGTTGATCCAGGTGCGTGGGGTGTCCCTGGTGGGCATTCGCTGGCTTTACGTCGGAGCAACGTCGGGGGGCGGGAACTCCGGCGTGTGAGCTAGCGCGGTGCGTGAAGGTCGCTGTAGGGGGCGATACTGCGCAGATGCGTTTTGAAAAGTATCGTGATTTCAGAGTCTTCGAAGAAACCGTGACCAAAGTTCCTGGTTCGGCCCTGGAGGCACGGCTAGCCTGATCCATTGGATGAACTCCGTGGATTTGCTCTTTGCCTGCGACCTGAAGCGCGCTGCTCCGTCGAAAAAGTACGGGAGCGCGGTGAAGGTTTGCACCGGGTCCTCGTCAGACCCAACGCAGGCTGAGGCGGCTCGGGTCACCCACCCACCACTTGGTCTCTGAAGAAAAGGAACTAGCTATGTATCTGCGAAGGAACAAGGTGCGCTGCGGCGAGACTCGCCGAACTTATCTCTCCATCGCTCACAACGTCTGGTGGTCCGGCGACGGCACGAAAAAAGCCCAAAGCCGCCCCATTGTCGTTGCGAGCTTCGGTGTCGAAGACAAAGTCGACGTCGACCTCGCCCGGGACCTGGTCCAGGCCGTCGAGAAATGCGCTCCGCGCTACCCGGCGCGTCGCGGCGAAGGCAAGCAGGTCACCATGCGGATCGCACAGGAGATCCGCAAGATCGAACCGTTCCTCAAGATGCTCGCCAGCCGCAAGCTGAACCTTTCCGAGCACCTCCCCCCGCACCCCGAGCGTGCCATGGTCCTGGAGGCCCTCGTACGTGACCGTCTCGCGGAGCCCACCACGGGCGCGCGCGAGGAAGAAATCATCGCGGACATCAAAACCCGCTTCGCGATGTAGACACGTACACGCAGCCACCACGACGACAAGAAAAGGCGCGATCAGCTCTTGGCTGGTCGCGCCTTTTTGCCTGGTTCGACAGGGGGTTCGACAGGGGGTTCGACGGAGCGTCGCTCAGCCGAGAAGCCTCGCGATGAGATCTTCGGGCAGCGCGAGGCTGGGTTTGCGCGACACGAAGACATGCGGCGCCGAGCCGGTGCTGATCAAGCTGCCGTAGCCCAGTCGAGGGCCGAGCACCTCGGCGACCCGCACCGACTTGCCACCGATCGTTCGCTCTTCGGAGATCTCTTGAAACTGCGGCTTCGAGAGCGGGGTGTTCTCGATGAACACCTCGCTGAGGAAGTCGACCTTCACTGCCACGTCGATGCGCTTGCCCTGAAGCTGCTCGGCCAGCTCGCGCGGCATGCCCTCGGGTACGTCGCCTTGCAGCTTTGCCACGATGAAGGGGCGCAGCTGCTCGGGCTCGGAGAGCTCGGCGTCGGGCGCGACCGTGACGCCGAGATCGTCGGACGCCATGGCGAGGCCCGACTGAATCTCGGCCGCGCGGGCTTGTGCCGCCGCGACTTCGTCGGCCTGTTCCTTTGCGCGGCGCTTGGCGTCCTCGGCTGCGAGTTCGGCCGCGCTGGGCTTGGCGGCAGCAGCGGGTGCCGCAGGAGCGCCCGGGGCTTGTGCCGCTGCCTCGGGTGCGGGCGCACCGCTCTCGGGAGCAGGCGCGTCTGGATCATCAGCCGCGGCTTGTGCTGCCATCTCTTTGGCGAACAGTTGCTGCAGCAGCTCTTGGTCGTCGCCGCTGGGCTCGAGAAGCTTCACCGAGACCTGCGCACCGCCGGGGAAACCAGCGGCGAGGTCGGCCGCCGGGATTCGCAGCTGCTCGCACAGCTTGGCCAGCGGCCACTCGGTTTCGGGAGAGCCCGGCGGGAGCCGGTCGGTGCCGGCGTCATCGCCCGCGACGACCTGACCCTGCTGCGCGACGATGAAGCCTTCGCGACGGTCGGCCGGCGTCTCGCCCGGGTCGGCGTAGTACATGATCACCTGCCGCGGAAAGGCGCGGCTGGCCATCTGGACGAGGTCGGCGTTCTCTTTCCAGAACGCGGCGGGGTTCTCGGCCGAGACCGAGCCGGTGATCTGCATGAGGAACACCGGCGCTTCGGCGTGCCGCGTGACCACCAGCTGGGCGTCGAGAATGTTGCGGGCCTTGCCAGCGAGAAGCTCTCCGAAGATCGCCGCAAGCTGGGTGATCCGGAACATGTCCAGAGGGACGATGAGACCAGCGTGAGGGGTGCTCGTAGTCATGGTGTTCGTCCGGTCCGCACGGAGCGGAGAGTGGAACCTGCCAGGCTCGGGGGCCTTTGTCACCCCGCCGCGTAGCGGGCCGCGATCTCGAGCTGGTCCACGAACGACGCGTCGCGCGTGAGGTGCATCGGCTTGATCTGGGAGTCGCTCGCGCCCGCCGCCGTGCGTCGCTGCCGAAGCGCCGCGTAGGAGCCTGGCGCCACCACCCACAGCTCCGGCGCTGCCAGCCGCTGGGACGAACGCTTGGACCCGTACTCGATGTTGTGGCGCTCCAGCGCTGCGTCGAAGGCGGCCGGGAACCGACCCAGGGCATCCGGGGAGGCGTCCCGCTCCAGCTCAATCATCGCGGCGTACCGGGGAAAGCCCTCCTTGGCGGGCGCGACCGTGAAGCCTTCGACCGCCAGACCGAGCTCGCGGGCGACGTCCTCGATCGCGCCGGTGACCTGTGACTCCGTGAGCTTCTCGCCGGTGAGGGAGCACGTCCGTCCGGCGCGATGCAGGAACTCGATGATGGGCGTGTTTCCCTGGAAGCCCGAGACGCGGATGACGTCGCCAATGTTGTAGCGATAGAGCCCGCTCCCGTTGGTGAGGATGAGGACGTACGTACGACCAACCTCGAGCTGATGGGGCTGTAGTGCGGTCGGGTTGGGCTTGTCGATCTCGTCTTCGGGGACGAACTCGTAGAAGTGCAGACCCACGCCGCACACGCCTCCGCTGCCGCCGTCGCGCAGCGGTACGCCCATGATCCCCTCGGACGCCATCATCATGTAGTCGCGCCCGGCAACGGCGGTGCCGAAGTGCGGGTCGAGCAGGTCGATGTAGGGCTTGAGCATCGGTGACCGCCAGCAGATCGCGAGCGACAGCTCGGGCCAGATGCGGTTGGCGAGCAGTCCGTTGGCCTCGCCCGCGAGCGCGCGCAGGGCGTCTGCGCGAGCGGGGTTGCCCGTGTACGTGCCCTCGATCTCTTCGCGCACCGCCGCAGAGACCTCCAGGTCCGCAGACAGGCCGCCGCGCTCGATGTCCGCGATGAGGGGCTCGGAGAACTCTTGGATCTTCTTGAACAGCAGCAGGATCGTGCTGGGGTTCAGCGTCATGATCACGCTGAACGTCTCCTCGAGCAGAATGCGGGCAAGCGCGTAGTAGCGGGCGTTGCTGTCTTTGATCTGCGCGACCGGCTTGGGGATGATCGGCTTGGCCTTGAGCTGCGTCGCTCGGGTCACACCTGCCCAGAAGGAACTCTCGGAGCTGGCTGGCAGTCCACAGGGGGTGGTGTCGGGCGCGCCGGAGTCGGAGAAGTTCGTGATCATCCGGCCTGCTTTGGCGGCAGGGTGGTCGGCGAAGACGGAGCTCCAGTAAATGCCGAAGGCGCGAGACTTCGTCTGGATGAAGCGCGTCGTGACCGGGATGTACTTGGGCTTCGAGGTCGAGCCCGAGGTCATGAAGAAGCGCTTCACCCGCTCGCTGGTGAGCAGACCCTGCTCGCCGTCGTTGACGATGCGCGTGATCCAGGGGTCGAAGCCCTCATATTTCCGGATCGGTACGGCGGCCTGGTAGTCGGCGACCGATTTGATCTTCGCGAAGTCATGCGCCGTCCCAAACTCGCACTCGAGGTTGGGCTTGAGGGTCTTGTCGAGCAAGACCGCGCGCTGCGTCTCCTCGGGGTTGTCGAGACCTTTGACGAACTGCTCGGCTTCACGCGATGCGAACATGACGAAAATCGGGCCCGCACCAGCTGGCGCGAGCCCGACAAAGGTACCTCAAGCGCGGCTCCAGCACCGCGCCGTGGTCAGCAGCCGCACTCGGGGTTGTTCTCGGCTGCCGTGACGCAGGACGCGTCCCACGAGTTGTTGCAGCAGAACGGGTCCGCCGCACAAACGGTGGTCACACAGGGCGAGCAGCCGGGCGTGAGGGACTCGCCCGTGGAGCACTCATCATGAGCGCAGGCGTTCTCGAAGTCCGCTCCCTGCGCGATCCACTGGATGATGAGCTGCAGGTCGGGGTGGTCCGTGCTTGCAAACGCGTTGACCGGGTGGTCGTCGGGGTCCGTGGGGTCGTCGGTCAGCGGGTACGTGACGAACTTCGAGTTCAGGACGTCGTCGGTGCAGATGCGAACCGGGTCGTCGGGGTTGGGGCACGTCGTGCCCGGGCCGACGAGGTTGTTGTAGACCTCTTCGGGGTCGAGGGACCAGTCCGCGTCGAATCCGTTGCTGACCGCTTCGGCCGGTCCACCTCCGGTGTGGCATGCGACGCAGCCGTGCTTGGTGAACAGCGGGTAGATGTCCTCGACGAAGCTGATCTCGGTCGGAGGGAGCGCGCCCTGCTCAATCCACTGCAGCATGACCTGGACGGTCGGATCTTCGATCGAGGTGAAAATGTCGACCGGGTGGACATCGGGCTCCGCCGGCAGGTCGGTGAGCGGCCGCTGCACGAACAGCGAGTCCTGTGGGTCGTCGGTGCAGATTCGAACCGGGTTGGCAGGGTCGGGGCACGTGGTGCCCGGGCCGACGAGGTTCTCCCAGACTTCGCGCGGGGTGAGGCTCCAGTCGGCGAGGAAGCCGTCCCGTTCGCCGTTGACCGCACCCACGCCGCCCGTGGCGTGACAGCTGAGGCAGCCGTACGTCTCGAAGATCGGGTAGATGTCGATCGCGAAGTCGCGTGGGATCGGGTCGTCGTTGCGCAGCAGGTCGACGACGCCGATGTTGCCGCTCGAGGACAGCGTGGTGAACGCGTCGTCGAAGCCCGACGCCGCGACGTTGAGCTGGCCCTGGCCGAGACCGTCGGGGTTCCGCAGCCGGAACATCACGAAGCGGCCGGTGTCGTTCGACACGCTGTCGGACGTGCCGACGTACGTGCCCGAGTCGACGTCTTCGTCGAGGAAGCAGACCTCGGTGGGGTTGGTGTCCTCGTCGAGCAGGTTGTCCTGGAAGTTGGCCCACTCGGCGACCTCGGCTCGCAGCGCGGCCTTCGAGATCGTGGCGATGCCCTTGCCCTCATCGTCGACGAGCTGCCCGAACACCGTGGAGCGCTGGATGAAGTACGAGTTGACCGCACCGTCACCGATGGCCTCCTCGAGCGTGGGGAAGAGCCCGCACTCGAACGCGACCTTGGCCATCCACTCGTAGGGAACCAGCGGAACGTCGATCTCGTAGGGTTGGTCGTTGGGGACCTGGACGCTGATGCGCGACGAGAGCGTCGCCGGTACGAAAACTGATGCGTTTTGGTCGTACAGCGGCTGCAGGTCGAGGGAGGTGAACGGGACGATGCCGGTGAACGCGTAGGCACCGTCGTCGCCGGTGGGGTCGGCCGTGGGCGCGTCGATGACGTTGGTGATCTGGACCGTCGCGTCGGAGACGGGCGTCTTGTCGATGGTGGAGTAGTCGTAGACGACGCCGCGAACGGTTACGGACTCGAGCAGGCACTCTCCCGTATCGGTGAGGCAGACGTTGCCGGGGCACTGCGAACTCTCGGTGCAGGCAACGCAGCTGTTGTCGATGCACGCGCCCTGCGTGGCTTCGCAGGCGGTGACGTCGCTGTCGTCGCACTGGATGCAGAGGCCGTCGGCACCACAAACGGGGGTGTCGCTGTCGACGTCGGCGCAGCTCAGCGACGTACAGTCGACGCACGTTCCGCTCGAGCAGTACGGGGTCGCGTCCGGGCAGCTCGTGTCCAGCGCGTTGTCGGCGGTGCATTCGCCCTCGTCGGACGTCGTCGAGCCGTCGGGGTCGATCGTCGTCTCCGTCGTGGTCGGCCCTGATGTCGGCATGGGGTCGGTCTCGCCGGTAGTGGCGGACGTGGGCCCATTGGTCATCGTGCCATCGGTAGCATCGGTATCGGTGCCCCCGGGCTGCGGCGTGGTGTTGGCAGGATCGAAACAAGCGCCGAGCAAACTAAGCGCGCCCACCGATGCCAGTGAGGCGAGAATACGAGGGTGCAACGACATCGCGGCTAGGGTACCGCAAAACCCCCGTAGCCCGGTCACGTCACGATTGCAGGGGCACATCGGTCCGGCGGGTCCGTGAACCTTGAACACGGCTATGACGAAGGACCTAGATCGCGCCGAGGACCGCGATCGAGACCTGCCATGGGGCGTCTTCACCGCCCTGCTTCAGCCGCCCGACCGCCAGCGTCGAGCCGCCGGATAGCTCGCACGTCTGAAGTTCTGCGTCAGGAACGTTGGTCCACGGTCCTTCGCAGTGCCGCTGAACGGCGGCGCGGGCTTCGGCGGCAACCTCGGCGCTCTTGGGATTGCTGAGGTCCGGCGCGACGAACCCGATCACGCCCGTGTCGCTGAGCTCCAGGGTGAGTGCAACACCCTGCACGCGTACCGGTGGGTGCAGGTAGCAGACGCTCACGCTGCCGTGGTCGGTCTCGCGAGGGATCGGCGCGACCTCGCACCACTTCGTCGCAAGCTGCCCCAGCACGTCGGGGCTTGGCGCGGTCACCAGCACTTCCACGCTCCGTTCGAGCAGCTCGTCCACACGCGCCCATCCCTGCTTGGGTGGCGCGACCGGAGCTTCGCCGTCGCTGACCGCCTCGCCGACTTCGCCTTCGTTCGCCGTGGGGCCGCGCGCGTCGCTGGGAGATTGGGTCCAGGCCCGTCGCACCCGAGCCTCGCTCCGGTTCGCGCACGCAGCCAGGACCATGAGCAGCGCCAGGCCTACGCGCTCAGCCCTGCTCTTCACCGCCCACCACCACGGTTCGGATCGGTGCGGCCGTGCCGGCGGCGAACAGCGCGTCGAGGCAGTGCGCAGGCTGGACATGCTCGAAGAAAGGATGGCGCAGATCGACGACCACCGCATCCATGGGTTGTCCTACCGCGAAGCGGCCGCCGTCGTGGCCCAGCGCGGTCGCGCCCCCGGTCGTCGCGGCCTCGAGCAGCGCGGCGCCGAGGCGACCCTGCGCATCGTTGAGCCTCAGGCGCCCCTGGCGAGCGAGGCGGTCGTGCATCTCGAGCAGTCGTGCCTCTTGCACGAGGTCGATCACCGCGTTGCTGTCGGAGCCCAGAGAGAGCGTGCAGCCACGCTCGACGAGTGCGGGCGCGTCGAGGATGCCGTCTCCGAGGTCGGCTTCGGTGGTGGGGCACACGCACACGTTCTGGTCGCCGAGCCGGGCGACGTCCTCCTCGTCGAGGTGGGTCGCATGCACGGCGGTGAAGCGGTGGGGTCGCGCCAGGGCGCCGGCACGCTCGAAGGCGCCGGCCGGCGCGGTGCCGTGCTCGGCGTGGCACTCGGCGTTCTCGCGGGGCTGTTCGCTGAGGTGCGTGTGCAGGACGAGGTCGTGCGAGGTCGCGTACTCGACGAGCGCGCGCAGCTGCTCGGCCGAGACGGCGCGGATGCTGTGGGGCGTGATGCCAACATCGACGCCGCGGGCCCGGAGCGCGTCCACGCGAGCGAGGTACGCGTCCACGCTCGCGTCGCAGAAGCGCCGCTGCTCGGGCAGAGGAGGCTGGCCGGCACCGGCGCGCGCGTAGAAGACCTCGAGCAGCGTCAGTCGGATGCCCACGTCTTCGGCGGCCCGCACCACCTGCCAGGACAGCTCGTTTGGATCGTCGTAGGGCGTCCCGTCGGGCTGGTGATGCACGTAGTGGAACTCGCCGACGTGCGTGATGCCAGCGCGCAGCATCTCAGCGAACGCCACCTTGGTGATCGCGTACAGGCTCTCGGGGTCGAGCTTGGTCGCGGCGTCGTACATGGCCGTGCGCCAGGACCAGAAGCTCGAGGGTGCGTCGGCGGTCCGCAGGTGCGTCGCGCCCCGGATCCCGCGCTGGAACGCGTGCGAGTGCGCGTTGACGAAGCCGGGCAGCACGAGCGCGTCCCCGAAGCGGCGGCGTACCTGCGCTGGACCGGGCTCGTTCGCATCACCGAGACCGACGAGCGTGCCGTCGGCGGCGACGTCGAATCGAACGTCGGTCCGCAGCGCACCGTCGACGTAGGCCAGCGGCGCGAGGTAAGCGATCGACGCGGTCAAGGTAGACCTACTTGGGGAAGTAGATGCGGTGGCTGTCGAAGTCGAGCGCGAAGCGGTGCTGGCCCATCACGCCAAGTCCCACCATGCCGTCGAGGCGGAAGCCGTCCGAGGACTGCGTCTGCTGGAAGTAGCCCCAGGCGGCTTCGGCGTCCTTCACCGTGGGGCCCGCACCGACCTTGAATGCTTCGATCCGCGCCATCGGAGCCTCGTCGGCTTTGAGGGGCGGCGTCGCGACGGCGGCGTGGCGGTAGGCCTGGCCGTTGGCCGTCATGTCGGCGCCGCGCATGCCGGTGTTGAGCAGGTAGATGCCCTCGGCACCGTTCATCGTCGCGAGCAGGTAGAGGTAGTGCGTCTCGTGCATGTAGAAGGGCGCGGACGGACCCGTGAGCAGCGCGTCTCGCTCGGACTTGCACTTCTTGGCGCGCGAGACGAGCTCGAGCGTGCCCTTGGGGATGTCGAGCGCGACGGCGTACTGGGTGAGCAGACCGACGCCGAGCACGGCGCTGACGCGTTCGGACTCGTCGCCGGCCATGTCGGCGATCGCGGCGTCGTCGAAGACGTTGACCGGCACGTTCTTCAAGGTGAGCCCACCGACGGTGATCGATGCGGCGCGGCCGTGGCCGACCTGCGGCATGCCCTGGGCAACCTGCGACTTGGCGGTGATCTCCAGGCCGAGTTCATCGGCGAGCGACTGCGTGACGATGAGGTCCGCTGCGCCGGTGTCGAAGATGGCGCCTACCTTCTTCTCGCCGATCGCCATGTCGACGATCGCGAGCGGCTTCTGGGTGACCAGCGGGATGGTGACCCCGCACGCGTTGCCTTCGACCGCGCCTTCGATCGGCTTGCTGCCGAACCCCGCGTAGTGGTCCGCGAGGCCGTCGTTGCCGCCGCCGCGAAGTGCCTTGGCGAACTTCGCGTAGTCGCGCCGCCGCAGGTGAACCCAGCCCTCCTCGCGCGCGAGGATCTCGGCGCGGACGTTGGCCTTCTTGGCGCGCTTGAGGATCTTGAACGCGTCGGTGTAGCGACCCTGCAGCACGGCGACGCGCGCCTGGAGGACGAGCGCCTCGGGCTCTTTGGGGTCGAGCTTGAGCGCGCGGTTGGTGGCCTCGAGCACGGTGTCGAAGTGGGCGGCCACGAACGCGAGCCGGGCGTACTCCATCCACGCGCTCACGTCTTTGGGCGTGCCCTCTTCGGCTTGGACCTTCGCACCCGCGAGCTGGGCGAGCAGCGTGTCGGGCTCGGCCTTCGGCGCCGGCATCTGCGGGATCGCGAACTTCGTGGGGTCGATGCCGTCGTGGTTGACCCGCTGAACCTGGAAGTCGATGCGCTGCGTCTTGCCGTCGAACCGGTTCACGACGCGGATGAGGTGCGGGACCATCACGCCGTCGATGTCGCGGTAGTCCTCGTAGATGACGACCTGGGTTCCTCCGGGTCCATCCTCGCTGCCGCTGGTCTCCTCGCGCCGCAGGCCGGTCTCCCGGTCGAACCACAGCTGCTTCTCGATGCCGGCGTCGCCGATCTTCCAGGCGAGGCCGTCGAGCATGCGCGGGTTGCCGTCGGAGTCTTCTTTGCGGCTGGGAAGTAACGCCAGGTCCACGCCGCGCGATTCGACATCGAGGTACCAGTGCAGGACCGCTTCCTCTTTGTTGACCTTGGCCTCCGACTCCGTGTCGATGCGCAGGGTCTCCGGCGCCAGGTAGACCCATCCGGTCTTGCCGTCGAAGCCGCGCTCTTCGACGCCGTCGCCGATCACGTTGCGGCGGTACAGACGGCCATCGGCGGTCGACTGGAACAGGAACGAGCCGGTCTGCTCCTCGGTGTCGGCGCAGAACGGGTCGTCCTCGGTCGCGCAGCCTTCTCCGGGGTAGAGCACCATTCGCGCCTCGAGGGTGCGCGCGGCCACGGCACGTACGGCGGTCTCACCGCCCAAGCCTTCGACGTGACGTTCGAGCAGTTCGGCCGCCGTCGTCGGGGCGACGGGCGCCGCGTCGGGCTCCTCGGTGAACTCTTCGGGGACCTTCAGGCATCCGGCGGTGGAAACGCCGAGAATCAGGGCGAGGACAGCGGCACGCATCGTCAAACTCGGGGCGAGGCTGGCGTGGTGGCCCTCCGCCGTCAAGCGGGCTGGGTGGCTGGCGAGCAATGCCGCACGTCGGTGAAAGATTCGGAGCCTTCACACGTAGAGCCATGCAGACGCTGATGCCATTGCTACGCTCCAACGCAGTGCTCCGCCGCTGGAACACCCTGCTGGGCCTCGTGGCGGCCGCCACCTGTGGCGGCGGCTGTGCGGGGGTTGGTGGCCCGATGGCGCAGCGGACCGAGCCGCTCTCCGCGGTGGCTCCGGTGGATCTCGCCGACCAGGTCGCCGAGCGAGCGGGTGAGGCGTGCGGGGGAGAGCTCCGCGACCAGCTGATCGCGGGCGCCCGGAGCACCGGGGACTGCGACGCGACCGAGGCCGCCGCGGCGCGGGCGACCATCCTGCAAAACGGGGTGCGGTTCGGGCTCGTGTCTCACCGTGACGTCGAGCTCGATGACGTTCGGCTGCGCCTGAGCGAGGCGCGCTTGTGCCGAGGGTGGCCCCTGCCGCTCGAAGACGGCGCGGGCGTGGTCCTGCACGACCGCGACGCCGAGAACGCCGGCTGCTTGCTCCGTCCTTACCGCGGCGGGCTGACGATCACCGCGGTCATGGGCGATGGAACGCGCCACGTCGCGACCGTGGTCGAGGCCGACCGTGACGGCGTGGCGGCGTTCGAGTTCGCCGACGTCGACGCCGCGCTTCGGCAGACCTTTGCGCACGGGCTCGACGCGTACGACTGGCTCGAGCTCGGCGAGTCGGCGTGGGCAGGCACGGTCAACCTCGACACGCTGCGCGGCTACCTCGCCGACTGGCACTACGCCTGGGTCGCGCGGGGGCGGGGCTCGGCAGCGCTGTTCGCCGAGCGTCACGCCGAGCACCCCGGTGGCCCGCGCGCAGCGGCGTTCGCCCTGGAGGGACGCGTGGACCGACAGCGCCGCGACTACGATGCGGTTGCCGAGGGCAAGATGAGCGCGACGCTCTTCCTCGAGCGCCACGTGTGGTCCCCGTTCCGTCGCGCCGTCGAAGACTTCAGCGTGACCGCGGACGACGCGTCTCGCTAGCTACTGGCGGGGGCGCCGGGGTGGGGGCGCACCGCGGCCCGCTCCCATGCCACCGGCGGGGATACGCCGTTTTTTGGCGCCCTGCTTTCGCGGGTCGAAGTCGTTGACCACGCGGCCGTCCTCCATGCGGATGCCCGGCATCATCGCGACCTCGGGTCCGAGCGCGGAGTAGTCCATGGGTCCGGTCGGGGCGTCCTCGTTGAAGCCGACGTAGTCGATGTATGCGCGCGATCCGTAGACGCGGAATCGGAACAGGATGCGGTCGTGGCCGCTGCTGTAGTACGCCCACATCGGCTCGGCACCTGTTCGCAGGTTTTCCTGGAGTCCCATGAGGAACGACGTGGGGTTGGTGTAGTCCGCCGTCTCCTCGAACCGCGCAAGCGCGCCGGCAAACCCGTCGAAGAAGCGCTCGAGGTTGTTGCCTTCGAAGATGGGGCGCTCATGCGGGCGGCGTGCGTCGGGCCGGCCGAACGTGGCGTTGGGCGCGAGCACGTGCTGCACGTCGTCGATGGAGCCGCGCGCGATGGCGGTGAGCAGCGACGCGATCATCCGCTTGCTTTGGAACGGCAGCTGCCACGCGCGCGCTTCGTAGCCGAGCGTCTTTCCGCTGCGAATCGCGAGCTTGCCCCCCGCGAGCTCGCGAGCGCGGTAGTGCTGCAGCAGGTTCCGGGAGGTACCTTCTTCTCCGGGATCGACCGGGGGTCGGTCGCGGGAGACGGGTGCCGGAGCCTCGGCTTCGGCCGTGTCCGCGACCGGGGTGTCGCAACCCCAACTGAGCAGCGCACCGGCCAAGACGACGGACAAACGGGTCGAAACCGTAGCCATGGAGAACACTTAGACCCACGGGCCGCTTTGGGCAACCCGTGGAACGACGGCTGGGAGGCCGGGGCTTGCGGGATCTGGCCGATCTGGCACGATTCGAGGCGCATGTCGGATCCCAAGGACCGGTCCGGTCCGCCGCCGTCCAAGTCTTTCGATCAAGGCTGGGACGAGATTCTGGCGGACACGACGGGGACGAACACGGCGGCGTCTCCGGACGGGACGAAGGCGTGGACCGAAGAGGTCCGTGGTGCTCGCAAGCGGGACGCCGATGCCGACGAGTCGGCGAGCGCGACGCCTGCATCGACGGACGAGGCGACCGCGTCGACGAAGGTTTGGACCGAAGAGGTCCGCGCGTCTGGCAAGAAGGAGGTCGAAGCCGAAGATTCGGAGGCCGGCGAGGAGACGTCGGACTCGGCCGAGATGGATCGACTCATGGCGTCTCCGGTGGCGACGCCGAGCGACGACGACGACGAAGAGGTCGAGCCCGCAGCGAGCACTTCGTTGGTAGGCGGCCGCTTGCCCGACGCGCCCGCGCCCAAGGCTGCGCCCGACGACGACATGGCGCGCATGATGGGGCTCGCATCCGATGCGTCGCCGGACGGTGATGCCGAGGAGGCTGCTGCGTTGGCCGAGCCGGACGCCACGGCTTCGGAAGTGAGCGACGCGTTCGCCGATGAAGCGGAGGACGAAGCCCCATCCAGCGACGACGGTGACGGCGACGAGGAGCCCGAGCCGCCCATCGTCTTGCACCCGGATCGCTCGCTGCCCGAGACCACGGCCGAGCCCGCGGAAGAGGCTGGCGGTGGGCGCTGGCTGTGGCTGGTCGGCGCCGCCGCGGCGGTTGGAATCGGCGTGGCCGCGATGGGTGGACCGGAGGCGTCACCAGCCTCCGACGCGAGCGCGACCAAGGCCGCCGTCGCACCGGTCGCTGCCCCGGCTGCCGCTCCCGTCGTCGCGCCGAGCGACGCGAAGCCGCCGGCCGACGCTGCGCTCGCCACCACAAAGCCTCCGCCGACTGAAGACGTCCCGCCGGCGGCCGACGCAAAGCCACCGGCCGCCGATCCGAACCGAGACCCTCGCGAGCCCCCCCCGGGGACGCCTCCGGACATCGCCGCCGTGTTCAAGAAGATCCCCGTAAGCCCGGCCGACCGCGCACCGGTCGGCGGCGTCGGCAAGACCGGCGTTCACGTGGATGACGTCGCGATGGGCAGCGGGTACGCCCGCAGCCGTTGCACGGGCGATGGAACGACCTTCTCCGTGGGCAACGATGGCCTCGCGAACGTCTGCATTCGTGTCGTTCACCAGCGCCAGAAGGAAGAGCTGACGGTGATCTGGCAGAAGCACGAGGGCAACGCGCGCCGCGGCAAGATCGTCGTGAAGCCGGCCCACGCCTACCGCACGCGCGCGTACCTCAAGCTTCGCAGCGAGTACGTCGGCGACTGGACGGTGAAGATCATGTCCACCGACGGCGTCGAGCTGGCGGCGCACGACTTCAGCATCGCGCCCTGATGGGCTGCACCACGGGCTGCTAGGAAAGAAGTTCGAGAAGCTCGTCGCGGGTGATCGAGGCGCCCCCGCCACCATCGCCCACGGCGGCCTCGGCCAGCGCGCGCTTCTTGTCTTGCAAGGCGAGGATGCGCTCTTCGACCGTGTCTTTGGCGACGAGTCGGTGGACCAGCACCGGGTTCTCCTGGCCGATGCGGTGCGCTCGGTCGGCGGCCTGGTCCTCGACGGCGGGGTTCCACCACGGGTCCATCAAGAACACGTGGTCGGCGGCGGTCAGGTTGAGTCCGGTGCCGCCGGCCTTGAGCGAAAGCAGCATCACGTCGGGCCCGCCTTCAGCCTGGAACGCGTCCACCACGGCGCCGCGGTCCTTGGTGCTGCCGTCGAGACGATTGAAGCGGTGGCCGGCGGCCTTCAGATGCGGCTCGAGCAGGTCCAAAAAGCTGGTCCACTGCGAGAACACGAGCGCCTTGTGGCCGTCGGCGACCGCGGTGCCGAGCGTCTCGAGCAGCAGCGCGACCTTGGAGGACGGCGCCTGCCCGTCGGTGCCGTGGCCGGGAATGAGCGCGCGGTGGCAGGCGGCCTGGCGCAGGCGAAGCAGCGCCTCGAGCATGGCCATGACGTTCCCGCCCTCGCCGAGCTGCTTCATGATCGTGTCCTGCGTCGCGGCTCGGATCGCGTCGTAGGTCTGGCGCTCTTCGGCTTCGAGCTCGCAGTGCAGCGCGACGTCGGTGCGCGGGGGCAGCTCGGTCGCGACCTCTTTCTTGAGGCGACGCAGCAAGAACGGCTTCACGCGGTTGCGCAGCGCGGCCGCGGTCTGGGCGTCGCCGCCTTCGATCGGCTTGACGTAGCGCTCGCCGAAGTCGGTGCGCCCGCCCAGCAGGCCGCGGTTGATGAAGTGAAACTGCGACCAGAGGTCGTCGAGGCGGTTTTCGACCGGCGTGCCCGTCAGCGCGATGCGGAAGTCCGCCGGCAGCTCGAACGCGGCGCGGGCGACCTTGCTGTCGGGGTTTTTGATCGCCTGCGCCTCGTCGAGCACCACGGTCTCCCACTCCACGGTGGAGAGCTTCTCGAGGTCGAGGCGGAGCAGGGCGTAGGTCGTGAGCGTGATGTCGGCCTTGGGGTCGAGTGCGCGGCCGGGCCCGTGGTAGGTCGCGCAGCGCAGCGACGGCCGGAACTTCGCGGCTTCGGAGGCCCAGTTGGGCAGCACGCTCGTGGGTGCGACGACCAGGGTGCGCCCGCGAATGGAGCACAGCGTCTGCAGCGTTTTGCCCAGACCCATGTCGTCGGCCAGAAGCGCGCCGAGCTTGGCCGAGCGCAAGAACGACAGCCAGGCCACGCCCTCGCGCTGGTAGTCGCGCAGCGTGGCCGTGAGGTCCTCGGGCAGCGCCGGGTCCGGAAGGCCGTCGAAGTCCTCCAGCAGGGGCGCAAGGCCGGAGAAGCTCGGCGGGGCGGGCTGCTCGAGCGCTTCGCACAGCGCCGCGACGTCGGGGCCGGACCACGCGGGCAGCTCTTTGCCGGCCTGGCTGGCGTCGCGGGCCGCGAGCAGGGCAACGAGGCGGTGTCCGTGCTGGGCGAGCCATCCGGTGGGCACGCGGCCGAAGCCGCCGCCGGCCAAGGGGGCGAAGGGGTCACCCGCCTCCCACGCGCGCACGACCGCCGCCGCGTCGGCTCGACTCTGCTTCGCGTCGCCGAACCACAGGTCCACGCCACCGTCGTCGCCGACGTCGAGGTGGGCATCGAGCTCGCCCGCATCGAAGTAGGCTTCGTGGGCTTTGCCCTGCAGCGCGACGTCCTCGTCGTCACGCATGCGCGCGGTGAAGTCGATCGCTTCGGCCGGATGAAGGCTGCGCTTCACCCCGACCTCGAGGCCGCGCCCGGCCAGCTGCTCGCGAAGCAGGTTCTCCAGCCGGGGGTTGCGAAGCGGGACCTCGCCGTCGCGCAGCAGCGTGAGCTTGTCTCCGTCGACGCGGGCGACCGCGGGCTCGCCGTAGAGGATGGTGGGCAGCAGGACCAGGTCGTCGCCTTCGCGCGTGCTCGCGATCGAAAGCCGCGGCTTCATCGTCGTGGTCGTGGGCAGGTCGAACTCGGCGATGACGTGCATCTTGCGACGCAGCTTGGGCATCCAGTCGCCCACGAGCGTGCCGAGGTCGGTGGGGTGGAAGACCTTGCCGCGGCGGAACGTGTCGTACTCGCCGGGCGTGAGGCCGTGGTCCCCGAGCGCGCCGAGCTTGTCACCGCGAAGCGCCGCGCCGTTGTCGAACAGGCGGTCGAGGGTGGGGTCTTGCTCGAGCTTGGCGAGGTAGCCGTCGCGGTTCTTGGAGACGCGCACCGCCAGGCCGCTGACCCCACCGCCGACGGTGATGGGCTTGCCGTCGAGGGTGACGTGCTGGAGCCCCTGCAGCGCGCCGAGCACCTTTGCCATGAGCGGCTTGGGGATGATGCCGCCGCCGAAGCTGCCGAGCTTCTTCTCGAACTTGAGGTCGCCGTCGGTTGCGACGAACTTGGGCCCCTTGACCTTGCCCATGGCGACCTGGGCGATCGAGCCGTTGAGCTGATGTCTCTTCTCGCCGGCGATGATCAGCCGGAACAGCGCCAGCTTGCCATCGTGGTTCTGCAGGACGTACTCGAGGTGACCTCCGACAGGTCCAGCGGCCTTGGTCTCGCCTTCGCCGGGCATGCGCTTGCCCTCGGACCAGGCCTGCTTGAGCGCGATGGCTGCGGCCGCCACGTGGGCGCAAGCGTCCTCGCGAGAGTTGCACTCGCAGGTCCAGTCCTCGTCGTCCGGAAACAACACGACCTGCAGCGACACGAGGCCGCCCTTCGTCGCGACCCGCAGCGCGATCTCGTCGCCGTCGTCGTCTTCACCAACGACCTGCCCCGCGCGCGCGAGCTGCACTCCGCGGGACCAGGTGCCCGGCGAGCACGACTCGCGGATCGCCTTGAGCAGGTCGTCGATCGCCATGACGGCCCGTTAGTAGCGCGGGACCGAGGGGTCGATTTCTTGCGACCAGGCGTCGATGCCACCCACCACGTTGTAGACGCGGGTGAAGCCCTGCTCGAGGAAACGAATCGCGGCCTGGAAGCTGCGGTGGCCGTGATGGCAGTGGAACACCATCGGGGTGTTCTTCGGCAGCTCCATCATCTCGGAGATGTTGTCGCCGTCGAGCAGGATCGTGCCGGGAAGCTGCGCGATGGAGCGCTCTCGCGGCGTGCGGACGTCAAAGAACTTCACCTCGGGCTGCTGAACGAGCTCGGAGGCTTCCTTCACGCCGATCTGCTGAACCTGCGGGGGCGCGTTGGGGTTGTCCATGCGGAAGCCGACCTGCGGACCCTCGACGTGGTCGATCTTCAGGCCCTCGGCGCGGCGCGCCGTGCCGGCGTCGACGAGCAGCGTCAGGCCGTTGGTCTGGACTTCGATGTCGCCGGGACGAGGCAGGTCCAGCGCGAGGTCGTGCTGGAACGTCGGCGAGACGACGAGCCGCAGCGCTTCTTCGCCTTCGGCCTCTTCGAGGGCCTGCTTGAAGACGGCTGCGGCCGCATCGGTGATGGTCACCGTCGGGGGCTCGGGCATCTTCACCGCGTCGCCGAGCGCGGCGACGAGCTCACCCTCGTCGTTCATCTGCCGGATGATGTCGCAGCCACCGACGAACTCTCCCTTGACGTAGAGCTGGGGAATCGTCGGCCACTGCGTGAATTCCTTGATGCCCTCGCGAATCTCTTGGTCGGCGAGGACGTTCACGGTGGCGTACTCGGGCAGGTATTGGTCGAGGATGCCCACGACCGTGGCCGAGAATCCGCACTGCGGCTGGGCGCGGTTGCCCTTCATGAACAGGACGACGTCCGCGGACTTGGTCAGCGCCTCGATGCGTTGCAGGTGCGATTCGGCCATGGCGCGCGGATGGTACAGCCGCCCGCTCCAGCGGTCCACGAGGCGCCGCGTACGACCCCCGATCGGGCAGGAGAGCGGGGGTCTGGCCCAGCGCCGGGTGGCTCGAACTCACTCGGGCGCGGTCGGCACGGGGCGCCGGCCCGCCAGATCGCCGGGCTCTTCGCATCGGCCCTGCGTCGACGCCACTTCGCTGCTTGCCTGCTGGCACTGCCACCGCACGTAGGCTCGGCGCGCCGCGACGCCGCCAGCCAGCAGGAGTCCCGTGGCCACGAGGCCGCCGACGATTCGCCGAGTGCGCCGAGGCTTGGGGGGCGCGTCGTCGAGCTTGCGCGACTCCTCCGCGAGGCGGGCGAGCAGCGCATCCATGCTGGGGAAGCGCGCCGCCGGTCTGAGGGCGAGCCCTCGGCGCAGGACGGCCTCGAGCGTGGGCGGGAGCCAGACCGACTCCCCGTCGAGCGTGCTGGCGTCGACGAGCGACTGCAGGGTGATCCGTCGTCGCGTCGGGGTGGGGCGCTCGCCCGTGAGTACTTCCCACGCCGTGAAGCAGAAGCTGAACTGGTCCGAGGCGGCGTCGACGGGGTCGCCGGCGCGCTGCTCGGGTGCCATGTAGGCCGGCGTTCCCACGACGTTGCCCTCGCCGGTGAGGTCCTCGCCGGGCGTCGGCGGCTCGTCGTCGGGCTGCTCGATCGGCGCGGACATCGAGACGTCGGCGTTGCCGCGCGCGACCCCAAAGTCGGCGACCCGAACGCGACCGTCGATGCCGACCAGCACGTTCGAAGGCTTGAAGTCTCGATGCACGAAGCCCTCCGCGTGGGCGGCCGCGAGCCCGTGACCGGCCTGCATCACGTAGTCGAGGCCTTCGCGGAGCCGCGCCACGCTGGTGGAGGCGGGCACGCGGTGGGCCCACTGACGCAGCGTCTCTCCATCGACGTACTCCATCGCGATCGCGAGGCGCCCGTCGTGCTCGGCGACCTCTTGGATTGTGACCACGTTCGGGTGCGAGATCCGGCCCAGCGCGCGGGCTTCACGAGCCATGCGCTCGGCGCTGTTGGCCGACGCGTCGGGTCGCAACAGCTTGATCGCGACGCGCCGATCGAGCCACGGATCGTAGGCCGCATAGACCTGCCCCATGCCGCCCACGCCGATCAGCGAGAGGACTCGATACCGTCCGATCTGTTCGGCCGCGGGGAGTCGGCGGCCCCCCGCGTGGCTTCGTGCTGCCCGATCTCCGGTCGCGGTGCGCGTGTCGTCCTCATCGGCGAACGGCTCCGGACCGGCGCCGCATCCTGCGTCGTCGTCTCCAGCCCCGGTTGTCACGTTTGGACGATATCGCGGTCCCTCTGCGTGCGAAGCGTCGGCGCGAGAACGACGTCTTCGGTCGCGGAGGCGGTGCTGCGCGACCTCGTCGCATCACCGTGACAGGGCTGTCGTGGTGGCGCGGCGCGCAGGCCTGGGCGATTCCCGAGCTGCACTCAGGGAGATGGAGAGGGGGCTGGTGTCCCCTTGGGGGCCGGCGCCTGCGATGCAGGATGCAGCTGCCCACGGATGTCGCCGTAGAACGTCTGCGAGGCGGTGTGGATGTTGAAGTACAGGTCGCCCTCGGTGGCGATCGTGGCCATGCCGCCGATGGTCCGGACGCGATCGCTCGGCACGCTCTTGATGATCGGACAGCCTGCGGTGAAGGCTCCCACCACGCCTTTGCTCTGCTCGAGCACGCGCTCGAGATCCCGGTTGACGATCTCGTACTCGAGTCGGCCGTCCTTGAAGTACTCGGAGACGTCCCCAGTCGAGCCGAAGTCGACGATGATCGGGCCCAGCTGACCGGGCTTTCCGCAGTGCAGGTGGGCCATCACGATCTCTTCGGGCGCGACGTTGACCTCGAGGGATACGTATGCGCGAGAGAAGTCCTTGGTGAAGGCGACCACGCCGTGACCGCGTGATGGCCGTTGTTCTCGAGGCGTGGACGGCTTGGTGGACTTGAATACGTCGGGCGCAGCTTTGGGCACGTTCTCCTCTTCCCCCGCTTCCTGCTGGGGACTGAGCCATGACTCGAAGACCATTCCGATCTCCGATCCCGCCTGGACCGAGTGCGGGTACTCGAAGGGCAGCGTGGCTTCGGGCTTGGGTTCTGAGACCGAGCCGTGCGCGTGATCATGCGTTTTGCGGGCGCACGAGGGCAGCAACAGGAGGGCGGACAGGGCGAGAAAGGACGAGCGTGTCATGACGATGTTGGCGGAACGCGTTGGGCCGCGGCTGCGACGATGGAGTGGGCCTCGTCGGGATCGAGACCGAAGTGGATGAGGGCGCGTGCGACGACTCTTTGGCCGTGTTCGGGGCTCCACGTCCCCCTGGAGATTCGTCGGATGCTCATGAGGGTCAGTCCCATGACCAGCTCGACCGAAACGTCATCGGTGGTTTCCGAGAAACGGCCGGAGCGTCGTCCGTCTTCAACGTCGAAGCGGAGGTGCTGCGTGAGCACCTCGATGTCGAAGTCGGGATTCGCAGTGATGCGAAGGGTCAAGCGCGCCCAGTCGGGTTGAGCCGCAAGTACGTGCAAGACCTTGAGGGTGGCGGTCGCAAATCGAAGCGCCGGATCCTCGGCCCCTTCGGCAGCCACCGCTTCGGCCACCTGGGTCAGGACGTGCAGCACGACGGCTTCCGTGAGCGCGTCGAGGTCGTCGAAGTAGTTGTAGAAGGTGCCGTGCGAAACGTCGGCCTTCTCGACGACGCGCTGCACCGTGAGCGCTGCGCCGTGGGCCACGTAGACCTCGAGCCCTGCGTCGAGGATGCGGGCGCGGGTCTTGGCGCGCTTCTTGTGCCCGCGGGTTTTCTCGAGTTCAGCCATGCCTCGATTCTACGTTGACGAACTTGTCAAAAATGACAGAGTTGTCAATATTGGAGTCGGGATGCAGCGGTTTTTCCTGAATTCGGCCGTTCTCAGCGCGTTGGCGCTCATGGCGGCGCGCGAAGCGCAGGCCGGGGAGCTCGTTGCGGTACAGGCTCAGACCACGGCGCCGGCCGAATACGACGCCCCTTCGCCACAGACGGTGTCGGCCAACGCCTTGGAGCTTGCGGCCTCGCTCCCAATCGAGGCTGGGCAGCGCACGTACGTGCTGCCGGGATTGGGCTACCGGCTCGAGGCGCCGCGCTTCGTCGATCCCCCGGCCAATGGACTGCCGATCCCGGTGTTCCACGATGTCGAGGCGCACGTGTCCGTCGTGCATGCGTTCGATGAGCGTTGGTCGCTCTTCGTGCGAGGTGCCGTGGGCCTTGCGGGCGATCTACACGCGGTCGATGCGGGCGTGGTCCGCTTTGGAGCCTCGGCCTTGGCGCAGCGGCGATTCTCCGAGCGCTTTGCAATCGGCCTTGGCGTTGCGGCCGACTACTCGTTCGGCGAGCTGCTTCCTTTGCCGTTGGTGAAGCTGGACTGGAAGACGTCGCGCCGAACCTCGCTCGAGGGCGTGTTGCCACTGAATCTGCGCTTCGTGTGGCGCCCGGTCGACGAGGCGCGCACCGGGCTGATCGCAGACCTTGATGGCAACGAATATGCGGTCCGGAACGCGAGCGTCCGGCGGAACCCGCCCTGCTCCGAGCCAGGGGGACGGTCGCAGTGTTGGGACCACCTGGCCGCCACCGATCTTCGCGTTGGAGCGTTGATCGGCATCCGTCTGCACCGGGAGCTGTGGGCGGAGTTGCGCGGCGGTGCAAGCGTGTATCGCCGTTTCGAGCTGCTCAACCCCGACGACGGACCCGTCACCGGCGGTGACCAGCGTCTTCCCGTTGCCCCCTTCGCACTCGCCCAGGTCAGCTATGAATTCTAAGTCTCATGTTTCTCGGCTCTTCGCGCCCGGTCCGGCCTTGCTGCGATGTTCCCCCGCCGAACGGTGGGCTGTTGCGGTGGTTTCCGTACTCATCGCGCTCGCCATGTTTGCGGCCGCCACGGGGGAGGGAAGCCCCGACACTGCACAGCCGCTTCCCGACTGGCTCAACGTCGGCGCAAACGTCTTCTCCGCCGTGATCGGCGTCCTGGTGTTGTTGCCGAGGACCCGTGCGCTCGGCGGAGTGCTCGGAGCGCTGAGCATGGTGCTGTCGATGATTGCGAACTACCGCGTCGACGGTCCCGCGTTCTTCTTCGAGGTACTGCCGTTCAATGTAGTCACGCTTGTGCTGTGCCTTGCGCTCGTGCTCCGACTTTTCGAGGACCTGACGAAATGGAGGACGAGCGCCGAGCGTGCGGGTATCGTCAGCCCATGACGAGGGGCGCGTTGTGTACGGGGATGGTCCTGATGGCGTGTGCGGCCACGCCGACGGTCGAACCCGCGACACCCCGCGCGCCGGTGGCTGCACGCGCGCCGGAGGTTTCGTCCGAGCCGCCCCCGATTGCATCGCCGGAGCCGACCCTGCCGCCGCTGGCGCGGACGGTCGGTCACCGGGTTCCCGAGCCCACGCCCGACACGCTCTCCAAGGGGCCGTGCGAACTCGGAGACCCCGTCGTGCTGGGCACGGCCGCGCACGTCCGAACGGCGCAGGCGGCATTCCGCGACAACGGCGGACTCGCGGTTTGGTACGCCGATGCCGAGGCATCACGCTTGGTCGTGCAGCCCATCACCCTCGATGGCGCACTGGAGAGCCCCGCGACGACCGTGGAACTCGGCCGGACCTCGGGCGTGGCCGAGAGCTTGATCGCAACCGAGTCGGGCTACCTGCTGCTGCTGCTCGTGCCGAACGCGGGCAGCAAGAACCCGGGCCCCGATACCGCGCACCTCGAGCTGATCGAGTTCGATCATCGTGGCGAGGTCGTCGGCGCGCTCGAAGACGTCGCGTCGTTTCGTTGGTCGGGGACTGCTGCGCTGGGCTGGTACGACGAGCGCCCGGTCCTGTTTGCGGACGAGATCGTCGCGGCCGTGGACGTCGCGACCAACACCTTCGAGCCGCGGACGTACCCCGGGTGGGGGACCGTGGCCAGCGGCGTGTTCATGCGCGGTGACGGTCGCGTGTTCGTGATGACGATGCCGGTGAACGACGATGACCACGTGCGCCTCGGATGGTCGTTCGAGCGGGCGCACGACGACGTCTACTGGCCGAACCCGCTGTTCATCCCGGATCCGGGCGAAAACTACGTGATCTGGGTCGAGCACGAGGAGTACACCGAGATGCGGCTCGACCTCCCGGTTCCCGACCCCGAGTTGAGCTGGAACGGCACGCACTACTTCGTGTCGTTGGGCCGCAAGCGCGGCCAGCAAGGCGAGTTGTTCCTGCAGCCCGTGCGGTGCAAATCCCCCGCGTGACGGCACATGGCGTCGCTGGCGCCATGGGGTAGGGTGCGGCGATGAAGAAGATCGCGTTCGCCGTCCTCGGCTTCTTCGCGCTGTGCATCGGCGCAATCCTGGCCCTCGCCGCGTTCAAGCCGGACACGACCACGGTGACGCGCTCCCGCGTGCTGCGGGCGGATCAGGCCACGATCAAGCCGCATCTCACCGACATGAAGAAGTGGGTCGCGTGGAGTCCGTGGGCGGAGCGAGACCCGAACGTGCAGTGGACGTTCTCGGACCAGACCGAGGGCAAGGGCGCCTGGTACGAGTGGGCCGGCAACGACGACGTGGGCAAGGGCCGCATGGACGTGACCGAGGTGACCGATACCGAGGTTCGCTACGCCCTCGCGTTCAAGGAGCCCTTCGAGTCGTCGGCGACCGTCGTCCTCGCGATGGCCGCGGCAGACGAGGGCACGAAGGTGAGCTGGACGATGGACAGCGAGAACAACTTCGCCAGCAAGGTCTTCATGGTCTTCGCCGACTTCGACGCCATGATCGGCGCCGACTTCGAGCTGGGCCTGGGCAACCTCGCCAAGCGCGTCGAAGGCTGATCGCTACGGCGGCGCAGCCCGGCTGTTGCGCGCGAGGTCTTCGGCGAACCCCAGCAGTTGGGCCTTCCGCGCGGGTCGGCTGAACTGCCGGGCGAGCCATGCGAAGGCGCCGACGAGCAGGCGAACCGTACCGACGATGAGCCAGAACGCGGCCGCACGCAGGGGACGAAGCAGGCGCCAGAGTAAGACGAGGACGACACCGATCACGCCAACCTCGATGCCTCCGTCGAACATGTCCTCGGCGAGGTCCACGTATTCGGTGTTTCGAGCCTCCTGCGCCTGCTGCCGTTCGGCGGCTCGACGCTTGTTGAGTTGCGCCCGCGCGAAGAAGTCGGCGTCCGTCGGCAGGACCCGACACGAGAGCTGGAGACCGGACGGACTTGGGCGAAGGTCGAGCTCGAGTGTCTCAAAGAACGCATCCGAGCGGCTGGGGTCATATCGCACGAGCACTCGACCGCGTTCCGCGTTCTCTAGGTTGAGCACGTAAAGGACCGCGGGCGGATACGGCCTGGGCGTGTCGACGTCGCATGCGTCATCGCGTTCGAGGAGCGCGTGGATGAACGCCTCCGTCGTTTGAAATCCCGTCGGGAATGCGTGTGTTCGCGGCATCGAGCCCCCGCCTACAAAGCTCCGGAGCCACGGTTCGAGGCCGCGCTGACGCTTTCGACCAGCGAGAGCAGCGAGTCGGTGTGTGCGTCTTTGCCGAGTTGCCGGGAGAGCGCTCGAAACCCGCGAACGATCAGGCGGAAGCCTTCGATGAAGAGCCACAGCAGGCGCCACAGGCCACGGTGGAACAGCCAGCGCGCGAGACCGATGACGGTGAACCACTTCGAGTCGAGGAGCCCGATGGCCAGGTCGCCGGCGAGCTCTTCGTCGTCGAGCTGCAGGAACTCTTCATCGTCCCGCTGCTCTTGCGCGCGCGCTTCGTCGATCTGTCGCTGCGAAACGAACGGCGCGCTCGGGTCGAGGAAGCGACACGCCAGCACGGTGCCCGTCGGGCTCGGTCGGCCCTCGATTTGCAGCACCGGCGATGCCGCCTCGGAGTCGCGCGTGTAGTGACGGACGCGAATCGTCCCGCGGTCGAGGTCGTGGATGTTGAGCAGGAACCGGTGGCCGGGAGGATACGGACACGGGTCATCGGTCACGCACGTGTCGTCCCGCGCCACGAGCACCTGCACGAAGTCTTCGATTGTGCCGAACCGCGTCTGAAAACTCTGCGACTGCACCGAGCGCTCCACCCAACGCCTACGCACGTGCCCCGAACGCGCAGCCACCCGCCCGACGCCGTCCGCCACCCCCACAGAGCTGTCG
>JBCCQM010000122.1:0-24927 GCA_039024335.1 Myxococcota bacterium
CGCTCAGGCTCCTGCCCAAGCCCCCGCCCAAGCCCCCGCCAAGACCGGCCGGACCGGCTTCATGGATGGACCGCCGCGGGCCCGCCCCCCCGAGCCGCTCCCCGCCGCTGCCGTGCCCCCGCAGCAGCCCCCCGCCGCGGAGGACGCGATGACGATCCCCGCCCCGGGCAAGGCGCGACTGGATAGCGGAATCCCCGTTGGGGGCGGGTTCTCGCCCGCGGTGGAGCGTGCTCCGGACTCGGTTCCGCCTCCGGCGGGCGGCAGCGTCCGCACCGAAGAGGGCGCCAGCGCTGCCGACACGCCGCCGATGCTTCCGCCAGATATGGACGACGATGTCCCCACGGCGGTCGAGAACGTGGGGCCGCGTTTGGTCCTCGTCGGTCGCGATGGCGAAGAAGGGCAAGCGTTCCCCTTCAGCGGATCGTCGATCACGATCGGTCGCCAGCACGGGGAAATCGTCTTCGCGGATGACATGTTCATGTCGCCGCAGCACGCCCGGGTGGAGCGCTCGGGCGAGCTCTTCACGCTCGTGGACCTCGGCTCGAGCAACGGGGTGTACCTGCGCACCCGGGGCAACGCCTCCGTCTACCCGGGGGATCTGTTCATGGTCGGCCACCAGGTGCTCCGGCTCGAGAACGTGATCGAGCCGGTGTCCGAGCAGCCCCCGGCCCCGGATGGGACGCGTTTGTTCGGCACGCCGCTCAAGCCCGCGTGGGGCAAGCTCTCGCTCATCGGGCGGGGTGGGGTGACCGGGGATGCGTACTATCTGCGCGGCGCGAAGGTGATCTTCGGCCGCGAGCAGGGCGACATCCTCTTCCCGCGAGACCCCTTCGTCAGCCGGGAACACGCGCAGCTGCGGCTCGAGCTTCACGGGGCTCAGATGTCGGTGTTTCTCGAGGACCTCGGGTCTGCGAACGGCACCTACATCCGGATTCGCGGTTCTTCGGAGATCCGTAGCACCGACACTTTCCGTGCGGGCGATCAGATCCTACGATTGCGCCTCGACGACTGATGCACTTCGACGTCTTTGCTCGCACCGAAGTCGGCTGCGCCCGGGAACGCAACGAGGACGCGTTCCTCGTCCTGGACTTGGCCACGGGGACCACGGGTCTGCGGCCCAGCGCGCGGGCGATGGCTCCGCCGGGAACCGTCGTCGCGGTGTGCGACGGCATGGGCGGCGCTGCGGCAGGTGACCTCGCCTCGAAGATGGCGCTCGAAGGGCTCGAGCAGGTCGTGCGCGCCTCCGGTCATCTCTCCGACGTCGCGTCGACCGAGCAGATGTTCATTGATGCGGTGCGCACGTCGAACCAGTCGATCTCATCGTTCGCGAAGGCCCACCCGGACAAGCGAGGCATGGGCACCACGATGACCGCGGCGGCCCTGTTCGGCCCCGAGCTCGTCATCGTGCAGGTCGGGGACTCGCGGGCCTATCTCAAGCGCGGCATCGTCCTGCAGCAGGTGACGATGGACCAGAACGTGGTCGGTCAAATGATCGCCTCGGGGCGCATCACGCCCGACCAGGCGCGGACGGTGAAGCAGCGAAACATGCTGCTCGAGGCGATCGGCGTGCAGGCGAAGGTCGGCCCCGATTTGATCCGCGTGCAGGTGCAGCCGGGCGACGTCCTGCTGCTGTGCAGCGATGGCCTGACCGGGCCGCTCGAGGACCGACGCGTGCTCGACCTCATGCTGCAGTACGAGGACCCGATCCGTTGCTGTCGAGCGCTGACCGAGGCTGCGTGCGCCGCGGGCGGTCCCGACAACGTGACCGTTGCGATGGCCCGGTTCCACGGAGCACCGCACGAGCCCGCCGCCGACCCGAACACGCCGGTCGCGTTCGAGCGTCGCAACGCCGTGGCCTGAACGCCGCAGCCAATGATGGGTACGGCCCGCGCGGCGGCGTCAGTCGCCGAAGTAGAACGCGGTCGAGAGCCCGACGAAGAACGTGTTCGACATCGGTCGCCCCGCGGCAGCCGGCGTGAATCCGAGCCAGCCGACCTCGGGTCCGACCGCGAAGCCGCCACCCTTGGTGGGCCGATAGCGCTTGGCGCCGGGGAAGAACTCGTAGCGTCCGCCGGCGCCGAACACGGCGCCGCCGTAGCCACCGCGCCCGTCGACGCCCTCTTCATTGACCGCGCCGCCGCCGAAGCCGAAGCTGCCGCGCAGGCTGAGCCCGCCGATGCGCTTGGGCGCGGGGACGAAGGTGAAGTCGACCAGCAGCGCGCCTTGGCCGAGGCTCTGCCGAGCGCCGTCGTCCGACGCGGAGCCGCCGTTGCCGCCCCCGGAGAGGCCAACGCCCAGCCAGGGCAGGACCATTTGCCCGAACCTCAGCGACGCCCCGGCGCCCGTAAACGGGGCGTCCGTGCCAAACTGATTGATGCGCGCGAGCCCGAGGCCGCCGAAGAGCGTCAGGCCGAGATAGGGGCCCGAGATCCTCGGTGGGCGCACGTCCTCGACCTCGGCGGAGTCGTCGGTGGCCGCATCGGCCTCGTCTGCGGGTGCCGCGGCGGACGCGGGGGCGGTCACGCCGAGCAGGGCGGCCGCGACGGTCGGGGCGCAGAAGCGACGAAGCGCGCGCGAAGAGGGCACGGGGCGAGGATGAACCACCGCCCCCCAGCAGGGCAAGCGATCGAGGCGCGCCGCGTGATGCCGGTCCGCTTGGGACGGGTTGCTCCGGGGTCCGGGTTGCCCTACGGTCCGCGGTCATGGCATCGGCCACGTCCAAGGTCCTCGAGCTCGTGGGCGCATTCTTGCTCGGCGGCGGGGTCGTCGCGGTCGGCTATGAGCTGATCACGCGACCGTCGACCCCGGATGATGCGACGGCAGCCGCGACGCCCGATCCCGGCGCGGAGGACGGGCAGCCCGCCAGCCCGGCTTCGATCTATGCGGGCGCGGGCGAAGAACTCGCAGGCGACGCAGAGGGGGGCGACGCGCCCGCCGTCGACCCCGAGACGCCCGCGGTCGAGGTCGCCTCCGAGGCGTGGCTTCAGCCCGACGAAGCCGGCAGCTACGCGGAGTACCCCGGCGTGTTTCTCGAGGTGCCGCCCATGGACGCAGAGGCGGAGTCCGAGTACCCGCGTCACGGCCTGGTGACGTCGCTCGCGGCAATCGTGCGAGAGCGCGCCGACCTCGAGTCGCCGATCCTCGGAATCCTGCGGGCTGGGACGCGCATCCGCGTGGACGAGGAGCGCACGTTCGGAGGCGGATGCTCGGAGGGCTGGAACAAGGTCTACCCCCGCGGCTGGATGTGTCGAAAGGCCGGCCTGAAGGTCGATGAGACGCCGCCCGATGACGGGGTGGTGCAGGTGCCGGCTCCCAAGATCGACCGCCCGTTGCCCTACGACTACTGGCGGGTGAAGGACGAGATGACGCCATTCTTCCACCGGCTGCCCAGCTTCTCCGAGCAGGACAAAGCCGACTCGGCGGGCCGGGCTTGGTACGCCGAGCACAAGCGGGAGCCGATGCCGACCGACCGCAGCGTGCGGCCCGGCGAGGTACCGGCGGTGGTCAAGGAGTACATGAACTCCGGCTACTACATCACCAAGGCCGGCGAGGAACTCAAGAGCGAGCGACGCTTCGTCCGGACCACGCTCGGCTCCTATGCTCGCAAGTACCAGCTCAAGCCCAAGGAGTCGCCGAAGTTCCAGGGGCGGGTACTCCCCGGCGGGGCCAAAGACCTACCGCTGTACTTCATCCGCCGCGAGATCGCGTTCAAGCAGCGCGAGGGCGAACTCAGCGACGTGCTCGTCGACACCGACGACGTCCCCGAGCGGCTCACGACGCACCCGTTCGTGCGGAGCCTGCAGATGGGCCCCAAGGCGTACTACGAGGACGCCGACGGCAAGCTGATGCGCGCGTACGCGGTGGGCAAGGCGTACAAGCTCAAGCGGCCCCCGGGCGTGAAGGCCGACGAGCACTGGGTGCACGTGGATCTCTCCGAGCAGACCCTCGTGGCGTACGACGGCGACGTGCCGGTGTTTGCGACGCTGGTGTCGACCGGCAAGGAAGCCGGCATGACGCCGATCGGGGTTCACCGGGTTCAGATCAAGCACATCGCCACGCCGATGCGAGATCAGCCTCAAGAAGAAGAGGCCTACTCGATCGACGACGTTCCCTGGACGCAGTACTTCAGCGGCAGCATCGCGCTGCACGGCGCGTTCTGGCACGCCGGGTTCGGGCAGGTACGCAGCCACGGCTGCGTGAACCTCTCCCCGGCGGATGCCCGGTGGTTGTTTGGCTTCACCGAGCCACATCTACCCGAAGGGTGGCATGCCATCGCACCCCTGGGGCGCGGCCAAAAAGGCAGCGCCGTCGTCGTGACCGAGTGAGGCGAGCTTCCCCACCCGCACCGCGTGGGCTCGTCGTACGATGGGGTCCCCGTGCGGAAGCGGGGCACAGGAAGCACATGAAGATCGCAGAAGGGACCGTGGTGACCCTGGCGTACGACATCACGTCGCAGTCGGGGGAAATCATCGAGACGTCCGACATCTCCGGGCCGATCACGTTCATGGCCGGGAACTCGGGTTTGATCCGAGGCCTCGACGCCAAGATCGTGGGCATGGAGGAAGGACAAGACGAGACGTTCACGTTTGCGCCCAACGAGGCCTTTGGGACCTCCGACGACGCGCCGACGAAGACCCTGTCTCGAAAGGACCTGCCGCAGCAGGACCTCAAGGAGGGCGACGCCTTCGAAGCCACCGTCGGCCCCGGGCAGACGGTCAAGCTCGTCGTCCACGCGGTGGACGGTGACGACAACGTCGTCGTCAAGCTCGTCCACCCGCTCGCCGACCAAGAGATCGGCATGAGCGTGAAGGTGCTCGGCGTTCGCGCAGCGACGTCCGCCGAGAAAGCCGCGGGTAGAGCCATGACGGCTCCGCCGCCTCCGCCGCCTCCGGCGTAGGCAAAAGCGCAGCCTCCCGCGTCGCCCTCACCCGTTGGGTGAGGTGAGGGCTCTTTTGGGAGGCTGCACGGTACGGTTGTGCTCGGCGGCGGGTCTATTTTTCCCGCTGCGTAGGCCCTCCGGGCCCACTTCGCTCTTTCTTCGACGGTGCGTTCGTTTTTGGCGTAGCGGAGAGTGCAAGCGCCCAACGAAGACAGAGCGAGCATCCCGGAGGGATGCGGAGCGGAAAAAAGGAAGTGGGCGCGACGAGCAGCCCCCCGTGCAGCCCCCCGAAGGAGCCCTCACGCACCCGGAGGGTGAGGGCGACGAAGGGGGCCTGCCCTCAAACAGAACCGCAAGCGCCCAACGAAGACAGAGCGAGCATCCCGAAGGGATGCGGAGCGGGAAAAAGGCAGTGGGCGCGACGAGCAGCCCCCCGTGCAGCCCCCCGAAGGAGCCCTCACGCACCCGGAGGGTGAGGGCGACGAAGGGGGCCTGCCCTCACTAAAACGTCGCGCCCACATCAAACACGAAGCGTCCGTTCTGGTCGTCGGTGGCCCGGACGTTCTGCGGCAGGATCGCGTTCGGGACCAGAACGGCGTAGCCCAGCGCGACGGTGACGATGCGGATGTCCCACTTGACGAAGTTCACCCCGACGCTTCTTCGGATGTCGCGCATGGGCACGACGTGGTCCCAGCGCTGCGTGAGGACGCCGGCGTCGAGGAAGACGGAGTGGGCAAGCTTGCCGCCGAGGAACTTCGGCACGCTGACGACCTGCAGCGCGACGGTACCCAACGCCCGGATGTGACCGCCTTGGGCGGTGGGCCGCAGGGTGAGGGTGCCGTACGGACCCTCGATCTCCTCGATGTCGACGAGCATGGTCTGCGGCTCGATGCCGCGGATACCCAGGTCGGCCGTGCCGCCGCCGAAGAACCGCCACACTTCGGGGATGCTGGTGGTATTGGCGCCCGGCAGGCCGCTGATCGGGACCGCGTGGCCGTAGCGCAGCATGTAGCGCAGGTTGAGCCGCTTTCGCGTGCCGCGAACCGGGATGAACTGCTGCCAGGAGAGCTCGGTCCGGAACCATTGGTCCTGGCCGCCGAGGAACGGCGAGGCGAACAGCAGGTCGGCGGTCGCGATGTAGCCCCGCTCGGGGTTGAAGGCGTTGTCGACGTCTTGGTATTGCGCCCCGATTTCGACGCCACCGGTGAGGTCGGGAACGATGGCTTCCGAGCGGTTCGGTGGGCGGCAGAACCCGAAGACGTTGTCGACGCACCCGGTCTCGACGCCCGGCGTAGGCTTGGCGACGTCTTTGGAGATGTTGGCCGCCTGGATGACGTAGCCGACATACGTCCGTAGGTGTTCGTTGATGGGCCAGGCGAGGCGGACGGTGCCGAGCAAGGAGTCGATCTGCCCGCGTGCGGGCGTGACCCGCCGCTGGATCTGGGCGCTCACGTCGAAGGTGAGCGGAGAGCCGAAGATGCGAGGGCGAATGACCGAGGCTCGCGCGCTGCGTTCGTAGCAAGCTTCGCCATCGCACAGCTGCGTCTCGACCTGGGAGACGTCGGCGCCCCAGTGCCCGTCGAGCTGCACGTCCCACCCGGTGCCAAGCACGTTCGGAAAGGAGGGCGAGACGAATGCGTACAGCGGATCCAGCGTGGCGGCGCCGAAGCCCCACGAGATGTCCATCAGCCGGTCCTTCGACTCTTGCAGCGAGACGACCTGGTGGACCACGCACGGGCGCTCGGGATCGTCGGTGAACTTGCAGTCGGTGGGCTGCTCGCGGATCAGGATCGAGGACGCGGTACCGGTCCCCTCGATGTGGCGACGCGTGAGGTCCAGCTTGCGAGCATCGTAGGGGTCGCCCTCTCTCCACTCGATCTCGCGGCGCAGGACGTAGTTGCGGGTCTTGAAGTTGCCGCGTAGCAACGTGGTGCCGAACGTTGCGCGGCGCCCCTCGTGGACGGCGAGCGACGTATCGATGGTGACCAGCGGGGCGCCGACGGTGTCTTGGCACATGCCGACCGACTCGGTGGTGAGGCGTTCTGCTTGGGAGACGGCATGCTCGACGCCGGAGCGATCCGTGTAGACCCACCGCACCTCGGCGTCGGCGAGGGGGTAGCCCGAGTCGCGCAGGCGCGTGACGATGTCGCGCTCGACGTCGCGGTCGAGCTCGAGCGTGAGCGGAATGCCGCCGGAGCGTTCGTCGCCCTGGCGTCGAAGCGGCCCATCACGCAGCAGTCGGGGCGCGCCCCACGCCCCGTCGGCGGCTTCGGGGATGGCATCGACGTCACGGCTGGGGGGGATCGGGAGCTCGAGGTTGCGCAGGGTCTCCCGACCCGAGGTGAGCACCCGCGGCCCGGGGTCGACCTCGAGCCGCACGTACACGCCCACGCGCCGCTCTTCACGAAGCGCGGAGAGACCGCTCGCGTCGATCTGCCGCTCGATCCAGGTGGGATGCCCGGCGTTCTCCAGCTCGGTCAGCGGGTCGATCACGGCGTTGTAGCCGGCGCGGTCGAAGCCGTCCGGCAGCGGCGTGACCCGGAACTGCGCGCGGGCACAGAGGTAGCCACGCTCGGCGAATGCCTCGAGGATGACCGCGAGGTCGGAGCGGGCCGCGGCGTCGCTGAAGCGGTCGCCGTCGCTCATCTCGCGGTCTTGCTTGTACGTCCGCTCGATCGCGCGGCGAACCGGGCGCGGGACGCTCTGCGGCGGCGTGAACACCACGTCGCGAATGCTGGTGCGGGGCCCCTCGTGGATGTTGAACGTGAGCTGCTTGAGCGTGCCCGAGTCGCCGAAGATCGCCTCGACGTCGGCAAACATGTAGCCGCGTCGCTGGTAGTAGCGCCGGAGGTTCTCGGCCTCTCGCGCGGCGGCGGCGGCGGTGGCCGGCTCGCGGCGCTTGAACATCTGCAGCTGGTCGAGCAGACGCGACTCGGCGACGTGCTCGTTGCCGATGAAGCCAACCCGCACGCCGTTGCCCAGCTGCACGTCGACCTCCAGCGGAAGCACGCGCCCCTTGTCGGGCAGGTCTTCGCGGGAGAGCCGTTCAAAGTTCGTCTCGACCCGAACGCCGGGGTAGGGAAGCTCGAGCTGGCGTCGCGCGGTGGCGCGGGCCCGGCTTCGTGGCTGTGCGTACTCGGAGGCGACGCGCTCGGTTGCTTCTTCGAGATCCTTGCGGGTGATTCGCTTGCCGATCGGAATGAAGGGACTGACCGTCGAGCGGAACATGCGGCGGATCCACGGCTGGTCCCGCGTCTGCACGTTGCCGACAATCTTCGGGTTGCGGACCCGGAACGCGCGCCCCTTGTCCAGGTACACGTGCAGGTCGGCCTCGCCATCGCCCCCACAGGCCAAGCCGAGGCTTGCGCGCCCTTCGAGGTAGCCATTGTCGAACAGGAACCGGTGCAGACGGTCGCGTTCGTCCTGCTCCCACTGCGCGCAGGCGAGGTCGCCGGGCAGGCAGATCGACTCGGGCCGAGCGTTGCGCAGCGTCTTGGGGTCCTGGCACTGCCCGCGTGCGAGCGCGCCGGGACGGGCGCTGGGACTGAGCACGCGCTGGACCTCGCGCTCGGAGAGCGGCACGTGGCCGCGGACGCGGACGCGTCGCAGCGCGCGGCCCGGCTTCACGTCGATCTGGATGCGACCGGGACCCGTGGCGGAGAGCGTGGCCTGGTAGCCAATCGCGGAGAGGTCGCCGGTCACCTCAACCGGCACCACGCCGCCCGGCGGGAGCGCGGCGAACTTGCGCAGGACTTCGGCATCCTCGTCGCGACGAAAGTTGCCTTCGATGTCGACCTGGTCGACGTTGACGAGGTCGACGCCTCGGCCTTGGCCCGCCCGGGCGCGCAAGACGATCACGTCGAAGGCTTCGCGGCCCACCGGGGCGAGCAGGAACTGATAGCCGTCTTCGGAGACGCGCTGCAGCACGTAGATCAGAAGGTCGGGCTCGGGGCCCTGGACGGTGGCGGTGAGCACCTCGCCCTGCAGGGCGCTGACGGATCGGGCGCGATTCGAGATCACCAGGCCGGAGGCGGCGAGACCGTCGAACGCGGCCTCGACAGGGCCCATCGGGTCGGCAAGATCGACTTCGGGAAGCTCCTCGGGCTCGGGCTCGGGCTCGGCGGGCTGCGGCTCGGCGTCGACAGGCGGTGGGTCGACTGCGACGGCCTCCGCAGGCTCGGGCTTGGCAGGTTCGGTGGGCTCGGGCTCGGGCTCGGGCTCGGCGGGCTCGGCTTCGTCGGGCGCCGCGTCTGGGGAAACGTCCGCCGCGTCGTCCTCGTCGGGCAACGGTTCGTCCTCGGCCGGGGCCGGGCCCCCGGGGGCCGTCGCCGCGCTCGCGTCCTCCGCGGGCGGTGCTGCAGCCGCAACCGCCGGCCACAGCAAGACCCACAGCACCGGCAACATCCAGCCGAGCACGGAGGGGGCGCCGGGGCGGCGCGTCGCTGCGGGGTGGCCGGACACGGGCGCCTAGCGTTGTACCAAGGGCGGGCCGGAGCCGTCTCAGCGCAGGGTCGGGACGTTGAAGTCGAACCGCAGCTCGATCGAACTCTGCTCCAGCGGGTCGAAGATCACGCGTTCGTTGAGGTACGAGCGCGTGCGGCGGCTCCACTCGATGGTGATCGGGTCGAGCAGCTCCAGCTTGAAGCTCGCCTCCCGGCTCTGGCGCAGCAAGAAGCCAGGGTAGCCGCGGGTGTAGTCCCACCCGAACGTGGCGCGCCCGTAGTCGAAGTCGAGCCACTCGGTCGGCGTCGCGATCTCGAGCTCGGGGCCGATCTGGCCCAGGCGCAGGCGAACGTCGGGAACGTAGGGGTCGAGGCGTGGCGCGGCTTCTCCCGCCCGCTCCCCAACGTCGAACTCGGTGAGGTGTCCCACGACCTGCAGCGGCTTGCGGACCCCCGCCAGGCCGCCCGCGCCGAACTGCTGCACGTCGTTCTCGCTGAGCTGAACGTCTCCGGCGCCGAGCACCAGGTACTCGGTGCAGCCGCGGACGGTGTCGAGCTCGGAGCCACCTCCATCGGTGATGCAGCTCCAGCGGATCGCCGACAGGGTGCCGCTGAGCAGCAGCTGGATCGAGCGTGGTTGATCGTCGATGTAGATCGGCTCGTTGCGCAGCGCGAGCACGTCCACCTCGGCGTCCTCGAGCTCGCGCAGCAGCGTGACGCGCCCGCGCTGGATCTCGTAGGTGCCGGTGAGGAACGGGATGTCGACCGTGCCGCCGGGCTCGATGTCGAGGCGTCCGGTGAACTCGGGGTCTTCGTAGGTGCCCGTCACCTGCACGACCGCGTCGGCCTGGAGACCCGAGGCCACGTTGTTTTCCATGCGGAAGGGACGGTCGGTCTCGACGCGGAGGTCGAACGTCATGCCCTGCAGCAGCTCCGGCGGCGGCTCCTCGATCTCGGGGGAGCCGTCGGTAAAGGCCAAGATCTCGACGCCTTGGACCGCATCCTTCACGTATCGGGCGCGGTCGACCTCGGCGCTCCCGGTCGCGACCAGCGGGGTCCCGCCCGTGATCGCGAGGTCGTCGCTGGTGACCTCGACTTCATAGACGGGCCGACCCGTCGTGTCGTACGAGCGGTACGGAAGCCCGTCGAGGCGAACCTGCAGGCCGACGCCTGCAGAGCGCTCGAAGTCGGGGTCGATGTACGCGCGGCCCCAGGCGAAGGCGCGTCCTCGGTTGCCCGCGGACAGACGCAGCGCGGAGCTGGGCAGGTCGGCGGAGGCGGACTGCGTCGTGTTGCCGCCGATGTCGATGCGATACCAGCCTTCGTCCCCGAACTCGCAGTCGGCCCCGCACAGCGACACGTCGACTTGGCCCCGGTCGAAGCTGGCCGAGGTGACGCCCTCGGAGAACTCGATGCTCAAGGCGTTTTGGTCGAAGCCAAGCCGAGCGTCGAGGGCGCGGACGTCGGTCTCCTCGGCGACGACGCCGGCGACGTACAGCGAGCGAAGGTCGACGCCTCCGGGCCCGCCGACGATCGGTGGACCGAGCAGCCCCGAGAGCAGGTTCGCGCTCAGACGGCCCTGGGCGCCGACCGAGAAGTGCCCCGCGCAGGCGCCCGTCACCCCATAACCGGTGTTGCGCCGGTCGACGGTGCCGAACCGGACGGTGCCGCCGCGCAGCGAGGCCTCGCCGTCCGTGACCCGCCAGCCGTCGACCATTTGCAGCCGCAGGTCGGCGAACGTGATGTCGAAGGGCAAGGCGTCGAGGGCCAGCACCAGGGGAGCCACGCGGCCGCCGGGACCTGGGGCCAGAGATGCACGCCCCTCGATCGTGGGGTCCTGAATCTTGCCGGCCACGTCCACGCCGACGTCGAGGCGGCCTTCCATGCCCTCGACGCCGTAGCCGCGGGCGATCGCGGCCAGTGGCGCGAGGTCGATCGAGCCCTCGATGCGGGCGGCGGCCGTACCCGCGGGGACGCTGCTGGCCACGGTCGTGTTCTGCAGCTTGGGGGGAACGCAGCGGCTGGCGAGCGTGGTGCTGGCGGTCGGTTCGGGGTCGCTGAGGTCGAACACGCCCTGGAGCGACAGCACGCCGCCATCGGGGCCCCCGCTCCGCAGCGTCCACGGCTGGGAGAGCCGTACCACGGGCCAGTCGATCTCCGCCGCGAGCTCGGCGTCGGCACACAGCGTGGTCGGGCTGTCGCAGGGGGCCGTGCCGGTCGGGAGCGGGTCGGTGCTGCTGCGCAGCCAGGCCTCTTGCACCGCAAACGCGACCGAGACCGCGAAGTCCTGGTCCGCGGACGGCGTGACGTCGATGCAGTCGGTCAGCATTGCGGCCCCGCTCGAGCAGGTCAGGACGTGGGCCGAAACCTCGCCGAGCTCGCCCTCGATCGGGGGGCTCCGGGCGGGGTCGACGGGGTCCTTGAGAAGGGTCGCGATGGTGACGCGGTCGAACTCGACGTCGAGCTGCGCCTCCACGGGCACCGAGCCGTCGGGGCCGGTCTTGGTTCCGATCGCGACCACGGTGTCCACCGACCACTGGATCGGCGCCGGGCCGCTCCCTTGCTGCAGCTCGCCATGGATCCGCAGCTCGCGGTGGCCCGACAGCGGTCCCGCCGACGGGACGTCTTCACTCGTGACGTCGAGCGTGCCTGCGCCCAGCGCGATGCCGGACGCGGACAGCCCCTTGAGCGCGAGGCGACCGTCGACGCGAGGCCGGGACACGGTGCCCTGAACGTGCAGGGCAGTGGACGCGACCTGGCCGTAGACGCCCAGATCCACCTCGAGGATGCGCATCACCGTGGCCAGCGGCACGTCGTGGGCGTCGACGTCGAGGTCGAGCGCGGGATCGTCGTCGAGCGTGAGGGTGCCGTCGATGACGATCTCTCCAACCGGCACGGTTCGGTCGCCGGCGAAGTGAGGGCTCAGCGGGCGGTGGATCGGCAGGGTGAGGCGCTCGATCGCCACCTCGTCCTGGTTGAGCGCGAACGCGACCGTTGCGTTGCGGTAGGTCGTGCCGCCGAAGCGCAGCGCGGGCACCGTCGCCTCGCCGGTCACGCGCAGCGCGTCGAGCCGCGCCGGACGGCCCTCGCCATCG
Source organism: Myxococcota bacterium (assembly GCA_039024335.1). Lineage (GTDB taxonomy): Bacteria > Myxococcota_A > Polyangia > Nannocystales > Nannocystaceae > CAJXVA01. The sequence continues at coordinate 12,417 of JBCCQM010000122.1, forward strand.
CCCACGTCGAGGTCCACGGCGGCGCGCCCCTCGAGCAGCCCGCCGGACAGCTCGCCGAGGTCGACGCCGGTGAGCGATGCCGTGGCCTTGATGCGTGGGTTCGAAGAGACCGAGCCCCCTTCGAACACGTCGACTTCCGCCGAGACCTTGCCTTGGCCCCCGAAGAGGCGCGCGTCGGTGGTGTCGACCCGAAGCTTCAGGCGGCCGTCGTTGACCACGAACGACGCCTCGGTCGTGGTGCCGGTGTTGATCAGCCCGCCGATGGTGAGGCTGCCGCCGGTGGCGGACGGGGACGTACCGGGCCCGCTGGCGATCGTCCGGGCGCGCAGTCGGTCGAAGTACGACGGGATGCCGAAGGCCCGCGCGAACGCTTCACCGTCGTCGATGCGAAGGTCCAGCAGCAGGGCCTCGAGGGCCGCGGTCTGCGTGTCGAGGGCGCCGCTGGCCCGCAGCGACGTTCCGCCGGTGGTCACGGTCAGCGGGTCGAGATCGACCAGGTCGTCGCTGCCCAGGCTCAGGCGACCGTCGAGGCGCAGGTCCCGGGGCAGGCCGTCTTGGGCGGGTCCGCGGTCGCGGCGGATCGTCAGGTCGCCGAGCCGTACGTCGAGCCGCTCGAGCAGGGTGGGTGCCTCGGCGATGTGCGCCGCAGCCGGGTCGGGCCCGAAGATGAGCTGCTCGAGGTCCACCGCACCCGTCCCGACTCCGGCCAGCGTGGGGGCGAGGTCGGGGTCGGTGGGGACGAGCTGCGCGGGGTTGAAGCCACGGACCTCCAGCGGAATCGAGATGAGATACGCGTCCTCTTCGAAGAACGGCATCACGATGTGGGCGGACTGCGAAGCCTCGTCAGGAAAGCGGGGGTCATCGGTGGGGCGGGTGCCCAGCGCGAACGTGCCGTCCAGCGCGGTGCCCTCGAAGCGGTCGAACGTGATGAGACTCCGGCTCTCGCCGGGGTCGAAGCGGTCCTCCCACATCCCCGGCACGGCTTCGGTCGCCATCGACAGCGACACGGCGACGTCGTCGGCCACCCAGGCGGACTCTTCGAGCAGGTCGAGGCTGAGGTGTTCGGAAGACAGCGTGTAGATTGGGTCCGACAGCAAGCCGCCCAGCGACGCCGTGGCGGGCGAGTCCTGGCCCACGACCGTCGTCTCGGGCAGGTCCAGCTCGGCCATGAGGTGTGCGATCAGCAGGTCGGCGTCGGGCGAGGTCGCGTCGAGGTCGACCCGCGAGGGCGGCTCGGGGCCGGGGTCGTTCAGGCGCCCGAAGATGTCGCGCAGCGTGCCGTCCACCTCGATCCGAGAGCCCGATGCGCGGGCCTGAAGCCGGTACAGCAGGTCGCCCGCGGGAATGGCCTCGGTGTTGGACTGCAGCGACTCGAGGACCAGATCGGTCAGCGGCAGATCGATGTCGTCGATCTGCAGCAGGCCGTGCGGGCCACGGCCGCGAACCTCGAACGAGAAGGGCAGCTCGACCGGGGCCTCGATCGCGGGGTCGGGCGCCTCGAACGTCAAAGAGAAGGCCGCCTCGTCGAGCTGCGCCGTGGCGCGCCACTGCGAGATCGCCATCGAGTCGACGTCGAGCGCCAGGGGCCCCAGCTGAGCGTCGTCGACGGCGAACGACAGGCCCCGTCGATCGGTTGGCGATGGGTCCAGCGGGGTGAACGCGTCGATGAGGCTGAGCACCGTGACCTCGCTGCCGTCGCTTTGGACCTCGCGGTACTCCTCGATGTCGAACCAGACCGGTCGGTCGCTGCGGACCTCGGTGAAGTGCAGGACCCACGGGATGTCGAAGAACGCGGGGATGCCCAGGCGCGTCCACGGGATGATCTCGCCCAGCACGAGGCTGGCTTCGAGGCGCTCGGCATGGGCGGCTTGGTGTGCTCGGCCGTGCTCGGTGCGCTTGTACGGGCTCCAGACGGTGACGTCTTCGACCACGACCGGCGAGGGGGTGCCCGTCACCAGGTCGAAGATCAGCCGCGGCTGCCAGTGGATGCTCTTCATGTCGAGGTCGCCCTCGAGGAGTCCGCTGACCTGAACCGAGACGAAGTCCCCCAGCCGCTCGTCGTTGAAGAACACGTACGCGCCGAAGTACGCGAGCACCAGCATCATCACGAGGCCCAGCAGCAGCTGCAGCGGCAGCTTCACGAACACGAGCGTGGCGATGGGGTGCCGCCGCACGGTGGGCGGCGCGGTTGCCAGCATGTGCAGGTGCTGGACGTGCAGCCGACGGATGCTGTCGGGATCGGCGAGCGCCTCATTGAGCAGGGCGTCGCGGAACTGACCCACGCCGCGCGCGGCAGCGCCGGCCGCGGCCACCACCGCGTCCTGCGAGAGCGTCATGCCCATGCGCATCGACTCCATGCCGGCATGGGCCTCGACGATGGCGCGGGCGTCGGGATCGACCTGGGCCAGCGCGCGCTCGACGACCGGCGGCGGGGGCGGCAGTCGGCGCAGGCGAGGCAGCGGATAGCCGTACGAGAGCCGGCGGCTGCGGCTGCCCACGTCCGCCCGCACGTGGGCGCGAACGATCTTCTTGAACAGCCGTCGGCGGCGCCAGGGCCCTCCGCGTACGCGGCCCACGGTTCGACGCCGGTCGTACTCCTGGTACGCGGACAGCAGCAGCGCGAGCGAGGGCCCGTCCGGATAGAGGTAGCGGAACCGCGTCGACGTGCAGAGTCGCTCGACGACCACGCGGCCATCAGCGAGCAGATCGGCTTCCTGCTGCCAGCGGACCGGGTCGTCCGGGGTGAATGAAGGCTGCACGGGGCGTTCGCGCGGGGGGCCGGTCCAGCGCTCGCGGGCGCACAGGCCCTACGCGGGACCGGGATCGGGAAGGAGCACGGGCGGGCGCGCCGGGGGCGGCCTCAGACCCCGAACCGTGCGGTTTCCATGGGGGTTTGCAGATCGAGACAGTAGCATGGACGCGGTGCCTGGCAGCGACATTGCGCAGTGTGCGCGGGCGACGGGGTGCAGTCCGGCACGGATCGAAAGGTTCTCCAACCCAAGGGCCGCGGCAGCGGGTAGGGGACCTTCGTGAGCGCGACGAGCACCACGGCAAGAAGCGGTGAGGCACCCAACGGGTGGCCGTGGCACCTGCTCGACGGGTTTCGCGCGGGTCGCTCCGAGGCGCTGCGCGACGTCTACCGCCTCTACGCCGACGATGTGTCCAAGCAGCTCCGCTTCGGGTTCAGCTTCGAGTCCCGCGGTCGAGCGCACCGCTTCGTTGGCTACGGGTCGGCGTTCGATCTCCAAGACGCGCTGCACGAGACGTTTCGTCGCGCCTTCGAGCCGCGGGCCCGCGAGGGATACGACGGCATTCGCCCGTACCTGCCGTACCTGCGAACCATCGCGCGCAACGTGGTTCTGCGTTCGTTCCGCAAGCGCGAGGTGCTCTTTCCCGCGGTCGACGATGACGACAGCGGCACGCCGGCGGTGACCGCCTGGGGCGACGAGGGTCCCAGCCCCGAGCAGACCGTCGCGTCCGAACAGGTTCAGGCGCTGGTCCGCGGCTTTCTGGACACCCTCGAGCCCGACGCGCGCAAGCTCCTGGAGCTGCGCTTCATCGACGGTCAGTCGCAGCGCGACGCGGCCGAGTCGCTGGGCTTGGGCCGCCAGCAGGTTCGCTCGCGCGAGGCCAAGCTGCGGACCGCGCTGGTTCGATACCTCAAGGCGCAGGGCGAGTCGGGGCTGGTATCGACCACCGCGATGCTTGCGCTGCTCTCGCTGGCGCAGATCCTTTGCGAAGGGGTTCGGGCATGAGCGACGGCAAGTTCTGGCGGTCGGTGGAAGAGGCCGTGAGTGGCCGCCTGTCCGAGAAGGCGCGGGCGAAGCTGTTCGAGAAGTTGCGCACCGACGAGAAGGCGCGGGCCGACTACGACCTGACCTTCGACGCGATTCGGGAGCTCGAGCAGGCGCCGGTGTCGGACGCTGAACTCGATCTGGTCGAGTCGTGGCTGATGGCCGATGTGGCGGCGTCGCCGGTGGAGGCGGCGGCCTCGTGGTGGTCGAAGCTGTGGTCCCCGACGTGGATCGGCGTGGGGATTGCGGCGGCAGCCGCGGTGGCGCTGGTTGTGGCGCTGCCCTCGACCCTGCCCGAGGACGACGAGTTCGGCGTCCGCGGCAGCGGCGACGACCGAGCGCTGGCGATCGACGCACTGTGTCCCAAGCGGGCAGGTGGCGACGGGCTGGTACCCGCCGCAGAGTATGGGTGCGCGCTGTCGGGGACGCTCTCGTTCGCCTACCGCGTGGACCCGACGGCCTTTGCGGGGTCCCTGAGCCTGTTTGGCGTCGATACGCGCGGAGACGTGCAGTACTACGCGCCGACGCCCGCCGACGCGGCCTCGGTCGCGGCCACGCCAGGCACCTGGCAGCCGCTTCCCATGGTGGTGACGCTCGACGTGAATCATGAGGCCGGGGACGTCGTCCTGTACGGACTGCTGTCGGCGCAGCAGCCTACGGTCGACCAAATCGATGCCCTTGCCGCCGCGCTCTCATCTGTCCCCAAAGGGCAGATCGGAGACCCCGCCTGGCACCGCCGCTTGGATGGCAATCCCACGCTTGCCAAGCTCTGCCCGACCGCCGACGACTGCGAAAGCGCCGAACTGACGTTCGACATCCGCGAGGACCTCCGATGAAGACTCCGTGCTCCCGACTGCTCGCTTCGCTCCCGCTCCTGTTTGGGCTGGCCGCTGCGCCTGCCTCCGCCGAAGCTGCGGATGCCGGCACCATCGGAGGGGGATTGGCCCTGTCGATGCGTGCCCCCGTACAGCGCTTTGCCCTGGTGATCGGGAGCAACGCCACGCTCGACGACAACCTCGCGCCGCTGCGCTTTGCCGACGATGACGCAGCCTCGGTCGCCGAGCTGCTCGCCGAGGTCGGCTACGACGTCGAGCTCGTCACGTCCTTGGACCAAGAGAGCCAGGCGCTGCACCCGGACCTCGTTCGCGTGGCCCGAACCCCGTCACCGGCGGGGCTGGAGACCGCGTGGGAGCAGCTGCGCTCGCGCATGGACGCGGCTCCCGAGGCGGCCGATGTCGAGCTGCTGATTTACTACTCCGGTCACGGGGACGTCGGTCCGGACGGGCAGGGCTACCTGACGCTCGACGGCGGCAAGCTGACCCGCAACCGGCTGTTCTCAGAGATCCTCTCGGCCTCGCCCGCGGATCACAACCACGTGCTGATCGACGCGTGTCGGAGCGAGCAGTTCGTGCTCACGCGTGGAAAGACCTGGAAGAACGACCGTGGGCAGGGCGACGGCACGGCCGACGTGGGGCGCTACCTCGGCAAGAACCATCTCGGCGGTCACCCCGACACCGGCGTCATCGTGGCGCACTCGGCCGACCAGCAGACCCACGAGTGGGAGCGGTATCGCGGCGGCATCTTTACCCACCAGCTGCTCTCGGGGCTGCGGGGCGGCGCCGACCTCAACGGCGACGGTGCCATCGAGTACTCGGAACTCGGGGCGTTCGTGGCCGCGGCGAACAGCGGCGTAAAGGATCCGCGCGCGCGGCTCTCGGTCACGGTTCGCCCGCCCAAGCAGGACGAGCGCCGACCGGTCCTGCAGCACGACGACATCGCGGACCAGCGCGTCCTGTACTTCCCGCAGGGGACCGACCAGCGGCTGTACACGGTCGAAGACGAGCGAGGCGTGCGCGTGGCCGACCTGCGCCGGGCGGGCGATCAGCCGGGCTACCTGCGTCTGCCCGATGGCGACGTGTTCGTGTCGCGGCGGACCAAAGACGGCGACGCCGACGAGCAAGAGGCCACGATCGCGGCGCATGAACGCGGCTTGACCCGCGCCGAGTCCCTCGAGTTCAGGCGGACTGAGCGGGCGGCTCGCGGCGCGCTCGACCAGGCCTTTCGCAGCGGCCTGTTTCTCACCCCGTTCGGGCCCGGCTACTACAGCGGCTACACCGACACGCGCGGCCTGCTCGCGGTCGAAGACCCCACCTGGCGCGTCGAGGTGTGGGAGGTCGACGAAGATGGCAACGAGACCAAGGTCGCAGAGACCGAAGTCGAAGCCGAGGATGCCGACGAGGCGATGGAGACCGAGGTCGTCATCGAGGAGTCGGGGGACCGACACTGGTGGGACCAGGGCAGCACGTGGGGGGCGTTGTTCTTCGGCACGGTGCTGACGCCACAGGACCCCTCGGGCGAGCTGAGCCTGGTCTCGGGCCGCGTCCCCTCGGACAGCTATCGCGGCTGCCTCTCGCCCGACGACCCGAACGCGTGTTCGGTGATGCGAGGCTTCGACCTGCGCTGGCAGGTCTTCCGCACCAGCCGCAAGAAGAAGTACCCCGGCGTGATCGGCTACTTCCGGACCGGGTACACCGGGGGTCACGCGACGTTCTCCGTGCCCGAGGAGATGGAGCTTCAGGTCGGCGACGCCACGGCGGGCTCGTACGTCGCGGTTCCGGTGTTCCTCGGCGGCAACGTGTACGCGTTCGACCACTTCCCGCTGCGTCCGTACGCGGGCATGGGCTTCGGGTTCGACGTCATCCGCATGCGGTTCGAGCGGTTCGAGACCGACGCGCGGACCGTCACCAAGGCGCGCATCGGCTTCGAGCTTCACGCGGGCATCGAGGCGCGCATCACCAACTACGTGGCGCTCAACGCCGAGGTCATGCAGCAGTGGGGCGCCCGCAAGCGGCTCGACGGGCTGCCGGACTTCGCCAACCGGGGCTTCTCGATGATTCTCGGGGTTGCGGTCGGGTTCCCGGTACACAAGAGCCGGGCGCCGCGGCGAAGCAAGACGGTTGTGAAGAGCACGACGGTCAAGACCCGCAAGGTCGTGGAGCCGACGCGGGTGGACAACCCCATGTCGCAGAGCGAGCCCGAGGCACCGGCAGAGCCCGCGGGGTCCGAAGCACCGGTGCAGCCGCAGCCGCCGGCGACCGCAGAGCCGCCCGCGGCTCCGCCTCCGTCCCCGGCACCCCCGCCGCCCGCCGCCGACTGAGTCCGGTCAGTCTTTGCGCGCCGGTGGCCGCCCGCTCGTCGGGCGCGCCCGCGGCGTGACGAGGCCGCCGAGGAAGTCGAGCACGGCCCGGATGCGCGCCGAGTGCCGGAGGTCGCGGTGGACCGCCTGCCACGCGGAGCGGGGCTCTGGCGCGCCGTCGAAGGGCACGCGGATCAGCTTGGGATCGTGGTCGGCGACTTCGCACGGGAGCAGGGCGACGCCCAGCCCTCCGACGGCGGCCGAGTAGATCGACGACACGGAGTCGGAGCGCATCACCACCTGGACGTCGCGCAGATTGGACTCCATCCAGCCGTTCTCCCGGCGGAACGGCCGCGACTCCGCAAACATCACGACCCGATGGTCTTTCCAGTCACCGCTTTGCGGGGGCATGCCGAACTGCTCCACGTACTCGGGCCGCGCGTAAAAGCCGAGCTCGATCGTGAAGAGCTTCTTGACGATGAGGTCCTCGTGCTCGGGCCGCGCCAGCCGAAGGGCGATGTCCGCTTCGCGCCGCGCAAGGTTGATGTCGCGGTTCGTGCAGACGAGCTCGACGCAGATCTCGGGGTACTGCTCGTAGAACTGGCCCAGCCGCGGCGCGATGAACCGCGTGGTCAGCATCTCGGTGGCCGACAGGCGCACGCGACCCTGCAGTCGCTGGTCGGTGCCCGCGACGTCGCGCTCGACCGCGAGGGCTTCCTCTTCGATCTTCTCGGCGCGGGGCAGCAGGCGCATGCCCGCGGCGGTGAGCCGATAGCCGTGCGACGTGCGGTCGAACAGCCGCGCCCCCAGCCGGCCCTCGAGCGAGGAAATCCGGCGGCCGACCGTGGTGGGGTCGAGCTTGAGCGACGCACCCGCGCGCGCCAGGTTGCCCTGCCGATGCACGGTGAGGAAAAAGCGAACGTCGTCCCAGTTGAACACTGCGCTGCATTATTGCAGGAAACCCGGGCGGCGGACACTGCACAGCCGCAGCCGGCGGGCCGCTGTTCTCACTCGGTCAGCTGAATGCGGCGCCACGCGCCCGTCCGGAACCGCCAGCCCATCACCGCCGCGAGCACGGCGAGATATGCGACCACCGCCAGGATCGCGGCCTCGGGCCCGCCGTCGAACACGGTGATGGCGAGGTAGCTGCCGGGCACGAAAAGCGCCCAGGCCACGGCCAAGCGAGCGTAGAGGCTGAATGCCGTGTCCCCAGCGGCCCGCAGCGCTTCGCTCACGCTCATCGTGATGGCGTCGAAGAGCTGCCACGCGGCGCTGAGGGCCAAGGCCGTGGCGCCGACGGCAACGATGGCCGCCGTGGACGTGTCGGCCTCTGCCGGCGCGAAGAGGCTCATGATCGGGCCGGGGAAGAGCAGGTAGACCACGCCCACGGAGAGCTGCCACGCACAGGTGGTGCTGAGGGTTCGGCGGAGAATCGAGGGGACCGCGTCTTGCTCGTCGGCGCCGATGGCCTTGCCGACCAGGATCGCACCCGCGGAGCTGAGACCGAACGCGGGCATGAAGCTGACCGAGTTGACCTGCACGGTCGCGAGCAGGGCCGCCGTGGCGACCGTGCCCAGGTCCGCCACGACCACGTTGACGAAGAACATGAAGGCCGCGAACTCGAGGAACCAGTTGAAGCCGTTGGGGGCGCCGAAGCGAAGCATGCGGCCGAACTCGCCGAGCTTCAGCCCGAGCCCGCCGGTGTCGCGGGGCGTGTCGACGCCGGTGCGGGTGACGAACAAGACCGCCAAGATGCCGAAGCCAATCGACGTGGAGATCACCGACGCCCAGGCGGCGCCCTCGACCCCCAGCGCCGGAGCCCCGGCGTTGCCTTCGATCAGCAGCCAGTTCAGCCCGACGTTGCAGACCATGGTCACCATGGACGCGGCCATCTGGAAGCGCGTGTTGCCCAGGCCTGCGTACCAGTTGCCGACGGCCTCCACCCCGACGATCGCGGCGACGGACGCGAGGCGAATCGTCATGTAGTCGCCCATCGCGTCGCGGACCGACGGGGCGTAGTGGAGCAGCGCGAGGGTGGGGCGGATGCCGGGCAGCAGTCCCAAGAACAGGACCCCCGCGGCGAACGCGAGCAGCAGCCCGTACCACCCGTAGCGCCGCGCCCCCTCGAGATCTCCTTTGCCCGAGAGCTGGCTGGCGAAGCTCTGCACGATGTACGCGGTCCCGGTCGGTAGAATCGACAGGCACAGCGTGTTCATCGAGCCCGCGGTGGTCGCGGCCAGGGCGTCTTCCCCCAGCGACGAGGTCATCAGGGCGTCGGAGAACCCGATCACCGCCTGCGCTGACCGCGAGAGCACGATGGGCCAGGCCAGCTGGGCAAGCGCGGCGTACCCCCAGCGGGCGTGGTCTCGGGTGTTCACGGCGAGGGTGTGGATCGGTTTGGCCGGGCCGGCCACCACAAAAGGCGAAGGCCCGAGATGCGCAGTGCATCTCGGGCCTTCTTTCGAGTCGCGGGGACAGGATTTGAACCTGTGACCTCCGGGTTATGAGCCCGGCGAGCTACCTGGCTGCTCCACCCCGCACCAGGCGTTGGGACGCGGTTTATAGGCGAGAGGCTCCGCGGGGTCAACATGTTTTTGAAAGAAATCGCGCATCGAACCTCGCGCGCCGCCGTGGACGCTGGCTACGTGTGGGGCGCGGACGGGGGTCCGCGGTGGCTGTGGTGCGTCGGGTCGAGGGCGCTGCGCGACTTTTTGCGGACGCGCTGCTTGACCGCGTTCGTCCCGCTTTTTAGTTTCCGCGGTCTATGGACGCTCAAGCCGTCTCCGCCGCGCTCACGCCGGCTGCTCTCGCGCCAGCGATCGCAAAGCGCCTCGGACTTCCGTCCGCCGAGGTCGAGACGGCGCTTTCTCTCCTCGCCGCGGGTGCGCAACCGGCCTTCATTGCGCGGTACCGAGGAGATCGCGTCCAAGAGCTTCGCATCGATGACCTCGAGCGGGTGCAGTCTGAAGCCGCGCGCGCGGTTGGCTTCGAACTCCGACGTCAGCAGCTCGCCGACGAGCTGGCGCAGCGCAAGCTCGAAGGGGGCGTCGTCGCGACGCAGCTGGCCGCGGCCGCTCATGGCCTCGACCTCGAAGACGTCCGCATGCTCGGCCGCCGCAAGAAGCGAACGCCGGCCATACGCGCGCGCCTGTCCGGCCTGACCCCGCTGAGCCTCTCCCTGTGGCGTCACGGTTCCGAGGGGGTATTCGCCGATGCGGAGGCCGTGCCCGCGCCTCTGGTGGCGATGCCGAATCCCGCGGCGCTCAACAAGAAGCGCAAGCGTCGGCGCAAGAAGAAGCCCGCAGCGACCGAGGCCGCACCGACGCCGGTCGAGTCTGCAGCCGACGACGCTCCGGTGGAGGCCGCCGCTGAAGCGCCCGCGGGCGAGGATGCCCCCGAGACCCCTGCCAGTGACCCGGTCGAGGCCGGCAACGATGCGCCTTCGGAGGCCGCCGCAGAGATCAACGAGGACGCTGCTGTGACGGAGGAGGCCGCGCAGTCGGCAGAGCAGTCGGCAGAGGCTTCGGCAGAGGCTTCGGCAAAGCAGGCGACAGAGCCCGCGACCGAGGAGCCCGCTGCCGAAGAACCCGCCGCCGCAGAGGCGCCCGCGCTGCCGACGTACGATGGTGACGCGTTGGCAGCGGCGCTCGACGGGGGTGCACTCCCCGAAGATGCCGGGGCACTCGCAGGCGCGCAGACGATCTGCGCCGACTTCATCGTCGAGCACCCCGGCGTACGTCGCGTGCTCCGTCGCCTCGCGCTCAAGCGCGGCAAGCTGAAGACCACCGTCGTCGAGGCGAAGAAGGGCAAGGCCGGGCGATATACGAAGTTCTTCGACCGCGCCGAAGCGTGCAGCTCGATGGCGCCCAACAACGTGCTGGCGATTCATCGCGGCGAGCGGGACGGCCTGCTCACCGTCGAGCTCGAGCTCGACCCCGCGCTCGTGCAGCAGGAGATTGCGTCGCTGTTGAAGGTCAAGGACGAGGGCGCAGCCGCCGATGTGCTGCGCGCCGCCGCGCTCGAGGCGTGGGACCACGGCGGTTTGGCCAAGGCGACGTTCGTCGGCGTGCGCAAGCTGCTCAAGGAGCGTGCCGACCGTACGGTGCTGTCCAACCTCTGCGAGGCGCTGCGGGTTCAGCTGCTTGCGCCGGCGTTCGGACGCAAGCCGATTCTGTGCATCGACCCCGGGACCCAGCACGGCTGCCGGCTGGTGATGCTCGGTGCGGACGGTGCCGTACTCCTCGAGGACACCGTCTTCCCGCTGCAGCCCAAGCTGCAGGCCCCGCAGGCGCAGGCCCGCATCGTCGAGATCTGCACCGAACACGCGGCTGCGCTCATCGTGGTCGTGGGTGGCACCGCCGCCCGCGAGGTCGAGAAGCTTGCCCGCACCGCAATCGCCGAGGCCGAGGGGCTCGAGGTTGCCGTGCACTCCGTCGATGCGGACACCGCGTCCGCAGGTGCCAAGGCGCTCAAGGGCGAGCTCCCGAAGGCCGACGCCCCGTCGCGCCGGGCCATCGCTGCCGGCCGCCGGGTGCAAGACCCGCTGTCGGCCCTGGCCAAGGCCGACCCGCGCAAGCTTTCGCTGGGGCAGCACCAGTACGACGTCGATCAAGAGGCGCTGCGGCAGGCGCTCGACCAGGTGATCGGCACGTGTATTGCGAAGGTGTCGCTCGACCTGAACACCGCCGACGCCGATACGCTCGCGCGCATTCCGGGCATGTCGCACGCCCTGGCGAAAGCGGTCATCACTCATCGCGAGGGCCGTGAGGCGGGCTTCCGCAGCCGTAACGAGCTGCTCGAAGTGCCGGGCCTGGTCGGAAAAGCGTTCGAGCAGTCCGCCGGCTTCTTGCGCGTCTTCGGCGGCGACCAGCCGCTGGACGCGACCGGCGTTCACCCCGAGCGCTACGGGCAGGTCGCCGACATGGCGCGCTCGCTCGACATCACGGTGCCCGAACTGATCGGCAACCCCGAAAAGGTCGACGCCATCGTCGCCGACCCGTTCCTGGGCACGCCGGGCGTGTCCGGCGAGACGTTGGGCCCGCGGGGCCTCTCTCAGGTCCAGGCCGCGCTTCGGCAGCCCGACCGTGACCCCCGTCCGAAGTTCGAGGTCGCCGCGTACCACCCCGACTTGGCGTCGTTCGAGGACCTCAAGCCGGGCATGGAGCTCGAAGGCATCGTCACGCATATCGCCAACTTCGGCGCGTTCGTCGACGTCGGCATCGCGCAAGAGGGCCTGGTTCACCTCAGCGAGCTCAGTCACGAGTACGTCGCCTCGGCGCAGGATGTCGTCCACATCGGCGAGCGCGTCAAAGGCAAGGTGCTCGAGGTCATCCCCGAGAAGAAGCGCTTCGCGCTGTCGCTCAAGGCGCTGCAGCCCAAGCCCGAGCGGCCCGAGCGTCCTGCTCGCTCTGAGCGGTCCGGTCGTGGTGACGGCGGCAAGGGCCGGCGCGACGGCAAGGGGCGCGGCAAAGGCAAGGGCGGTCGGAACGACCGAGGCAAAGGCCGCGGCGAGAAAAAAGAGAAGGTCCTGGGCTTCCGCCTCGACCTCTCCGACCTGGCCTCCCGCCTGGGCAAGGGCTGA
>JBCCQM010000123.1:0-24826 GCA_039024335.1 Myxococcota bacterium
CTGCGGCAACGGCAGGCTCGACGAGGGCGAAGAGTGCGACCCCAACATCGACGCCGACTTCGTGACGCCGCGCGAGTGCGGGGGTTCCAACCTCGGGACCGAGAACGAAATCCCGCCCCTCGCGTCACCGAACAAGCCCTTCACCTCCGGCACGACTACGCTGTGCCGCGACGACTGCACCTACGAACGTGCTGGGTGCGGTTTCTGTGGCGACGGCGTTCGCGACGACAGCATCCCGCTGCAAAACGGCGTGACCGTCGCGCCCGAGTGGTGCGACGGCCTGCGCTTCGACCAAGGTCGACTCGACTCCGAGTTCGGAGAGTTGTGCAACGGCAACGCCGAGCTGCGGCCGAGCGTTCGCTGTGGCGACGACTGTTACAGCTTCGACAAGATCGCCGACGGCTGCTGCCTCCGTCGCAACTCGCCTTCGCCCTACGACGACGACGGCAGCCTGCCCGACGACGAGCTGCCCTGCTGCTTCGGACTGACGTTCCCCGACCAAGAGCCGACGTACTCCAGCTTCGAGGCCAACGGCGCCATCCGAATCCTGTGCAAGTAACGCCTCGTCCCGACGCCTTGGAGACGTGGCTTCGAGCCGCGCACGACGAAGGCCGGATCGACGTCGACAACCCTGATGGCTTCCTCGCCGCGACGTTGGACATCGACGTCGAGCCCGGCGAACGCCTGCGCCGCCTCGCCATCTTCCTCGAAGGCGAGAGTGCGGTCGACGCCGAAACCGAACTCGCCCGGTGGTCTGTGTTTGCACGGCTTTACGACGCAGCCGAAGGACACGCAGCCCATCCCGCGCGTGTCCTGGAGTCGAGGGCGGTCACTGCGCTTCACTGTTTCGAGCAAGCCGCCGAACATGACCCAGACAGGGCCTTGCTTTGGACGCAGGCCCACGAAGCCTCTTCGCGCGCGACCGAATGTGCACCGCGCTCTGCCGATGCGGCCTATCTGCGTGGCGCAACGCTCTACGCATCCCCCGGCGACCGCCTCGACGAGGCACTTGCGTGGTTCGACCAGGCGCTCGAACTCGACGAAACCCATGCGTGGGCGCGTCTGTATCGAGCCCACGCTCTGCACGACCTCCAGCGCTGGGTCGACGCGGCCGAGGCGTACGCGCTCGCAGACACACCGATGCGCGGCGGGCCACAGCCGTGGCGCCTCGAACTGCTCCGTGAACAGCGAGCGTACTGCTTGATGCGAGCAGGACGACTCGGCGAATCCCGCATCGCCTTCGAGAACGTCCTCACCCGCCGTGAACGCGCTCTGGACCGAGGCGAGCGGCCCATGGAAAGCGACGTTCTGTTCACGGTTCCGGCTCTGCTTGCCGCGGCTGCACGAGGCCCCCTGCGAGCCGTACTCCACGACCGCGTTCAGCGACTGCTCGAACGCGAAGCCTGGGGCCTGACGCTGTAGCGCGCTACTCGAGCGGGGCGCCGGACTGGACGGTCATCAGTTCGCCGTCGTCGAGGACGCGCTTGTAGAGCCGGACGTCGTCGATGGCACCGTTGAAGCCGAAGTGCAGCGCGCCCTCGATGCCGCCGATGAACAGCGGAGTGTCTTGCGCGGAGATTTGCATGGTCGCTCCGTTCACGATCTGCGTGCCGTCCAGGAAGACCTGGTGCATCCCGGGCGTGACGCGGATGGCGACGAAGCGCCACTGACCGACCACGAAGCGATCGAGTGAGCCGCTGCCGCTCCCCTCTGCGGCGGCGACGAAGTCATAGGTGGTGTCGCCATCGAGGTCCTGCACGCTGACGTCGTAGGACATCTCCCCGGGATAGACCTGCGAGAACAAGGTGCCGCGCCCAAACGAAGGCGCGCCGTCGACCCGCGCCCACATCGTCAGGGTGAACGAGCCTGAGAGGTCGAAGCCCGGATGCGCGGGGATTTGCAGATGGCTGCCGCTGGAGAAGGTTCCGGCGGATCCGAACTGCCCGGAGACTTCGCCCGGACATCCGCCTCCGCAGACGACCTCGTGGGCGTATTCGCTGAGGTCGACGGCACCGTCGTCGAAGTCGATCCAGAGCACCAGGTCCGCGTCGAGCGGATCGTCCGTGGTGTCGCTGGCCGAGTCGTCGGTGTCCATACCGGTCTCCTCGCCGCTTCCATCGGTCGCGGTCGCGGTGGAGGCGGTGGTGGTCATCGTCGCGCTCGTCGGCCCCGCGGAGGTGAACGTGGCGGCCGTCGACACGCCCGAATCACTGCCTTCGCCGGACTCGCCCAGGCCCGACGCCGCGGAGGTGCCGCCGCCGTCGGTCTCGGTGTCGCCGTCGGTCTCGAGCGGCTCGGACACGGTGGCGCCATCCGGGGAGACGCACTTGCCTCCGAAGCCGCCCGCAAAGTCGCCGAAGCGCTGACCCGAGGCGCACCCGTTGTCGGGAAAGCTGCAGTAGCCGATCGCTTCACACGTACCCGGTGCGCTGCCCGGCTGGACGCACTCCAGACTCGACTGGCACTCGTACGCGTCCGGAAGCCCGCATGCTGCGAGCGCTCCCAACGCAAGTCCAAGCCCCCAAGTTGCGCGAAGCATCAACCCCTCCGCGTGTTGAGTGCAGCTCACTCCGCAATTGTTGCATGCTCCGCCGACTTCATCGACGCCATCGCCCGAACGACCCGCTAGAAGCGAACGATCCGCATGCCGATGAGCAGCGTCTGCCGGGGAAACGTGGACCCAGGCACGAATCGGGCGTCGTAGATGATGCCTACACCCATCGCGGCCGTCGCGCTGATCCAGAACTCGTAGCCAGCCTCGGCCTTGCCACCCAGGCCCACGGACAGCCCGCGCTCGGATTCGCCCGTCTCATCGGACTTGGGCACGCCCGCAAAGCCCAGGCCGCCGCGCGCATACAGGCCGCGCCACATGTAGCCGGTGGCCTCGATGTCGCCGCCGAACGCCACGCCCGTGTCGCGCTGCAGGTAGGGCATCACGTTGAGGGAGGCCCCCAGCGTGAAGTTCTTGCTGACGCCGCCCCCGAAGTCGAGCTCGGCGCGCGTGGCCGGGATGAAGTCGTCGACGTAAAAGAAGGTGCCGCCGAACCCGAGGCCGCCACCGATGTAGAAGCCGCGACGGTCCTGCGCGCCTTCGATCTCGATGCCCTGCCGGCCGCGCACGGCGGCTTCGGCTTCGCCCTCGGTCACAGCCAGAGCCGCAACGCCACAGGTGAGTGCGAGCGCCGCCAGGGGCGCTCGGGAGCGTCGGCGAAGGGGGCGTCGAGACGTCGGCATCGAGTTCACCATGACACAGGGCTCAGCGAAGGGTGGTGACGTCGAGCACCACGAAGCCGCCCTCGGGGACGGTCACGTCATAGGTCCGCTGCTCACGACCACCGTTGCCCGCGATGTCGACGCGAACCTTATGAGCTCCCGCGGGAACGCGGGAGCGGCCGATGAAGACGCGATCGGGCAGCGTGGTCCACGAGCGCGTGTCGGGCTTGTCGAGTGCCACGAGCGTGCCCTCGACCGCTGCAGCCGCGAGGAACCCCACGAGGCCCCCCGCACCTTCGGCCTGGTTGCCAGCCGCGCGGGCGCCCTCGGCCGCGGCCGCGCGCGTGATCATGCGGGTGAGTGCCGCACCGATGATCTTCGGCTTGAGGTCCTCGTACTCCGCGACGATTTCGCTCCCGAGGTCCGACGCAAGGTCGACCGGAATCGCGTGCCCGTCGATCGACACGTTCGCGGTCTCGAACAGGCTCTCCGAAGGCACCAGCTCTGGGTACACGACGAACTTGAACATCCCGTACTCCAGCAGCGTGGTGTCGCCCGTGACGTAGGCGCCCGCGAGCCCGACCGCGAGCCCGATGGGGATGCGCTCGGGGATTCGATACGGGACGCGGCCGATCTTGGCGACGACCAGCACCTCACCGCCGCCGCTGGCCCGCGCCGCGTTCCATCCAGACGACGGCCACAGCGCGCCCAGCTCGGTCGATGGCTCGGTCGATGGTTCGGTCGGTGGTTCACTCGACGGCGGCGCGGGGTCGGTCGCGGCCTCGCTCGACCCGCTCGGCCGCTGAATCGTCGGGTCGTCCGGCGTGGCAGCGGGCGTCGCCGCAGGCTCGGGCTTGGGCGCGGGCTTCGGCGCAGCCGCCGGTGCCCGGCTCGGCGTGGCGGGCAGGTAGTCCTTGATGCGCTCGCCCCGGTAGGTACCGCGCGAAGCCAGCGCCGGGATGACCTCGCGCAGCGTTCGAAAGTCGCGCTCGCCGAGCGCCTCTTCGTAGTAGCGAAGCGCCTCGTTCGCGTCGCCCTGCTTCTCGTAGACGTACCCGGCCAGATACGACCCGAAGGCACCGTGCTCCCCCTCGGGATCGGAGTCCCGAAGGTAGTTCCGCATGACCGTGAACCGCTTCGCCTCGACCTTGGCCCCGCCGAGGTCGCCCTGCGCGAGGTAGTTGCACAGGTTCATCGCGTTGAGCGACAGCTTCTCGGTGGGCGAGGTTTTGTAGAGCGTCGCGCTGTCGCTGTAGATGTACTTGCCGATCTTGCCGGCCGTGTCCCCCGAGATGTCGAGCACCTCGAGCTGCTTGTCGGCGAACTCGAAGTTGGTCGCGCTCGCATTCCACTGCCCCATGGCCTGAAGCACGGTGGCCCGCTCCAGAATGACCAGCTCGTGGTTCTTCTTGAGCTTGTTGGGGATCGCCTCGGGCTTCTTGACCTTGAGGACCTTGTTCCACTGCGAAAGGCTGCCGGCGTAGTCGCCCCGGTACAGGGCCCGCCGAGCATCATCGGTTCGCTCGGAGTAGGTGGCGCACGAGGCCAGGGGCAGCGCTGAACACAGCACCGCCGCCTGAACCCATCGCTTGGGGGACACGCGGGACGTCACGACGACCTAACGAACGATGGCTTTGGTGCGCTCGGACTTGGTCTGGAAGCGGATGAGGCTGTTCTCGACCTCGAGCACCTGCATGAACAGGGTGTACTGCACGCGGCGCTCGCCCTTTTGTCGCTCGTCCACCGCCTGCAGCTTTCCGGTGAGGAAGTACTGCGCGCCGATCTGGCGACCGATCTGTGCCGCCATCGCGGGATTGAAGTCCGCGCCCTGCTGCATGTTGGCCTCGGCCATGAGCTCTTCTTGGCGCTCCCGGCTGACGACCGCGACGACGCCGCTGTTGATCAGCTCGGTCTCCATGTCGGAGAGCAGCGTGAGCATCTGGTCATCGAGGTGCTCGCTGGTGTCGTTCTTGATCGGCCAGATCGCGACGACCGGAGGACTCTGCGCGCCGCGCCACGTCTCCCAGATCGGGGAGGTGGTCAGCGAGCTCATGTTGGTCTTCATCAGGTCCTCGAGGTCCTTGCGGTCGAGGCCGGTGGACATCGCGGCGTTGTCGAGGCCGGGGTTCTCGGTGCCTTCACCGCCGCGGACGGCCTTGGGCCGACAGCCAGCGGTGGCGACGAGCGCGAGGGTGATGGCGAGAGGAGCGAGCGTGCTTCGTTTCATGGCGGGGTTTTTCGATGATGCCGAGCGTGTCGGTGTGGTTCATTCGGGGTGACCGCGCTCACAAGATGAGCTTGAGGTCGTCGAGCGTGTGCAGCCGTTCGTAGGTGGCGATGACGTCATCCACCGTTTGGGCGCTCAAGGTCAACGTGACGCAGC
Organism: Myxococcota bacterium; assembly: GCA_039024335.1. Taxonomy (GTDB): domain Bacteria; phylum Myxococcota_A; class Polyangia; order Nannocystales; family Nannocystaceae; genus CAJXVA01. Next base: position 5,597 of record JBCCQM010000123.1, read on the forward strand.
TTCGACGGCCGCCGCTGGAAAACCTTGTGTGCGATGCGACACGGTCCGCCCCGAGGACGTCGGTCGCGCACTTTTGCACGTCTGCGGCAAACGCCTCCTCGGCCGGTCCGAAGGCCTTGATGACGTACTCGCCGGGGAACGTGTGGTTGTTGAGCAGCAGATCCCGGTCCGGGGCCGCTTTCGGGTCGCCCATGGCGCGGAGCATGGCATAAAAGCGCGGTCGGGACCTGCCGGCCCGATTCGCACCATGACGCACCGCGCTCCGCTGCTGCTGACGGCTCTCGTGCTGTCCCTCACCGCTCCTGTGGGCTGCGACAGCGCGGATGCCGGCGGTGGGCCGCCGGGCAAAGGCGGCCCCGGGGGCAAACCGGGCAAGCGCAGTCGCGATGCACTGCTCGTCGAGACGACCACCCTCGAGCCCGCCACGCTCGAGCGGTTCTATCAGACCTCCGGCACCCTCAAGGCGCTGCGCGAGGCCGAGCTCTACGCGCTGCAGCTTGGCGTGATTACGGCCGTGCGCGTCGAGGAAGGCGACACCGTCAAAAAGGGCGACACGCTCATCAAGCTCGACGGCCGCGAGCTCGCGCTGCAGTCCGACTCGGCGCGCCTGCAGCTGAACAACCTCAGCCGTGAGCTGAAGCGCCTCGAAGGGGCCCAAGGCGGCGTCATCTCCAGCGAGGAGATCGACAAGCAGCGCTACGCGGTCGAAGAGGCCCGGGCCGCCGCCAAGCTCTCCAAGTTCCAAGCCAAGCAGACCACGGTCCGCGCCCCATTCGACGGTACCGTCGTCGAGCGCATGGTCGACGAGGGCAACCTCGCCACCACCGCGACGCCGCTGTTCAAGGTCGCTGACCTCTCCGCGCTGGAACTCGAGCTGTACGTGCCCGAGAAAGACGCGGCCACGGTGTCCAACGACGCCCAGGTGCAGATCGAGCTGGTCGACGAAAGCACCACGCCGGCCGCCATCGTCCGGCGCGCGCCGATCGTGGACCCGATGACCGGCACGGTGAAGTTCACCGTTCGCGCGGAGTCCTTCCCCGCGGCGGCAAAACCTGGCGCCTTCGCCCGCGCCAAAGTTCTCGTCGATGCGCGCACCGACGCCCCGTCCTTGCCTCGCACCGCCGTGTTCGAGGTCGAGGGAAAGCCGCACGTCTACGTGCTCGCCGACGGTCGCGCCAAGCGAACCGAGGTGAAGACCGGCCTCGAGGGTGACGAACGCGTCGAGATCCTCGCGGGGCTCTCCGGGGACGACGTCGTCGTCTCGGGCGGCGGCGCGGGGATCACCGAGGGCATGCCGCTGCGGTCCGCGAACGAGAAGCCGCGCACCGCGGCCGACGCCAGCGGGGTCGCCGACGCCGCGAAGTCGAAGGGCTGATGCACCGACTGATCGCCGGCGCGGTGCTCCGACCCGTCACCACCTCGATGGTGACGATCGCCGTGCTGCTGTTCGGTTGGGTCGCGCTCACCCGCCTGCCGATCGAGCTGCTGCCGGACCTGAGCTACCCGACGATCACCGTTGAGACGCAGTTCACCGACGCGGCCCCAGTCGAAGTCGAGGAGCTAATCACGCGGCCGGTCGAAGAGCGCGTGGGCGCCGTGCCCGGCATCGTCCGCGTGGAGTCGTCGTCGCGCGAGGGCGTCTCGGAGGTGGTGCTGGACTTCGCGTGGGGGACCGAGGTCGACCACGCCATGGCCGAGGTCCGCGAAAAGCTCGACCGCGTGCGGCTTCCGCAGGGGGCCGATCGTCCCGTCGTGCTGCGCTACGACCCTGCGCAGGAACCGATCCTGCGGCTTGCGCTGCGCGACAGCGGAGGCGGTGCCGACCTCACCGCCGCCGACCTCTCCACGCTTCGCGACGCCGCGGACAAGTACGTCAAGCGTGAGCTCGAGAAGCTCTCGGGCGTGGCCGCGGTAGAGCTGCACGGCGGTGAAGAAGACGAGGTCCTCGTCGAGCTCGACCCCGCCCGGCTGGCGGCGCACGGCCTCGACACGGCGGACGTCGTCACCGCGCTGCAGGTCGACAACGTCAACCGACCCGGCGGCGCGGTCACCGAGCGAGAGAGCCGGTTCCTCATTCGCACGCTGCACGAGGCGCGAACGCCCGAGCAGCTCGCTGCGGTCATCGTGCGCAGCACCGACGGCGGCGTGCTGCGGCTTCGGGACATCGCGACCGTACGGCGCGCGCCCAAAGAGCGAGAGGAGCTCACCATGGTCGACGGCAGCGAGGCGATCGAGCTGGCCGTGTTCCGCGAGGGCGACGCGAACATCGTCGCCGTCTCGCACGCGGTCATCGATGCGCTGCCCAACCTCCCGCTCGCCCCCGGCCACGAGGTCGTGGTGCTGAGCAACCGCGCGCAGTTCGTCGAGTCCGCGATCGAAGAGGTCCGCGACAACACGCTGATGGGCGGCGCGCTCGCGGTCCTGGTCCTGCTGTTCTTTCTCCGGGACCTTCGGTCCACAGTCGTCATCGCCCTGGCGATTCCAATTTCCCTGCTGACCACGTTCATCCCGCTGCAGGCGCTCGACGTCAGCCTCAACGTCATGAGCCTGGGCGGCCTTGCGCTGGGCGTGGGCATGCTGGTCGACAACAGCATCGTCGTGCTGGAGGCGATCGCGCGACGGCGCGAGCAGGCTCAAGAAGAGGGACGGCGCATGTCTCGGCGAGACGTGACGGTCGCCGGCGCGTCCGAAGTGGCGGCCTCCGTGGTGGCCTCGACGCTGACCACCGTCGCGGTGTTCTTGCCGATGGCGTTCGTCCAGGGCGTGGCCGGCCAGCTCGTCTCCGACCTCAGCTTTGCGGTCAGCTTCAGCATGCTGTCCTCGATGGCGGTCAGCCTCACGCTCGTGCCCGTGCTGCAGAGCCTCGGGCCAGACGCGATGCTCGACGCCCGCGCCCCCGACCCGGCGCCGCGCTCGTTCATCATCATCGTCGTGACGTGGCCGATCGCGTGGGCGGTCCGCATCATCGGCTTCGTCGTCCGCATCGGCGGCAAGGCGCTCGACATCGTCGCCCGGCCCCTCACCGCCAGCTACGAAGCGCTCGAGCGGCAGTACCCAAAGCTCATGCGGCTGGCCCTGCGCGCCCGCGCGCTGCTCCTGCTGGGGACCGTGGCGGGATGCGTCGCGACGATCAGCCTCGCCAAGGACAGCCCGCGAACGCTGCTGCCCGAGCTCGACCAAGGCGAGTTCTTCGTGCAGGTGAGCCTGCCGCGCGACGCCGCGCTCGAGCGCACCGCAACCGCGCTGCAGACGATGAGCAACGCGATCGCCGAGCACCCCAGCGTCGAGCGCCGCTTCACCCGCGTCGGCACGATCACCTCCGCCGGGAGCGCGTCGGGCGGAACGACGGGGGCGCACCTGGGCCAGATCTCCGTCCGGATCGATGCGCCCGAGGACGCACGCGCCGGCATCGAGGCCGAGCTGATCGAAGCGCTGCGGGCCGCGAACCCGGAGCCCGAAGCCACGCTCCAGCAGGGTCGCCCATCGCTGGTCAGCTTTGCGCCCCCGATCGAGCTGCTCGTGTTCAGCGAGGTGCCTGCGGCGTCGGCCGAACACGCGCGGCGGCTGCTGCCGGACCTTCGCGCCATCGAGGGGCTCGTCGACGTGGTGCCCGACGACCTCGACGGCCGCCCCGAGGTCCGCGTCCACTTCGATCGAGAACGCCTCGGTCGCCTGGGCATCACCGTCGATGCTGCGGCCAGCTCGGTACAGCGCGCGATTCAAGGGGAGATCGCCACCAAGATGTACGCCGACGACCGTCAGCTCGACGTCCGCGTCATGTTCCCCCGCGTCGACCGCAGCAGCGCCGAGGACGTCTCCCAGATTCAGGTCGGCGTCGCGGAGGGCGTCCCGGTGACGTTGGCTTCGGTCGCGCGCATCGAGCCGGACCGCGGACCCTCGGAGATTCGACGCATCGACGGCCGTCGAGGCCTGCGCATCTCCGCCCAGGCCCAGAGCGCCGACCTCGGATCGCTGGCCGCGGCGGTGCGCTCGGTGCTCGACGACCACGCGAGCGACGACCCGCGCGCGACCGCGTCCCTTTCGGGGCAGGCCGACGAACTCTCGGGCTCGATCCAGAGCCTGCTGCTGACCGCCGCGCTGTCGACGTTCTTGGTCTACGTCGTCATGGCCAGCAGCTTCGAAAGCCTGGGTCACCCGCTGCTGATCTTGGGCACCGTCCCCATGGCAGTCGCAGGCGTCGTACTCGCGTGCGTCGTCACGGCCACGCCGCTTTCGGCCATGGTCGGCATCGGCGTCATCGTGCTGGGCGGCATCGTCGTCAACAACGCGATCGTGCTGATCAACGCGGTCAACGACCGCCGCGGCTTGGGCATGGCCACTCCGGACGCACTGGTCGACGCCGGCCGCGTGCGCGTCCGCCCGATCCTGATGACCACCGCGAGCACCGTCCTGGGCCTGGTGCCGATGGCGCTGGGCTTGGGGGATGGCGCCGCCCTTCGGCAGCCCCTCGCGATCGCGGTGATCGGCGGGCTGGGCCTTTCGACCGTGCTCACGCTCGTCGTCATTCCGTGCGCGTATGCCCTGTTCCCCGGTGGCGTGCGCGATGCGTGGCGCACCCGCTCCGGGACCGCAGACGCGGACGCGGATCCCGCCCCGCCAGACGCATGAGCCTTCGACTCTCCACGCGGCTCGCCGCGGTTGCGGCTCAAGTCCTGCCCGGCCGCCCCATGGCAGACATCGGCTGCGACCACGCGCAGCTCGCCGGCTGGGTCGTGCAGACCGGCGTCGTGCCCCACGCCATCGGCTCCGACCTTCGAGAGGGCCCACTGGGCCAGGCGCGTGCGCAGCTCGCCGAGGCCGGCATCTCGCGGGTCGAGCTTCGCCGCGGCAGCGGACTCGAAACGCTCGCGCCTGGAGACGTCGCCACCATCGCACTCGCGGGCATGGGCGGCGGCTTGATGCTCTCGCTGCTAGACGCCCAGCCGGACATTGCGCGACAGGCCGACCGGATCATTCTGCAGCCGAACACCGCGTGGACCGAGGTCCGCACCTGGCTGGCGCAGCGCCGGCTCGTCCTGCACGACGAGACCCTGCACGAAGATGCCGGCCGGATGTACCTGACGGTCTCCTTCTGTCTTCGCGAGACGGGCGCGACGTGGTCACCGGCCGACATCGCGGTGGGGCCACGGCTGCGCCGCACACGGCCGCCCGTGTTCGAGCGCTGGCTCGCCGCGGAGCAGGCTCGCCTCGACGCGCTCGCCGACAGCTTGCGCGAGGAACTCGGCGCGACGCACCCGCGCGTGACGACCCTGCTCGCCGAACGCGAAGCCCTGGTTCGCGCCGCCGCAGCTAGCTAGCTAGCTGCGCGCGCTTCGTCGTCGGCTTCGAGCCGCTCGAAGAAGCGCCGCACGTAGCGACCGGTCTGCTCGGGGCACTCGTACTGCGGGCAGTGGCCGATACCGTGAAACACGACCATGCGCGCCTGCGCGATGCGGTCGCGATACAGACGCCCAACCGAGATGTCGATCAGCCGGTCGCGGTCGCCCCAGAGCACGAGCGTATCGACCGAGATTTCTCCGAGACGGTCGGTGAGGTCGAAGTCGCGGTCGAGCAGGTCGCCCATGATCTTGCCGTTGAGCGCGGCACGTCCGATGAACTCGTCGGCCATGAAGCGACGAACGGGGCCCGGGACCGGAGGCTGGCGCTCGAGCACGAAGCGCATGAAGGTCTCGTAGCCCTCGAAGCTGTCCACGACGAACGGGTTGTCCCCGGCGTCCAGCCGGCGCTGCAGCGGACTGGGCGTGGGCATGGTCAGGCCCGCCGCGCCGATGAGCGTCAACGATCGGGTCAGGTCGGGGCGCTCGAGCGTGACCTGGGTGGCGACGGCTCCCCCGAGCGAACTCCCGACGAGGTGCGCGTCGCGAAGTCCGACGGCGTCGCAGAACTCGGCGACCAGCGACGCGATCGCCGGAAGGTCGTAGTGGAAGTCTACGGGAGAGGACGCCTCGCCGAAGCCGGGGAGGTCGAGCAGCACGACCCGGTGCCCCTCGACGACGGCGCGCGCCACATCGACGAACGAGTCCTTGTTGTCGCTGAATCCGTGAATGAACAGCACCGGCGGCGCATCGGGTCGCCCGCCTTCGAGGTACGGGATCTCGAAGCCGCGCACGGTCTCCTTGCACAGCCGGAGCCCCGCCGAACGCCGACGCAGGTCGAACACCGAGGCGATCATGCCCGGCGGCAGCCGAACTGGGGCCACGGGCACCTGCGACAGCGCCTTGACCAACATCTTGGAAATTCCCGCCCGGCGACGTCCCGAAGCCACGCGGCACCCTACCAAGTTTTGTCGGCGGACCAGCCCTGCGACCGGGTCTGCGCCCCCTCGGCGTCGCGGCGCACGCGATACAGCACCCGCTTGAACCCCGCGTACACCTCGAAGAAGCGCTCCACGCCCGCACGGTCACGGCCGGTCAACGGCCCCACGCCACACACGAGCTTGGGGTCGGGCGTGCCGGCATCGATGAAGTCGACCCAGCCGTGCACGAGGACGCGGGCCCGAACGCCGTACGGAAGCCGCGGACCCAACACCACGGCGTCCAAGGGATCGCCGTCCGCACCCGAGGTCCCCACGATCGAGCCGTAATTGTAGGGGCACGGAAGCGGCGAAACGAAGTCGATCGACCCGTCGGGGCGGCGCTTGATCCAGCTGCCTTTGGCCACCTCGATGCAGACGGTCACCGTCTCCCCGGCGGATGGAATCGCGCTGATCGGCATCGTCCGGCGCGCTTGTTAGCATGGCCGAATGGAGATCGCCGAACTGTTCGTCGTGCAGCCGCTGGATCTCACCGACCCGACGCCGAGTACGGTCGCGCTGCGTAAGGCGTTCGGACGCGATGGAGCCCCCGGTGGCGCGCTGCGAGCCGCACTCGCGCCGCGGGGCGTGGTGCTCGAGGCCGCGGCGGTCGTCGACTTCGCGCTCGAGGGCGTCGAGGCATCGGAGGCGCAGCTGTACGCGCTGCACGACCTGGCGACGCTGGTCTTCGCCATTGGACGCGACCTGCCGCTGCTCCGCGAGCTCGACGAACCGGCCGACCTCGACATGCTCGCCACCGCGGGCGGCGGCGCGTTCGAGGCCGAGGCAGGCCCGATCTCGTCGATGCTCGCCAACCTCACACGCACGCTTCGCGACGCGGCGGGTTGGGAGGTTGGCGGCCCGGCGTTGATGCGACGGCTCGTCGACGCAGCCTCCGGCTACGCCCAGTCCCGGCGCCTCGAAGAGTTCTCCACCGACGCGCTCACGCCCGCCCTCGCTGCCGCTGCACGCGGCGTGTGGAAAGAAGCCCTGGTCGAGGCGGCCTGCGTCGTCGCGGGTGACCAAAGCCGCGCGACGCAAGCGGACGTTGCCGATACCGTCGGACGCCTGCTCGGCACGGTGGTCGGCCTCGCGCCGGAACTCGGACCGTTCTTGCATGGCGACGGAGACGCGCGGGCGGTCGAGCTCGTCACCCAGCGCTTTGCCGTCCCCGCCCACGTCGTCCAGCTTTCCGAGCCCCAGATCGCGCGAGCGCTTCGGGCCACCCTCGAGCTCGAAGTGCGAGACCTGCTCGACGCGGTTCGACATCTCGACCCCGTCGCCGTGCGTCCGCATTTGGTCCGCCGGTTCGCCCTCGCGGTGCTCTCTGCGGATGGCTCGGCGAGCGCGGTTGCGTCGGCCACGTCCGCCGCGCCCCCTCGGCGCGAAGACGTGATGGACATGATGCGGGCGATCGCGCGTGCGGACGGTAAGATCACAAGCGACGAGCGAGCACTCCTGCGGAGCTTCGATACGCACCTGCACGCGTTCGGGGACCTCGTGGCGCGGGTCGAAGAGGACCGCAGGATCGACTTCGACGAGTTCGCGCAGCTGAGGGACATGCGGCAGACGATCCTCGACGACCTGTTTCGCGTCGCGCTCTCCGACGCCACCGTGGCCGAAGACGAGCGCCAGCTGTTGCTGCGGGCGATGGAGCTGATCCCAACCCTGCGCAGCGCGGCACCGAGCGCCTAGCGCGCCGTCTCAGGGAATGCAGTATCATTCCGGGAATGGCGCCGCTCCCGTCCATGCGATGGGTTCACGAGCCGACGCTCCGAGCCTTTCTCTCCGCGCTGCCGTTTCCGGCCGCGGTGCTCGACGCGTCCGGCACCGTCGTCGCCACCAATCCGCTGTGGGATGAAGGCCGCGGGCCCCAGGCGCTGTGGGGTGCGGGGCTGGGCGAAGGGGTCGCCTACCCAGACATCCTGTCCGCTGCCACGCCGAACGTCCCCGACGCCTTCGCGCTGCGGCACGCCATCACGGTGTGTGCGGCGCAGCGCAGTCGGCAAACGGTGGACTACGAAAACGACGGCGAGCTGTGGCGCGTGCGCGTGCTGCCGGTCCCGGGCGCTGGCGGGGGCATGCTTTTGTGGCACGAGCCCCGCCCGGGCACGCGACTGTCCGCCCCACCGGCGCGCGACACCTCGGAATACGGGAACTACGTCGCCCCGCCAGCGCGCTTCGATGCCGAGACATCTGCCGGCAGTGAATACACCGGTGGCGGGGCCACCGAGCAACGCTCAGCCCGCGCCGACGCCCTGAGCTGCCTCCGCACCATTCGAGAAGAGATCGACTCGGGCAGCGCCGACCCCCTGCTCTCCTTGCACCAAGCCCACGCCGGCGCACTGCTCCTCAGTCAGCTGGCCGAGACCGCCGAGGTTCGCGGTCGTGCCGAAGCCCTGCGCATCATCATCGAGCGTGAGCTTCGTGCGGCTGCAGGCGGGACCGCCGTCGATTGGGAGAGCGTCCGAGCCCCGCTCGACGCCTGCATCTCACGCGGATGATGCAGGCGCCCAGCAGCCGGGCGAGGTTCAGTGCGTCTGAATCGGCGCGCACTGTCGGAGCATCCGAACTTCTTCAGGCTCGATGAGGTAGCACTCGTGGTTGGGGTCGAGCACGATGCCGACGCCCTCGGGGAGCGCGTGCAGCAGGTATGCGAACGCGGTGGACTCCAGGTCGCTGCGATGAGCGCCGCGGTGGCGCGTGCGTGACGAGTACGCGATGACGGCCGGTCCATACTTCGTGGCCGTCGTCGAGAACTCGACCTCCGGACCCTGCTCTCCGAGCAGGATCTCCATGGACTCGACGTACACGCTGCCCATCAGCAGGGATGCGTACAGATCCAGGCGAGCCCGCTCATCGCTGGCGGCGGCGATGAGATGCTGATGCAGCACGGCCGAGCGGGAACACGGCATGCCCACCTGGCTTTCTCCGGCGTCGATGGGTGGTTGGGTGCGCATATCAACTCCGACGTTCTGGAGCATGCGCTCGATACACCCCGACCCCGCTCGTTTGCGGAGCGTTTGCATCCAGGCGTGTGTCCATGTGGGACCAGCACACCGCGACATCGCCGTCATGGCGGGCGGGAGAACAATCCAAGCGGGGGAGCATGCCTAGACCGTCGCGCGAACCAGCCCGACGGTTCCATTTCGTGGAATCGCTGTGACACCCGTCTCACGACCCCACGCGCACCCGTAAGAAACCGCGAACGAGCAGATCGGGCCAACCGTCCACGCTGCCACTCCACCCCGGCGTTTCGCCGACCGGGGGCTCCGCGTCGACAGGGCTGCCGGACGCACCCTGCCCGGCGAGGCCGACGACCAGTCCCGCCGCCAGCGGCAGCGCCTTCACGAGGTCGAGGCGCGCCGCAGCTTCACGAACGCGAAGTCCCGACCGTGCCCCAGCTGCATGGCCATCCGGATCCAGACCATCGCGAACGGTTCGAGCTCGCGCGCGCGAGACAGCGGACCCATGTTGACCGGATCAAACCCGAGGTCGGAGGCCAAGCCACACACGCGCTTGGTGGCCTCGGCATCGTCCCCACAGGCGAACATCACGCTCGCACCGCCTGGGTATGCAGGGTTGCGCATGTTCTCGAACCCGGTCGTGTTGAACGACTTCACGACGTTGGCGTTCGTCGCCCAGCGGGCGACCTGCTCCGCGCCCGAGTCGTCGTGACCGTGGGTGAGCGCAAAGCCGGGGCCGATCGGATTCGTGGCGTCGACGAGCGTCTTGCCTGCAAAGTCGCCCGCGGCTTCGAGGACGGATTGCACGGCTGCCCACGGCGTCGCAAGCACCACGAGGTCGGCTGCCGCGACCGCGTCGCGCACGGTCGCCGTCGGACCCGCGAGTGCGCCCTGCTTTTCGTCGTTGGGGTCGCGGACCCCGAAGGTGACGTCGTGGCCGGCCGCCGCCCAGCCCGCGCCGAGGGAGCCGCCGACGCGGCCCGCACCGAGAATGGAAATTCGCATGATGAGAGTGTCTCCGATGGTGGGGTGAACGGTGGGGTCAGCGACCCAGCGCGTCGACGACCAGGCGCGCCGCGGCTGCGCCCGAGAATTGCTGCTGTCCAGTCACGAGCAGCCCGTCGCGGTGGGCAAAGGGGCGGAACGCCGGCGCGACGATGAAGTTGGTCTGCGGCACCTTGCGCGCCGCCTCCTCGATCCAAAACGGCTGCAGTCGCTGACCCGCAAAGTCGTCGGCGTAGCGCTCTTCGTCATCGGCAAATCCGGTCCACGTCTTGTTCTTGACCAGCAGCTCTCCGCTGGAGAGCTTGGTTTCGAGCAGGACCGCGGTTGCGTGGCAGACGACGGCGGTGAGCTTGCCAGCCTCGTAGAATCGTGCAACCAGCCGAGTCAGCGTCTCGTTGCCGACGAACGACTCCATCGGGCTCTGACCGCCGACGAGAAACATAGCGTCGTAGGCGTTCACGTCGACGTCGTCGATCGACGCGGTGTTTTCGAGCAGCGCGGCGTGGGTGGGCGAGGTCTTGAAGCCGAGGCTGATGAAGTCATGCGCCGAGTAGCCGCTCTCGTGCTGCGGGTCGCTGAAGCCATCGGGCTCGAGGCGGCCGCCGCTGGGGCTGCGGATCTCGATGTCGTAGCCGGCCTCCTCGAAGACCACGTACGGGTGCGTCAGTTCGGCCCACCAGAAACCGATGGGCCAGCCCGTGGTGGAGGACGTCGCCGGGTTCGCGGCGATCATTAAAACGGTCTTCTTGCGGTCGGGATGGGTGATGTTGACGTTGGCGCTCATGAGCGTTGCTCCGTGCGCCTACCTTGGTCCCGTCCGCCCGAACGGCAATGCAGTGCGCGCGAACATGACCTTTCGCCATACTTAATGCGAAGCTGATAACCTTCCTTCAGAGTGAACATCTCGGAGCTGGACTTGAACCTGCTGCACACGCTGCACGCACTGCTCGAAGAAGAGAGCATCACCCGTGCGGCGCTGCGCCTGGGCCGGAGCCCACCCGCGGTCAGCCAGGCGCTAGCCAAGCTCCGCACCACCCTGCAGGACCCGCTGCTGGTTCGTGCCGGACGAGGCATGGTCCCGTCGCCCCGCGCCCAGGAGCTGCGGCCGCAGGTGGCGTCGGTGCTCGAGCGCATCGCCAACGTCTTCGACCCCGCCACGCCGTTCGACCCCGCCGCATCCACCCGTGACTTTCTCGTGCACGGCAGCGACTACATCGTGCACGTGCTCGGCATCGTGCTCGATGGTCTGCTGCAGTCGCAGGCCCCCAACATTTCGCTGAACTTCATGCCCAACGTGCCGGCCGATCCCGACCTCGTCCGCGAGGGCAGCATCGATTTGGCGCTCGGCGTGTACACGAACCTGCATCCGGAGATCCGGATTCAAAAGCTGTTCGACGAGTCGTTCGTGTGCGTGGTCCGACGCGACCACCCCAGCGTGCGAAGCCGGCTCTCCCTCGAGCGCTACGCCGACCTGGGGCACGTTCAAATCGCCCCTCGCGGACGCGCGGGCGGGGTGGTCGACGACGCGCTCGCGGCCAAGGGCACGCGCAGACGGGTGCTCCGGCGCGTCCCGTTCTTCTACGCTGGCCTCACCCTCGCCGCGCGCACCGACCTCATCTTGACGGTGCCGCGCCGGCTCGCGATGTGTGAAGCCGAGCGACACGGGCTTCGCATCCTGGACCTGCCCCTTCCTCTGTCGCCGTATCCGATCACCCAGATCTGGCACCCGCGCAGCGAAGCCGATCCGGGGCACCGATGGTTTCGGGCCACGGTCGCCGAGGCCGCCCGCAGCACCTCTCCCAAACCGCCGCGTCGGCGTCGGCGATGAGGCTCAGCCGCGCAGCGTCTTGCTGTCGGCGAGGCCTTCGACGGCCGCGAGCGCATCGTCGAGGAACGCCCGCTCCACCGATGCGTAGTCGACCTCGACGTCGAGGCGCGCCAAAACCGAATAGAAGCCGAACTGCAGCCGGTTGAGGAACAAGATGCCCTCCGGCATCGCGGCGTACTCCCCCGAGCGCAGCGACATCATGGCCTTGGCCATCGTTCGGAAGCGCTGCACCACCTCGGCCGCGAACGGTCGCGTGATGCGAAACGGTGACTGCAGGAGTGGGGACACGGCATAGCGCATGTACGAAGCCATCTCCTCGCGATGCGTTCCCTCGCGGGCGTCGAGCATCTGCGCCATGGGGAGTTCGAAGCCGGCGAAGTCACCTTCGGCGAGCGCGGCGTGACCGGCGACGATGCGCCGCCGATTGAAGTTGTTGATCTCCTGCACGCAGCCGAAGTCGAGAAACCCAACCGCGCCGCCAGGCAAGAACCGATAGTTGCCCGGATGCGGGTCGGCGTTGAAGACCCCGCCGACCATGATCGACGCGTAGACGAACCGCCACAGCGTCTCGGCCCAAGCGCGGCGCTCGTCGTCGGAGGCTTCGGCAGCCGCCTCGAAGTCGAGTCCATCGACGAAGGTGGTCGTGAGCACGCGGGGGGACGACAAGGCGGACACGACCTCGGGGACGACGACCGTTGCGTCGTCGGCGTGCAAGGCCGCGAATCGCTGGTAGCGCTCGGCCTCGAGGCCGTAGTCGAGCTCCTCGCGAAAGCGGGCCTTGGCTTCATCGACGAGCCGGCCCACCTCGAACTTGCCGAAGCCGAACGCTCGCGAGCCGAAGTCCATCAGGCTCGCGTTCTTCATGTCGGCCTCCATCGCCTCCGCGATGCCCGGGTGCTGCACCTTCACCGCGACCTCGCGGCCGTCGTGCAGCGTGGCCCGATGGACCTGGCCAATGGACGCGCTGGCGAGCGGCTCGTCGCTCCAGGTTGCGAAGAGCTGCTCGGGCGCATCACCGAAGTCTTCCCGCAGCACCCGGCGAATGTCGGCGATCGAGCTCTTGGGCGCAGCGGCGCGCAGCTTGGCGAGACTGCGCTCGAAGGAGTCCTGGTGGTCGGGCGGGATGAGACCGTCGACGTAGCTGGCCATCTGACCGACCTTGGTCGCAACGCCGCGCAGGTCGCCGAGCATGCCCGCAACCTTCTCGGCGGTGCCCGACGAATCCTTGGAGCGCAGCAGCGCCATCCCGGACGACGCCCCCGCTCGCGCCAGCCGAGCGACGCGGCTCAGTCGTCCCCGTGGGATCTTCCGTTCGTCCGCCATCGCTCGCGCGCATGCTAACAGCTGCTCACGCCGGCGGAAGGCCTTCGGCGGCCCGCACCGCGTCGAGCCCCGGCGGTACCGGAACCGTCGCACCGACGCCCGCGAGCGGGTAGCGGTAGAAGCCGCGCGCGCCAAGCCCGAGAACGCGCATCGAGCGATCACCCAGGGCGCGATCGAACGTGAAGCGGACCGTCGTCGGGACCCCCGCCGGGTCCACGGCGACGACCTCGGCCTCGAGGCCCTCAAGGCTCACCCGGTCGTGCAGCGCGAGCGGGCGGTCCCCGCGGCGAAAGAAGCCCTCGAGGGGCGCGCGGAACCAACCGTCGGCCATCGTCAGCTCGAGCGCGTGCTCGGAGACCCGCCGCATGGTGGCCGGGCCGGGCGCCAGCGAGAGCACCGTCCAGCTCGCGGGGCGAGGGTGGCCGGCAACGGCGCGAAACTCCGGTGGATAGACGAGGAGCATCGGGTCGCCGGCGGTGAGCAGCACCCACCGCTGCGAAGCCGCGGCGTCATCGTCCACGGGCATCTGCGCGGCCAGGTTAGCGCCGGCTTCGTTGAACGCTCGAAGCCTCTCGGTCTGCTCCTGACCGGACCGGGTCGCGAGCACCCCGTGACCCGCGATGACCGCGAGGGACATGACCATGGGTACGGCAAACCGACGCCACCCGTCGCGGACGCGCTCGAGCGCGAGCGCGATGAATGCTGCAGACGCGATGTGGGCCCCCAGACTCGCAAGGACGGTGAGCCGCTCGGACAGGAACGACGCGCACACCGGGAGGATCGCGATCCCCGCGCTGAGACCTGCCCAGGCCAACACGCGTCGACGCGCCGGGTCGGTGACGAGCACGTGAAGCACGCCGGTCACCGCGACGACCCCGAGCACGGCGAGGACCCAGGGTCCGAGCGACCCAGGGACGGCGTCACGCAGCGTCGTCAGCGGAGCGCCGCTAAGCATGTCCAGGGTCAACAGCGGGGCGCGCTCGGCCACCGCGCCGAGAAACGCGCCCGGCTCGGACCCAGGGTCTAAGTACACGCCGGAGTGCGCAGCGCCGAACCCTCCGAGCCGATGCAGCACCAGATACACGGCCATCGGCGCGAGGACGGGCGCGAGGGCCCGCATCCGACGGACCCAGGGTCGTTCGTCGACCACGAGGGCGTAGGTGGCCGTGAAGGTCAGCCCGCACAGGCCGTACTCGCCCGCGGCCATGCACGCCGCCGATGTCGCGGCCAGGACGAGCCCACGGGCAGGCCCACCGTTCGCCGCGCGAACGAACAGACCCAGGGTCAGCCATCCGAAGACGCCCGAGATCAACGCGGCGCGGTTCGCCAGCCATGCCAGCGGGTACACGTGCGCGTCGTCCAACCCGTACAGGGCGACGGCGACCAGCGTCCAGCGACCGCCCAACACCGGACGCAGCGCCCAGCCGGCCGCCGCCAGCATCGCGAGCCACCACAGCAGCGAGTGAACGTGCGCGGCCTTTGGACTCAGCCAGCGGGCGTCAGCCCAGACCAACACGCTCGCCAGCGGCCGGAGCGAGCGAAGGCGAAGCTGAGGGTCGGACCACCACGGAAGCGCGCCCGCGCTTGCAAGCGTTCGGGTCTCTTCGGGTGTGCCCCCGGCAAAGGTGTAGAGATCCCACGGCGCGCGCGCGACCGGATACCCCCCTTCGACCATCGCCCGCTGCGCGAGGTCGTCCATGTGCAGGCCTGTATCCAGGGTCGACCACCGCAGCGCCACCAGAACGAGCGCGAGCAGCCCGATCGCGAGCCAGGCGGAGCGAGCGGACACGACCGGGCGAGGATACCGCCAAGGTCAAAGTTTGCGCGAACCGCGGCCACGTTTCACGGTTCCAAGACGGTAGGGCCCCTGCGCCCGCACCGATGGCAACGTTCATGGACACATTCGTCCTCAAGGCGGGAACTCCTGCGTCGCGCGACCGTGACAGTACGTCGGTGAGCCCGGCGACCCAGGTGCAGCCCCCGCCCGCACGACCCCAGCGATGTCCCGAGCTCGATGAGCTCACCATCGCCAGCGCCCAACGCGGGAATCCGCGGGCTCGTCGCGCCCTCGTCGAACGGTATCAGCGCCCCGTCCTGAGCCTCGTCGCTCGAATGATGCGGGGCCGCGCCGACGCCACGATGGTCGAGGACGTCGCTCAGGAGACCTTTCTTCGCGTCTTCCGCGCGCTGCCGAAGTTCGACCGCAACGGTCCGGCGCGGCTCTCGACGTGGATCCTGACCATCGCCTCCCACCGAACCATCGACGAGCTCCGTCGCCGCCGCCTCGATACGCGGCCGCTCGAGAGCTCCAGCGCGAGTCACCTGGCGTCCCCCGGCCGGGCTGACGAGACGGCCGAGCGAAAGATGCTCGCCACCGTCATCGCGCGCGCGGTGGATGATCTGGCTCCCGAGTATCGGGCCGCCTTCATCCTCCGCGAATACCACGGCCTGGAGTATGCCGAGATCGCGACCGCGCTCTGCATCGACTTGGGCACGGTCAAGTCGCGCCTCAATCGGGCGCGCAAGCGGCTTCGGGCCGCGCTGGAGGAGGTCTACCATGCGTAAGGGGGATCGCTTGGAGCACGACGACACGCATCGACACAGCACGCTCGATGCACCTGATGATGCACTCGTCGACGACGCCATCGAAGCGTGGCGATCGGACGTCGGGTTCGACACGCTGGTCGAGGAGGTCGCCGTCGGCTTCTCCGATCGGGTGATGGCCGCCCAGACGTCGCCATCGCTTCGGCTCGCGGCCGAGCCGATCGACCACGACGACGCAGCCGACGACGACGCTCGCTTCACGCGTCCGTGGGGTCGCATGGCGGCGGGCTTTCTCCTCGGCGGCGCGCTCGCAGGCGGACTGACCTACGCGGTCGTGCCCGATGGCGATCGCGGGCGCTTCGATCAACTCGCCGACGCGAAGAACACCGCGGGCGTCGGGACGTCGTACGCCCAAGACCAAGACCAAGACCATGGTCAGCCCGACGCGCTGGGCCGTCCGCAGTTCCGCACCGACGGTACGCCGGGCGCACCGGTCCCCGACGACCTCGCCGCGTCGATCGCCACGATCGTCTCGGACTACGGCGCCGACTGGGGCCCCGCGTTCAAGTTCCACGGCACCATCGCGGTCGCGCGCGAGGGGGAGCTTCTTTACGCGCAGGGGTTCGGTGCGGCCGACCTGGCGGGCAACCGCACCAACACGGTCGACACCCGCTTCCGGCTGGGCCTGCTCACCGAGCAGTTCACCGCCGCCGCGGTGCTGCAGCTTCGCGACCGTGGTCAGCTGGGGCTGGACGACACCGTCACCCGCTTCTTCCCCAACTACCCGCGGGGCGAAGAGATCACCGTCGGCCAGCTGCTGCAGCACACCTCGGGTATTCCGAACTACACGGCCCTGCCCTACTTCCACACCTGGAAGGACGAGCCGCACACCACTGAGCAGCTCCTGGCCCGCTTCTCGGGCCTGCCTCTCGAGTTCGAGCCCGGCAGCGACTTCAGCCCGTCCAACGCCAACTACTACCTACTCGGCGCCATCGTCGAGCAGGTCTCAAAGGTGTCCTACGGCGAGTACGTCCAGACCAACCTCTTCGCGCCCGCCGGGATGACGTCGTCGACGTTCGGTGACGCGTACGAGAGCGGCGAACAAGCCGAAGGCCGGGTCTGGAACGACGAAGAGCTGCTCGATCCTCCCGATGCGATCGACATGTCCGTGTTCGGTGGTGCGGGTGGGCTCGTGTCCACGCCGGGCGACCTCGTGCGCTGGAACGTCGCCCTGAGCAGCGGCGCGCTGCTTTCCGAGCGTAGCGTCGCGGAGATGACCAAGGCGGGCGAACACGGCTACGGCTACGGACTCGCCGTCGACCATGGCTACGGCCAACCGGTGCTGAGCTTCCCGGCGGCGATCGACGGCTTCAACGGGTCGATGATCCACTTCACCGAGGACGACACGACCGTGGTCGTGCTCTGCAACACCGAGGTGGTGCCGGCGAGTCGGGTCGCGCAAGACGTCGCAATGCTGGTTTACGGCGACACTCCGCAGCGCCGTCGCGAGGCCCACGAGGTGAAGATCGCCCCGAGCACCTACCCCCGCTATGTGGGGACGTATCGCCTGACCGAGGACACGTGGTCACGCTACGCCGAGCTCACCGACCCCGAGCGCTTTGCCATGCTGCAGACCGTGCATGTGCGTGCATACGGTGAGCGGTTGTACTTCGACGTACCCGGTCACGGCTTGACCTGGATGCACCCCATGGGACGCGGACGGTTCTTCTTCAAAGACCACTCCGGCAACCGCGTCATGTTCGAGCTCGACGACGAGAAGTCGGCGCGCGGCATGGTGCTTCGCTCCAAGAACGCCGCCTTCGCCTTCCGGCGCGAGTGAGCGCGCAGACGTCTCGCTCCATGACACGCCCGCCCTGGGGCGAATGTCGCCACGACAGCGCTGTCCGGATCTCCGGCAGCGCTGTCGCTGCATCGGCAGGAATTCGAGCCCGGAGGGCCCAAAACGCAGATCCGCGTGCGTGGCACGACGGTTGCAGTCTCCTTCGGTGACGACGACCCGACCATGCGCACCGCACTCGCCACGACCCTCGTTCTGTTCGCCTCGATCGGCCTGCCCGGCTGTGACCAGGAGGCGCCGGAGATGGTCACCCTGCGTGTGGATCACTTTCGCGAGGCGTGCCCCGACGGCGCGCCCGGGTACTGCCTGCGGGTTCAAGAAGAGGGCGACGACCAGGTCGCATATGCGCGGGAGATCGCCGGCTTCGACCACGAATGGGGCAGCGAGTATGAGCTGACCGTCCTGGTCGCCGATGACGACGCCGACATCCGCAGCTACGACCTGGTCGAAGTACTCACCGCATCCTCCGCCGAGTTCGACGCTCGGTTCGAGATGCAGCTCGCGCCATCGTTCGTGGAGCGGGTCGATCGGAACGGCTTTCGACTGCTGGCCGAGACGGCCGCGCGCTGCGAAACCGAGGCGGTCTGTAGCGACGTCGCCGACGCGCTCTACGACGGCGCGTGGTTCACCCTCGAGATGAGCCACGACCAGGCGCGCCCCGGTAGCTTCGTCGCGCACGGCGTCGCGCGCCGCACCGAGTAGCCCGCCGGCGCCCTCTACTGAAAACAGCCGACGAGTTCGAGCGTCGGTGCGAACTCCGTCGAGCCGTAGTTCCCCTCGAACTGCGCCATCGAGGGCACCGGACCCGAGGCGACCAAACCGAAGTTCGCCCAGTCCGCAGCGAACGCGCCCTGCCAGTCCCAGACCTGCAGATCGAGGTCGGCCGCAAGCGGGAATCCGTCCATCTGAGGCCATGCCTTCCGCAGGAAGGTCGCCTGCGGACCGAAGTCTTGCGGTGCCCACCGCGGGCTCGCCTCCGCCACGATATCCACCGCGGGGCCGCCGTCGACGTACGTCACGTGCAACCGCAGCCTCGCGGCCTCGAGCAGAAGAGGGTCGTCGATCCCGGCGACGTCGAAGCCCAGCCAACCGGTCAGCGTGCTCGTCTCCCACCGTGCCGACTCGACCAGCGCCATCGATCCCATCGTCCCGAACTCGTCGTCCACCGTCGCATGCTCATCGGCGACGAGCTCGACCACGCGCCAGTTGTGACCACACGCATCGCAGGCCTGCGCGTTCTCGATCTGCGTGTCGCAGGGCGCCGCGGGGCCTCCACCGCATCGAGACCACCCCGGGTCGCACAGCGCCACACCAATTTAGCCCTGGCCCGTCATAAACTCGGAGTCACCCGCACACAGCACGAAATCGAAACGATGTAACACCCCCACCCCCC
>JBCCQM010000124.1:0-24696 GCA_039024335.1 Myxococcota bacterium
GCGAAGGGCAACCCAACCGACGCGCTGGTCCCGATTCACCCGGGGTTCGTCACCGACATCAAGTACACGACGTCGTTCTTCACGTTCACGTCGGGCACGATCATCCAGCGCGGCTTTCGCCCGTGGGGCACGTAGCCGGCGCGTAGGCGGCCTCGGCCGGGTCGAGCACGTACAGCGTGTTCTGCGTCTGGATGTACGTCGCGCCCGCCGCTCCGCCGAACATCCGCTGGACCGCGCTCGTCACGATGCGCTTGTCCCCCGCCTCCCGAAACAGGACCAGCGAGTAGCCGACCTTGGGCTGGCCGAAGAGGCGTGCCCGGTATCTCGACCGATCGCGTCGCCCGTGCCGGTCCCGAATCTCGGTCACCTCGAACCGTCCTTCCATCGCTTCTGTGTCCATCGCTCTCCCTCCCGCCCCCGTGATCGAAGCATGGATCGGGCCAACCCGAGAAGGGGCGAGCCACGAGACGCATCGCCAGGTACGCGCTCGGAGGACGATGTGCGTCCAAAGTCGCCCCAGCGCCCCTGGCGGCGCTTCGCTCGTCGCGCGCGGAAGGTGCCCAGAGCGCAGTAGACTGCCGCTCGTGCGCACGGCCCTCGTCTTGCTGTCTCTGTTTGGATCGATCGCGTGTGGACCCAAGACGGACTCCGCCTCACCTCGAGACGGTGAGGAAATCACCGACCCCGGGGCGATTCGACTCATCCTCAACGACCCCACGCAGTTCGATCGGCCGCTCGACGCCTGCAAAGCCGAGCACTGCCAGGCCTTGCTCGAGCTCATCGAGGGCGCGACGACGTCGATCGACTTCGCGATCTACGGGATGCGCAACCAGACCGAGATCAAGAACGCGCTCGTTGCCGCCAAGGCCCGCGGCGTGAAGCTGCGCGGCATCGTCGACCGAGACCTCGAGGGCAAGAACTACTACTCGAGCACCGAGGACCTCGTCGCCGCGATCGGCGACGTGCGCTCCGACCTCAAGGCCGACGTGAAAATCGCCCGGCAAGAGGCCCGCAACCCCTACAACCGCGAACCGAACTGCGCGCGACCGAACGGCTTCGAGGGCCCGCTGCAGTGCTTGGCCTACGACCTCGGCGAAACGTGCCTCCTGGCGGCGCACGCATCCCGCGAACCGATCGAGGGTGGCGCGAAGATCATGCACAACAAGTTCTTCGTCGTGGATGGTCAGTTCGTGTGGACCGGATCGACCAACGTCAGCGACTCGGGGACGGGCGGCTACAACGCGAACCTCGTCACCGTGGTCGACTCGAAGACGGTGGCGGGCTGGTACACCGAAGAGTTCGAGCAGATGTACGTGGATGGCCGGTACCACACGCGCAAGCCCAAGCCGCAGGGGGAACGTCGCGTGACGTTGTCGAACGCCGAGCTCGACGTCTCGTTCTCTCCTCAGGAGTCGCCGATCTCCTCCAAGCTTCGTCCTCTCATCATCAACGCCGAAGACCGCATCGACATCGCGGTGTTCTTCCTGACCCACAAGCACATCGTCGCCGACCTGAACGATGCGTACCTTCGCGGCGTGCGGGTGCGCGTCATTCTCGACGCGACCGGAGCAAAGAACGGCTACACCAAGCACGAGCTGCTGCGTGCCGCGGGCATCGCCGTGAAGGTCGAGAACTGGGGCGGAAAGATGCACATGAAGTCGGCCGTCATCGACGGCAAGACGGTCATCACCGGCTCGATGAACTGGACCAGCTCGGGCGATACCAAGAACGACGAGAACACGATCATCGTTCACAGCGAACCGCTGGCCAAACAGTACGAGACCTACTTTCAGGGCATCTGGGAGTCGATCCCCGACGCGTGGCTGACCGCCAACCCCGACCCGGAGTCGAAGGACTCGACGACCGCCTGCACCGACGGCGTCGACAACGACTTCGACCACCAAGACGACGCCGCCGATCCCGGCTGCTCCGACGCACCGCCCCCGCTCCCCAGCCTGCCGCCGTGGCGCAAGGTCGCCAAGAACGGCCGGCTCACGTGCGAGCTGGGCATGGACGGCTGAAGCGCCAGCACTACGGCGCGGTCAATCGCTTGCCGCGTCGCCGGGTTGCGAGTCGACGCCCCCGGATGCGAGACGAGCCGCCCGCTTGCATCGACGCGAACACGCCGCGGAGCGCGTCGTGCAGGGCCGGGCCGCGCAACGCCATCAACTCGTCGAGCGAGTGGGCCCGCGCCAGCTGCTCGGCTGCGATCGCGCCCAGGATGTAGCCGGAGCGATCGGGCATGTCGCCGTCCACGCCCGCGCTGAGGAACGCTTCGAGCACCGCCGGGTCCTCGGAATCCAGCTGTTCGACGACCGCCCGCGCCAGCTCGGGGAGCCGAGCCTGCACCTCTGCCCGCAGCGACGGACTGCCGTCCACCTCCGTCGCCGTCGCCTCAGGGTTGAGCTGACGGCTGACGTAGGTCGCCAACCCCTCGAACCACAGCGCCTCGGCCAGCGTCGTCTGCTCGGCCCCGTTCCACCGCTGCGCGTGCAGCAAATGAAACAGCTCGTGGTGGACCAACGGCTGCACGTCATAGCCGGGCGGGTGGAAGAGCGCGATGCCGTCGACGGCGAGCAAGATCGTCGGGACCCCGTCGAGCTCGGCCGTCATCCCGTCGAACGAACCCAAGCTCGCGGTCAGGACGATCTGCGCCGGTGCAGGCATCGGCATCTCAGCGCGAAACGCCACCACGGCGTCTTCGACACGCTCGGGAAGGCTCGCCCCCACGGCCTGGACGCGCGCGAGCTCCGGCTCGACCGCCGGCAAGTACAGCCGAAGACGCTGGGCCAGTGCGGCCTCCCCGGGTCCCTCGAGCCCAAGGACGGCTTCCCCAAACAGACGCGGCGCGGTGGGTGCGACCTGCCCCGAGAACGCCGTCACCTGCGTCTCGAGGTCTGCGCCGGCATGCGCGGTCCAGAACGCCAGGTACGCGTCGGCGGGCGCCCGCTCGACGATCCGCATCGGGGCGGGCCCGGCCGGCGAGCTTGTTTGCGTCGCGGCGCATGCCGACAGAGACAGGCAGGCGAGGAGCGCAGCGCGGAGAAACGCGTTCACGCTCTGTATAGCCGCACCGCCGCCGTTTGGGTTGGACAACGACCCTGCGTCGATCTCACACCGCGCCGCTACCGAGACAGCTGGAGCTGATACGCCGCGCAGCTGCTGCCTGCGGTCGTCCGGTACACGCGGACGTAGACCTGGCTCGGCCACTGCACGAGGGAGTCCATCGGCTCCGTGCAGCACCCGGGGTCGTCGTCGACGAAGGTCCACTGCGTGAGACCTTCCGCCAGCCCTTCGGGCGCCCCCGCGTTGCCGCAGGGCATGCCGCCGGCACCGCACTGATCGTAGACCACGTCGAACACGAACGCATCGCCCTCGTTGATCGCGAAGCTGATCGTGGGCGTGCCCGCACCGGGTCGTGCCATCGTCGGAAAGCTGACCTGGTACCAGTCGAAGTTGTTCTCGATCGGAACGTTGCCGACCACGCCCATGACGTTGGCGCCCATCTCGAGGATGCCCAGGTCATAAGGGAGGTTGCAGTTGCTGCCGACGCCGTCGTCGGGGCACTCGCACCCCATCTGCGGGTCGGTGTCGCAGTTCCAGTCGACCTCGTCGCAGCGCTCCATCGCGCCGGGGTTGATCTCGGCGTCGTCGTCGTTGCAGTCCGGCCCGGCCAAGCAGTTCTCGCCGTAGTCGTCGCCGTCGTTGTCGATGCAGTCGACGTCGAAGCCGGTTCCCCCGGTCGTGTCGAAGCCGGAGGTCACGAAGCCGGTGTTGCTGTCGGGGTTGCTTCCGCCGCCGCCGTTGCCACCGCCGGGGCCACCGCTGACGCCCGTGGTGACGGCGTCGCCCTCGGTGCTCTGTCCACCGCCGGCGCCCCCGGGTCCGAAGCTACCGCCGCTTTGGCTCTCCGCGTCCGCACCTCCGGCACACGCGACGAGCGGCAGCGACAAGGCGCACGCCCGCAAGAGCCCCCGACGATCCATCGCTTCTACGATAACGCACCAGACGCGGCGGCTCCAACGTCTACGCGCGTTGTGCGGCTGGCGCCGCGCGATAGTGCCCCTACTCGATGAGGATGCCGAGCGCGTGACGGCGAAATGCCGCGGCCGTCCGGCGATCCTGTTGGAACGGGGCGCGATCGATCCGGGTGATCCCGAGTGGGTCGACGTCGGTGACCAGTCCGACCTTCCGCTGGATCGGCCACGCCTGCATGGACGAAACCTCGTCCGCGGTCAGACCGAAGAGCTGTAGGAACAACACCGACCCGAACTGGGTGTCGACCTTGCCGAAGTGCGGGTCTGGGACCATCACCACGCCGGTCAGAAGCGACGGCGGCCCGCCCTCGACCGGGACCACCATCGGGCCGCCGAGGTCGATGATGTGCCCGGAGTCCAAGCCGCCCTGTCCCGACAGCGCGTAGTGACCAACCCCCTGAAGCAGCCCCAGCGGCCACTCCGGGGGTCGGTCCTCGTGCTCCTCACGCGGCACGCGGAGCGTGACTTCGAAGCCGAACCCGGAGATCTTCGGATCGGGAGATGACTTCTCGAACAGCTCCGTCAGGCCGTACGTGACGTAGTGCCAATGCGCCGGGTCTCGCCCCTCCCACACGCAAATTGCGGGCAGTGGATTCGGGCTCTCGAGGTCGTAGCCGGTTTGGCTCGTGAACTGGTGCGGCGTCTGCCCCGGGTAGATCGTCTGCCCGACGCGGTCGAGCGCAGCCCACCCGGGTGCGTCCACGGGATAGTTTTCGTTGCTCATCCTTGGGTGCGCTCGAACTCTCGCATGAACTCGACCAGCGCAGTGACGCCAGCCTCGGGAAACGCGTTGTAGATCGAGGCGCGGCAGCCACCGACCGAGCGGTGCCCCTTGAGGCCGCTGAAGCCGGCGTCGGCAGCGGCGGCGAGGAATGCTTTGGTCTTGGCGTCCTTTTCCGCGTCGTCGGCCCCGTTGAGCGTCCAGGTGACGTTCATCTTGGAGCGGCTGTCCGCCTTGGCGTGTCCGGAGAAGAGGCTGCTCTCGTCGAGCGCGGCGTACAAAGCCCCCGCCTTGGCGTCGTTGACCTTGCCGACCGCCTCGACCCCGCCGGCGCTCTTCACCCAGCGCAGCACGTTGCGAAGCACCATGATGCCGAACGTGTTGGGGGTGTTGAACAGGCTGTTCTTCTCCACGTGGGTCGCGTAGCGCAGGATCGTGGGCACGTAGCCGGGGGCCTCGCGCGCGAGCAGGTCCTTTTTCGCGAAGACCAGCGTCACGCCCGAGGGGCCCAGGTTCTTCTGCGCGCCCGCGTAGCCGAGTCCAACGCGGTCGAACTTCATCGCGCGGCTGCCGATGTCGCTGGAGAGGTCGACGACCAGCGGCACGTCACCGGTGTCGGGCAGCTCGGCGTACTCGGTACCGTAGATCGTGTTGTTGGAGGTGACTTGCACGTAGCTCGCGTTCGCGTACGCGTCGGCGGCGGGCATGGTCGGGATGTGGTCGAACCCGGTCTCCTTGCTCGAGGCCACGACCGTGGTCTCGCCCAGCCCTTTGCTCTCCTTGATCGCCTTGGTCGACCACGTGCCGGTGTCGACGTACGCGGCGGGCTTACCCTCGACCCGCAGGTTCATCGGCACCATCGCGAACTGCAGGCTCGCGCCGCCCTGCAGCAGCAGCACTTCGTAGTCGTCAGGGACGCCGAGCACCTCGTGGACCAGCGCAATGGCCTCGTTGTGGATCGCGTCGAACGTCTTGCTGCGGTGCGAGATTTCGAGGATCGACAGCTGCGACTCGAGCGAATCGTCGCCCGGAACGTCGAGCCGCTTCACCGCCGCCGCGGTCTCTTCGAACACGGACCCGGGGAGGATCGCTGGGCCGGCGGAGAAGTTGTAGGGACGCGCGTCGCTCATGCAGGAACTCTATCGCGATGCAGCCGCACGCCGACGTGAGCACGCTCAGCGCTCGGCGAGCACCGCTTCGAACAGCGCCCGATACCGCGGCGCCACGGCGTCGGCTCGATAGGGGTCGGTGAGCGGGCGGCGATCGGCCCGCAGCGTCTCGTTCCCCGTCAGCAGCGCGTCGAGGGCGGTGACGAAGGCGTCATCGTCCCGATACCGAAACGCCTCGGGCCACAGCTCGCGATACGCCAGGCGGTCCGGTACCAAGGGACGCGCGCCATGGTGCACCGCCTCGACCACCGACACGCCGAAGAACTCGTGATGCGCCGTCGACATCACCACGTCGGCTTCACCGAGCAGCGCGGCGTAGCGCTCCGGGCTGGCCTCGCCCCACTGCACGACGTGACGCGACAGCGCCGGCTCGAGCTCCGCGAACACGTCGGGCTGGCGCTTGAACTGCTGGCCGCACACCGCGACGCGAAAGCGACGGCCGGCAGCCGAGAGCTTGGCGAGCGCGCGCAGGCACGTGCCCGGGTTCTTGTCGTGCTCCCACCGATGGTTCCACAGCAGCAGCGGCCCGTCCTCGTGCGCGCGCGCGGCCGCCACGGGAGCGTCGGTCAGCGGAAGTGGCAGCGGCAGGACGACCGAGCGAGCGCGAATCGTGTCGACCCAGTTCGGCGGCACCGCGTCGGGCAGCCGACGCAGCAGATCGTCGGCGGCGTCGAGAAACGAGTCGCGGTTGTGCACCGAGTTGAACGCGCAGCGATCGGCCGCGAGCGCAGAGACCAGCTGCGTGAACCCGAAGTGGTAGTCGCGCGGCTGGCCCGGACCCTGGGTGGGAAACGCGAGCTGGTTCTCGTGAAAGTAGAGCACCCGCGGCACCGAGTTCAGCGCCGGCGCCAGCCCGACCAGCTCCGCCAGCGGCACGTACGAGGAGGCGAGGACGACGTCGTGCCCCGCCGCGAGCGCCTCGGCGTTCGCGGTGGCGAAGTACGCGGCACTGCCCCGCATCCGCCACTTCCAGTGCCGCCCGGGCAGCGTCAGCGGCGTCCAGTGTGCGTCCAGCGCCCCCATCAGCGTGCGCGAGAACGTGCGGTGCGAACCCGCCTCGAACGGCTCCAGATACAGAATGCGCATCGTCGGTAACCGATGGTCCACGGCAGGAATACCCGAGATGAACCCAGCGGGGCCACCGCCCGCCGCGCCGAACGGCCAAAGCGCGTCGATCCGTGGCCAAGCGCCGCCCCGTACGTCACTCTGACCCTGCAAGGACGCCCATGACCGACCCCAAAGCCTCGACGTCCCTCGCCCAGTCCATCGCCCGCCGCGACTTCATTCGCAAGGCAGCCTCCGGCACCGTGATCGCGGCGTTCGGTGGAGGACTCTACGCGCTCAGCGATCACCTCACCTCCGAGGCCAAGGCCCAGACCCGCGCCGACGGCCGCGCGCGTATTCCCCCGGGGCAGCGCGTCATCTCGGCGCTCAAGCCCATGGGTGGACAGCCCGGCGACCCCTCGCGCGGCAACGTGAAGATCAAGATCCACGGCGAGGTCGACAACCCGTTCGAGGTCGACTTCCGCGAGCTGCTCGCGATGGACGTGGTCGACACGCGCGCCGACGTCCACTGCGTCACGGGCTGGACCATGCTCGACGCTCGCTGGAAAGGCGTGCGCGTGAAGGACCTCGCCGCAAAGGCCGGCCTCAAGAAGACCGCCCGGCACGTCATCTTCGAAGCGGCCCACGGCTACACAGCGAACGTCCGGCTCGACGAAGGCCTCGCCGACAACGTGCTCGTCACCTGGGAGCACGACGGCCGCCCGCTGCGTCGCCCGCACGGCGCCCCGGTGCGCGCGCTGGTGCCCGACCTATACTTCTGGAAGAGTTCCAAGTGGCTGACCGGCATTCGCTTCACGCGACGCGACCAGCCTGGCTACTGGGAGACCCGCGGCTACAACAACCATGCCGACCCGTGGAAGGAAGAGCGCTATGCCTGAGGCGGCGCCCTCCGACCCCCCTGCGAAGTCTGCAAAGCGAAAGAAGAAGTTCAAGTGGCGCCCCTGGCTGCGGGCGCTGCACCGCGACCTGGGCTACCTCGCCGTCGGGCTGACCTTCGTCTACGCACTCAGCGGACTTGCGGTGAACCACATCGCCGACTGGGACCCGAACTTTTCGAACTTCGAGCGCGAGTTCGTGGTGGAGGCGCCGCTCCCCGAGGGCGACGAGCAAGCCGCGGCCGCCATCGTGCTCTCTGCCGCCGGCATCGATGAGACGCCGCTGGACGTCTACAGTCCCGCCGACGGAGAGCTCGAGATCACGCTCGAGACCAGTACGCTGTTCGTCGCCACCGAAACCGGCAAGGTCTACGAAGAGGGTCAGAAGGAGCGCTTTGCCCTGCGGGCCGCCAACTGGCTGCACCTCAATCGCGGCAAGAAGGCTTGGACCTGGTTCGCCGATGGATACGCGGGCGCGCTCATCCTGCTCGCGGTGTCCGGCATGTTCATGATCCCCGGCCGCAAGGGGCTCGTCGGGCGCGGAGCGGTCCTGGTCATCGCCGGCATCGCCATTCCTCTTGCGTACTTGGCGTACGTCGGCGGACCGTGAGCCCAGCCACCAGGCCTGAATTCCTGGCAAAGCGAACCTGTCGACGCCGCAGACTTGGAGGTCTGTGGCGTCTTCGTTAGAAGGGGGGCTGGTCGGCGCGCGCGCCGGCCGTTGGAGACCTACGACATGACCCGCACTGCACGGACCCTACTGGCTTTCGCGAGCCTCTCGCTCGCTCTTCCTCTGACCGCCTGCGGCGACGACGGCACCTCCGGTGACACGGGCGCGGGCACCGAAACCGCCGCGGGCACCGAGACCGTCGGCTCGACCAACGCCGCGGCGACCGCGGAGGGCTCGGCGGAGGAGACCACCGACGACAGCAACGGCGACGAGGCGACGTCGAACACTCCGACCGATTCGCAGGCCTCCGAGAGCGAGAGCGACACCGTCGAGAGCGATACGGCGGAGAGCGACACCGCCAGCAGCACGACGACGGGCGGCGAGGGCGATACCGGGACCGACGGGGACACCGGTGGCTCGGTCGACGCGTGCGCGCCCGAAAAGGATGACGACGAGTGCTCGACGTGCCTCAAAACCGAGTGCTGCGACGCGCTGCAAGAGTGCCGCGACGATCCGGACTGCGACTGCGTGGTGAGCTGCCTCGACGAGCTCGACATGGGCGTCGCCGGACTCGAGCAGTGCCAAATGCAGTGCGGCGTCAAAGGCGTCCCGACGCAGGGCATCATGCTGCTCGGCTGCCAGAACATGAACTGCGCCGTCTGCAGCGGCGAGTAGCGCTCTAGCGGGCAGCGGAGCATCGTCACCCTGCCCGCTTTTTGCTGCACGCATGCCGCCGCGAGCAGTAGGCTGCCGCGACATGCAGACGCAGCTCCTCCACGGAACCGTCGTGACCGTTCGCGATGGCCGAGTGCGCAGCGCGGTCGACCGCTATGGAAACGAGGTTTGGGCGGCGCGATGGCAAGGCGAGCAGCTTCATGCCGTCCGCCTGCGCCGACCCGACCGCACCGAGGTGGTGCTGCAGGCGACCACCGAATCACATCCGCTCTTTCATCGCGCGCACGCCGTGCAGTGGAACGAGGCCACGGTGGCCCGCTGCGGCCAGACGACGTGGGCCGATCCGCAGGCCATTCCTCCGGTCGACACGCCGGCCGCGATGCCACCGGGCGCCGGATCGGCGCTGCTGAACTGGCTTGCCGGCGCGGCCGTCCGCGCGGGCGCGTCGAGCCTTCGATATCGCGGTCCGTATCCGACCGCCGCGCTGTTCGACTCCTTGCTGCAGTCCTTCACCGTCGAAGACCCGGCGACGGCGCTCGAGCGGTTTACCAAAGACGTCGAGTCCCGCTCGGTCCGCGGGGCCATGACCGAAGTGGACGTCCCCTTCACGCCTGCGCCCTTCGAATGGCACTGGCCCAACCCGCGCACGTGCATCCAGCTTCGCGGCGGCCTCGAGCGCGCCTACATCGACGGCCGCGGGTACAGCTTGCACCAGATGGGAACCCGCCGGCTTCGGCGTGACGGCGACGCCTCGGTGGCTTACATCGACCTCGGGGGAATCGCATGGCACGACGTCCTCCACTTCGCGGCCGACGGGACGCCGGTGGGCGAGCCCGTGCCCGTTCCGACCGCCCCTCCAGGCCTCGTCGGCCAAGCCTTACCCGAGGAGATCGTCGCGCTCCTCTCGACGATCCTGCAGCAGCGAGCGCCCCGCATGCTCGTCGCCACGGTTTCGGCAGTGCTCAGCAGCCGGGTGCTCCGCTGGGGGGACACCGGAGACGAGCTGGCACGACCGGTTGTAGATGCAATCGAACTCCACAGCGCGTTCGGAGAGCAGCTCCCGCAGATGGACCCTCAGCGCATGCTCGCCGCATTCGTCTTCGCGCTCGAGCCGGTCGTGAATCGGCTCGCACAAGCAGAGCTGGCGGCCGGGACACCCGGACGCGGCGTCCCGGGTTGGTCACCATCGGCCCTGAGCTCGACGGCCGACCGGCGGTACACTCTGTGCTCGCATGCCGGATGCCCCCCCATTCGACATCCGCGGGGACGCGTTCCGCGTGACCGCCACGTGGCGGGGGATCTGGGACGAGTCGGTCGCCCTCGACTATGCCGCGGCCGCGCGAGATCAGCTCACGTCGGGAGGCCCTGGGGCGCGGCACCTGGTGGTGTACGCCAACGATCTGCAT
Organism: Myxococcota bacterium; assembly: GCA_039024335.1. Lineage (GTDB taxonomy): Bacteria > Myxococcota_A > Polyangia > Nannocystales > Nannocystaceae > CAJXVA01. The sequence goes on from JBCCQM010000124.1 coordinate 10,619, forward strand.
CACTGCGACATTCTCGCCCGCGGCGTGCTGACGGACCTTCACCACGAGCTTCGACCGCGTCTGCGACGGACGGTCTTCATCGCCTCGAGCGCTCGGATGCGGGGCCTGTGCCTTTGGATTGCACGGGTCTCGGACGATGAAAACGCGAAGGTGTTCGCCAACGACCGTGGTGTCGAGCTGTGGCTTGCCGGCGAGGCGGGCCGCATCGACGACGCGCGACGCCGTATGTCGGGCTCCCGCGACGAGGGGGAGTCATGACCGAAGCCAAGCGTCTCTCCGTCCTCACGCGCCTCGGCGCCCGGGCGATGCGAACGATGACTCGGGTCGCGATGGGCTACGACCCGGTCTTTCTCGACCGCCTGCTCGACTTGCTGGGTCCGCGCGAAGTGGGCGCCTGGGGGCGCGAGGTCAATGACACCGTCGCCGCACTCGAGACCCACTGCGGCGCCGCCACCACGCAGCACGTCATCGCGTTTTCGGCCTTCTTCAACGGCTGCCCGTTCTGCTCGGTTGGCCACACCTACGCCGGCAACCTCGAGCTGTTTCGGGCGACCGGCAGGCTGTTCCCAATCGACGAGCGCGACGTGCTGAAGCTGCAGCGACTCGACGACGACCAGCTGCTTCGCACGCTGGCGACGAAGCTTGGCGCCGACGACCAAGAGACCTTCGAGCGCATCGTGCAGATGTACGAGCTCAAGACCAACCTGCGAACCGCACGTACCGAGGTCGACGACCTGATGCTCCGGGCAGTCGCCGCGTGGGACATCATCACCGAGTGCACGATTGTGCTCGAGGACGTGGACCCGGCGACCGTCGACCCGCTCACCGAGATCGCCAAGGACAAGACGCTGCAGGATCGTTACCAGCAGGCGCGCGGACGCGGCTGAGCGTGCACGTCAGGCGGCGGAACGGTGCGTTGCGAGCCTCGCACCGCGGTCGTGGGTACGATGGCGGCATGGCTCGAATGCTGACGCGACGACGAACGCTCTCCATGGGCGCCGCCGGCCTGGGTTCGCTCTGGGTCCCCGGATGCGGACGCAGGGCCTACGAGCCCACGCCGGACGTCGACGTGGCCACGGCTGCGGTACAAGCCAAGATTCACGCCAACCCGACCACCGATGGCGACGGCGCGACGCTGGCCCGCGTGTTCCCTTCACCGCAGCTTCGCAACCTCGACCCGTTCGTGCTGCTCGACGACTTCGACGTGCGCGCGCCCGCGGGCTTTCCCACCCATCCGCACCGCGGCTTCGAGGCGTTCACGTACATGGTCGACGGCGCGTTCGAGCATCGCGACACGATGGGCAACATCTCGAGCATCGCCTCGGGCGGCACGCAGCGCTTCAACTCGGGCCGCGGCGCCAAGCACTCGGAGATGCCCGGCAGCGACGGCAGCAACCGCGGCCTGCAGCTGTGGGTCAACCTGCCCAAGCGCCTCAAGCGAATGGAGCCCGAGTACGAAGGCATGGACGCCGAGGCGCTTCCCATGCAGCGCAGCGGCGCCGAGACGACCCGCATCATCGCCGGCGGCGACTCGCCGGTGGGCCTGCACACCGAGGTCGACTATCGCGACGTCACGCTGCTGGCCGACCGCTGGTCCGTCGACGTGCCGCAGGGTCGCAACACGCTGCTGTACGTCATCGACGGCACGCTCACGCTGGGGGCCCACACGGCACGCCGCGGCGAGGCGCTGCTCGTCGACGCCGGCCGGCTGCAGGTCGCGGGGACGAAGGGCACCCGCTTCGCCTATCTCAGCGGAGCCCCGCACGGCGAGCCGATCCGCCACCGCGGACCGTTTGTCGACTGACCCCCCTCAGGTCAGCTTGGCGCGGTCGTGGGGTTCGTCGAAGTCGATCGTCGGACCCAGCGGCACGATGCGGAACGGGTTCACCGACTCGTGGGACCCGAAGTAGTGCGACTTGATGTGCTGCAGGTTGCACGTCGCCGCCACACCTTCGGTCTGATAGATGTCGCGCGTGTAGCCCCACAGGTTCGGGTAGTCGACCAGCCGCCGCAGGTTGCACTTGAAGTGGGTCACGTAGACCGGGTCGAAGCGCAGCAGCGTGGGGAACAAGCACAGGTCGGCTTCGGTGAGCTGGTTGCCGACGAGGTAGCGCCGCGTGGAGAGGTGCTCTTCGAGACGGTCGAGGTTGGCGAACAACCCGGTCACGGCTTCCTCGTAGGCCGACTGCGTCCGCGCAAAGCCACTGCGGTACACGCCGTTGTTCACGTCGTCGTAGAAGGACGCCGCGATCTCGTCGATGGCCTCGAGGTGCTCCGTCGGCGCGAGCTCGCGCTGCCGCGTCCACAGCGAGCGGAACTGCGTGGTCAGCATGCGAAGAATGTCGCGGGACTCGTTGTTAACGATCGTGCCGGTCTTCTTGTCCCAGAGCACGGGCACCGTCGCGCGGCCGGTGTAGTCGCTGCTGGCCTTGCTGTAGAGCTGGTGCAGAAAGTCGATGTTGTTGACCGTGTCGGGGATCTCGGCCTTGTCGGCAGAGAACACCCAGCCCTGCTCGAGCATCAGCGGGTGGCACACCGAAATGGAGATGACGTCCTCCAGGCCCAGCAGCGCGCGGGCGATGAGGGTCCGGTGGGCCCAGGGGCACGCGTACGCGAGATAGAGGTGGTACCGCCCCGCCTCGGGGGCGAAGTCGGTCGAGCCATCGGCGCGAACCTGATGCCGGAAGCTCGACGACTTCCGGACGAAGGCCCCCTTTGCGTCGGTTGGGAAGTGGTCTTCGTCGTACCAGGTGCCTTCGATGAGCTGACCCACGGGCCCAGACTGCCAGGCGGGCTGCAGGCCGCAATCCACGCCAGTGGAACACACGGTTCCGCAGCCGAAAAAATGTGAGGCTGGCTGCAAGACGCGGCTCGCCTCGCGACATGAGTCCACGCCGCCGCTGCGCCTCCCCATGCCCTCCGCCGCCTCATCGCCCGAACCGCTCACGCCTGCGCGGTTCGCGGAGTTGTTTCGCACCTCGTCCCGGGTGCTGTGGTGCGTCGCCGTGGGCGTGGTCGGCGAGCGCGACCTGGGCGAAGACGTCGTGCAGGAGGCCGCGATGGTGGCGTTGGGCAAGCTCGACACCTTCACGCCCGGCTCGAACTTTGCGGCGTGGATGGGACAGTACGTTCGCTTCGTCGGGCTCAACCACCGGCGCAAGGCGACGCGACGGCAGAGGATGCTCGACGCCGAGGGACCCAACCTGGTGCCGCAGCCCTCGGCCCCGCCGCGCGATCCCGCGGCGCTGTTCGATCGGCAGGTCTCGAACGCGCTGGGCAGCCTGTCCGAAGCCCAACGCACCTGCCTGCTGCTCAAGACGGTGGTGGAGCTGGACTACGCCGAGATCGCCACGCTGCTCGACATGCCGCGCGGCACCGCGATGAGCCACGTCTCTCGAGCGCGCGCCAAGATGCGCACCCTGCTCGAACCCCAGCCCGACGACCAACCCCAGGGAGTAGCGCAATGAACGAGCCCGGCGACTTCGATCCGATCGCCGCGTCGCTGCGGCGCCAGTTCTCCGTGCCGGATCTCGGCGCGCTCGAGCAGCGCGTGGCCGAGGCAGCCGCGGAGCTCGAGCGCGACGCCGGCCCGACGCTCGTCGAATCCCCCGCAAACGACGAGCCTGCGCCCCGCCGGGTCGGTGCCCTGGCCTTCGCCGTGGCCTTTGCCGCGGCGGCGGTGCTGGTGGTCATCCTGCAGCCGTGGGCTTCGGACGACCCGGTCGCGCATCCTCCGGTCGCGCACCGCCCCGCCCCGCCGGTCGTAACCGCATCGGAGCGCGCGGGCGAGCAGCTGCATCAGTTTCTGCAGGCCAACGCACGGCTGCCCAGCGGCGATGCAGACTGCGAGCCGCCCGAGCCCCCCGCCCCCCGCGATCGGTGCGCCGTCGAGGGTGGAGAGCCGTGGCTGGCCCCCGGTGGACCGTTCGCGCAGCTGGGCGAGTGCGGCGGAAGCACGGGCAGCGTGTGCGCGGAGTTCGAGCTTCCGGCCGACCGCGCGCTGCTGCTGGTCGAAGCGGCCACGGGTGCGCACAGCATCCTGTGCATCGAGCGTGCGTGGACCGACCCCAAGCCCGTGCTGCCGCCGAACAGCCCGTACCAAATCCACCGCGCCGAGCTCGGCGAGTTCATCGTGTACGAGGTCTCCGAGCACGACGCGCCGCAGGCGATCGAGTTTCTTCGGCTGTGAGTGCAAGACGTCGAGCCGCCGCCGACATGAGGGGGCGTGACCGACGAACGCACGGCGCTTCTGGGCACGCGGTACGACGAGCTCGCCCGCAACACGATCGACTACTGGATGCAGCCCGACACGCTCGCGCTCAGTGAGCAGCGGCTGCGCACCGCGATCGAAACGGCGCCGGTGCTTCCGGGCGCGTCGCTGCGGCTGTACCTGCACGTGCCCTATTGCGCGCAGCAGTGCCGGTTCTGCGCCTTCTCGGGTGGCAACAGCCTCGATTGGAAAGAGGCCGAGCAATACGCCGCGCTGTTGGTGCAGCAGCTTCGCGACACCGTGCAGCGCACGCCCATGGCCGGCCAGCCGATTCGCTCGATCAACATCGGCGGCGGAAGTCCGGACCTGCTCGGCGCCAGCATCGAGCCCGTGCTGGAGGTCATTCGCGCCCTCCCCGGATTCGACGCCAACACTGAAGTCGGCGTGGAGTTCACGCTCGCCACCGTCAAGAAAGCGTTCTTGGACCGGCTCGTCGCGCACGGCGTCAGCAAGGTGTCATTCGGCGTGCAGTCGCTCGACCCCGTCGTTCGCACGCACGCGCGGCAGCCCAAGACGCTCAAGCACCTCGAGCGGGTGCTCGACTGGATCGACGGCCGCATTCGGGTCGTCAACGCCGACCTCATCACCGGGCTGCCCGGGCAGACGCGCGCGGGCGTGGCCGCGGACCTGGAGCAGTTGATCGCCGACCCGCGCGTCACCGCGATCAGCTCGTACCTGCTCACCGTCGGTGCCGCCCCGGCCCTCGTCGGCGCCATCGATGCCGGCACCGTGCCCAACGTGCCGCCGCCGCTCGAGCAGGCCCTCATGCGGCTGGAGACCTACGGCGCCTTTCGACGCGCCGGATGGGTACGACGCGGCACCAACACCTACGTCGACCCGCGCAGCGTTCCGTCGGACGCCCTCGCCCGCATGGCCGGCGACGAGTGCATCGGCGCGGCCAGCTACGAGACCTACCTGCTCGGCGTGGGTCCGCAGGCCGTCAGCAGCCTCCCGGGCGTGCGGCTGGAGAACCTCGTCGACGTGGGCGCCTGGACCGAGGCCGTCCAGCGCGGGCGGCTGGGCGTGTGCGTGTCGAAGTGCTCGACCGCGCACCAGCGCGACATGGCGCTGTGGACGTTCCCGCTGCGCTGGGAAGGTCTGCCAAGGGCTCAATGGGAGCGCATGCAGCCGTTCTTGAGTCCCGCCCAGGTGCGCACCTTCGAGGCGCTACGGCACGAAGGCCTCATCGTTACCGCAGACGATGGTTTTTCGCTCTCGCTGCTGGGCGAGGTGTTCATGGGGCAGCTCGTTCGTGACCTGAAGGGACAGGCGGGCCGCCAAGCCGTCGATGCGTACATCGCCGAAGGTGAAGCGCTCGGGCACGCGCTGGCCCGCGGCTCCGCCCCGAAGGGCAACGCGCTCAACGACCGACAGCAGGCGACCCGGTGGCTGCGTGAGGGCTGACGGGCCGCGGCTTCGAGACCTCCCCCGGGCGCTGCGGCCCCTGTACGCGGGCACCATCGCCACCCGTGTCGGCACCTTCGTCGTCCCGTACCTGACGCTGTATCTCTCGCAGGCGCGCGGGCTCTCGCTGGAGCACACCGGGCGCGTCATCGCGGCCAGCGGCGTCGGGCTGCTGCTCGGCAACCTCGCCGGGGGCTGGCTCACCGATCGCCTGGGCCGCAAGCCCACGCTCTTGGCCTCGCTGGTGCTCAACGCCCTCGGCATGGCCGCGCTCGGCAGCGGCTTGGGCTCGCCGGCCACCTACGGCCTCATGCTCGGCGTGGCCTCCTTCGGCGGCGGCATGTACTCGCCCGCCGCCAACGCCTGGATCGCCGACCTCGCCGACGGCCCCACGCGGCGGCTCGCCTACACCGTCAACTACATCTGCATCAACGTCGGCATGGGCATCGGCCCGCTGCTCGGCGGCCTGCTTGCGGCCCTCTCGTTCCGCTGGCTCTTCGCCGGCGACATTCTCACCACCCTTGCCTGCGCCGGCATCCTGCTCGCCGCCGCCGCCCCCACCCCGCGCAGCGCCGACGCAGCCGACACCGCCACCGATCGGCTGCCGCTGGGCGTCCTCGCCTTCTGCGGCGCCAGCGTCTTCATCATCGCGCCGCTGATGGGGCTGGAGTACGTCGTCCCGCTCTACGTCGGCACCGTCCTGAACGAGCCGCTGGTGTGGGTTGGCGTCGTCTACACGATCAACGCCACCTGCATCCTCGGCCTCGGCCTGCTGCTGGAACGCGCGCTCGCCGGTCGCCGTCCCGCCGCCATGATGGCCGTCGCCGGCCTTGCCTGGTGCGCCGGCCTCGTCCTGCTCGCCGGCACGCCCACCATCCCCGCCCTGCTCGGCTCCACCGTCGTCTGGACCCTCGGCGAAATGATCGGCTCCGTCGTCGTGCCCACCTTCGTCGCCGGCCGCGTCGCCGAGCACGTGCGCGGCCGCGCCCTCGCCATCCCCGACGCCATGCGCAGCGTCTCGGCCATCGTCGCCCCCGTTGCGCTGGGCTGGCTCTGGGACGCGCACGGCTTCGATACCGTCATGCTCGCCCTCATCGCCACCCCGGCGCTGGGCGCTCTGCTTTACGCCGGTGCCTGGAGTCGTCGATGACCCAGCGTATCCAGGCGCTCGACGGCCTCCGCGGCTTCGCCCTGCTCGGCATCGCCGTCGCCAACGTCCAGTGGTTCTCCGGCTACGCCGTCGACCCCTCTCCCGCCAAAGACCTGCTCGGCCTCGACGCCGCCGTCACCTTCGGCCTGCACCTCTTCGTCGACGGCAAGTTCTACGGCCTCTTCTCCCTGCTCTTCGGCGCCTCGTTCCAGCTCCTGCTCGACCAGGCCAAGCGCCGCGGCATCCCGCCCGCCGTCGCCGCCCGCCGACGCCTCTTCGCCCTGGGCCTGCTCGGCTCCCTGCACGCCGTCTTCCTGTGGTTCGGCGACATCCTGACCCTCTACGCCGTCGCCGCCATTCCCCTGCGGGCACTGCTCCGCCTTCGCGACCGCACCATCCTCGCCATCAGCCTCGTCCTCCTCGCCATCCCTGCGGTCCTCAGCGCCCTGCTCTTCGTCGCCCTCGATCCCGCCGCCACCGACTTCGCCTACGGCCCCGCCGAGCACCTTCCCGCCTTCGCCTCCGGCGACCTCCTCGCCCTCTGGCACGCCAACCTCGCCTTCCTGAAGCAGCGCTATTTCCTCGCCCTGCTCTCCGGACGCCTCCCCCGCCTGCTCGGCCTCTTCCTGCTCGGCGCCCTCTTGCTCCGCCACCGCCCAGCTCCAAACCGGCCCCAGCTTGCCGCCCTCACCCTTCTCGCCCTGGCGACCAACCTCGCCCACGCCTCTCTCGCCCACGTCCAGCCCCTTCCGCCCTCCGGGCTGGGCGTGGCGCGAGACGCGATTGGCTGCATCGCGATCCCGGCGGGCGCGTTGGCGTATGTGGGGCTGTTGTGGGGTGTGCTCGGGAGGAACGGGCGGGTGCAGACGGCCTTGGCGAGTGCAGGGCGGTTGAGCGCGACGCACTATTTGTCGCAGTCGCTGGTGTTTGCCGGGGTGTTTTATGGGGTGGGGTTTGGAGGCTGGGGTGCGATGGGTGCAACCGCGTCGGGTCTCTTCGCGCTGGTCGTCGTCCTCGGTCAGGCCGCGGCGAGTTCAAGGTGGACGCGCGATTCGAGAGGCCCTGCCGAGGCGCTCCTTCGCGTCCTCAACGCCGGCTCGTGAGATCCGCCCATTCCTACGACGGAAACGCCTTAAGGCTCAGTGCTGAGCACGAAAAAGTCGGACGAATCGCTCCCCGGGAGCGCAGCCCCCTGACTTGAAAGGGGCATACTGAAAAAGCCCGCAACGACGACGCTGCCGAGCGGAGAAGCCGCCAGTGAAGAGTCCATATACAAGTCCCCAGCCCCCTGACCTGAAAAGGTCTCGGCCCACAAACCCGCTCCATCCCCAGTACGGTATCCAGCCAGAACACGCGTGACTCCGCTTATACCCGGGACGTCGCGATCTGCATAAGACGACACGCCACCGAAGTAGAGAAAGTCGTTAAAGAAAAAGTCTCCCGTCCGCCGAGTTCAAGATCCGCGGACCTCTACAGCGCTTCAACGTGGCCGGCGCGCGGACAGGCCGGCAGGCCGGCCTGTCCGCGATTAGTTCTCCAATCTGTCGGGGTAGGTTTGGACTTCCCAACTCGAAGTTCTCCCATCCACGCCCCTGGGATGGTTCACGACCCCGAATAGGGACGTCAACATACGGACGGAGGACGGCTGAGCGAGACGCGATCTGTAGACCGACACTCGAGCTTTCCGCGACACTCTGCGGGCCTGGTCCTGGGTCTCTGGGCCGAGGATAAGCGGATAGCGAGAAAGCCCCGTCACTGCCCCCCTCGTAATCCGACGAACAAACATGCTCCGCTTCCGTCGGACTCCGGTCCTTGCGGACTTTCCGCAGCGTGACTGAACCGACACGCAGAACCGTATTGAATACCGCCTCAAACGAACGTTCGTCAGTTAGAGTTTCGAGGATGAAACCAGGATGGGCAGCATCACTATCACTCCTCGTACTCGTACTTCCGTCGTGCAAACAAGCTGCGATGCCGGGCGTTCTTGCCCCCGATACGATCTCGGCAAGTCAGACCTATGACCCAATCGACCCAGTCTCATTCTGGGACTTCTTCGTCGACGAGGAAGCGGTCCCGCCATGTCGTGCACTCGATGACGACTCGAGTTGTTCTGTCGCCGAGACGCTTGCGAACTTTCCAAATGACGCGACGCAGGTGAGCGTCTTTAAGGTGAGCGCGGGCGGGAGCGTCGATGCTCCTTTTGTAGGTCTCGCTAGTCGCGGCGAGGCGTATCGAGTCATTGTGGACTACGTCAAGTACCGAACAGATGTAGTAGAAAACTGCGTATACCGCTCCGGAATCGGTGTCAGGATGCGTGCCGACTTGCGAACTTCGAAGTCGAAACTCGACATCTCAAGCCCGATCAGCATCGGCACAGGCGCCGAACTTGGTCACATCAGCGGTTCTCTCCGTTTCGAGACGATCGGACTTAGCGGGAAGATGGTGACAACCTTGGTCCCGATCCCGTCGCAGATCTCAGCCGAATCAATCCAGAAAGCGATGGAAGCCGCGGCGTCCATTAAGGCGAACATCTACAACGCTACAGCGAAGGGTCTCGACGTGTTCGTAGAGCCGCAAGTCTTTGCGGAGAAGTGCGCCGAGGTTCCACCTGGTATCGATCCCCCAAGTCGCGGAGCGGTCGACCCTCTCCAGCCAAAAGACCCGCTTCAGACCGATACTCCGGAAGACCCGACGCCTTCCGAAACTCCGCCGAATCCACCCGACTCAACGCCGACGACATCTCCCGAGGGCCCTCCTTCGTAGAACAGCGCGCGAACGTAGTTGGGTCGAGTCGCCCGTAGACAAGCTACGCTAGCGAGCTTGCTTTCTTCTGAAGCCGGCCGCGTCTCAGACAATGCGGCCGGCCAACGATGTCAGCGCATGCTGCCAACTAGCGCGCTGAGCCCGGCTAGTCTCGTGGGGTGCGGGTTGTCTCAGACGACGCCCGGGCCGCTCCGACCGAACGCTCGATTCGCTACGGCCGGTCTTGCGTCGGCGGCTTGGCCAGCTTCCGGATCCGGCCGCCGGTCTGGTCCACCCAGTAGATCGCGTCGTCGTCCTGCTCGAGCCCGGCGGAGAAGGCGTCGACGATGGCAGTGACCTCGGTGCCGTCGTGGCGGGCGCGGTAGAGGCTGCCGTCCTCGCTCCACTCGGCCCAGTAGACGTAGTCGTCGTCGACGACGATGTCCTCGGGGAAGCGGGCGGTGTTGGTGAACTGGATGGTGGGGCCACCGTCGAGCGGGATGGCGTTGACGGTGCCGTCGTTCCCCGTGCCGTCGGTGGTCCAGTAGAGGACGTTGTCGTGGACGTGGACGTGGACGGCGTACACGAGCGGGGCGTCGGCGACGACGGTCTCGAACACGAAGGGCGGGCCGTCGCCCATGTCGGCCCGGCGGACCTCGCCGGCGACGTAGTCCGCCCAGTAGAGGGTCTCGTTATCGAGAAAGCCGCCCCATGCTGAACCTGACGCAACGACCTGCGCGCCGGTTCCGCTCGGGGTGACCTTGTCAACCCAGTGCGGACCGTCATCGAACCGCATCAGGTAGAGGTGACTGGATCCGTTGACGAGTTGGCGAACGTTGGCGACGGTGTTGTTGGCGATCCACTCCAGCTGAGGGTCGCTGCCGTCGTAGTTCGCACGTCCGACTCTATTGCCGGTCAGCTCGGCCCAATAGACCTTCGAACCGTCGGCGACGACGGTCTCGGGGAACTCGAGGCCGGTTGCGATCGGGGTGGGCGGACCACCGGGGTCCACCGAGTGCGCGTTGACCTCTCCGGGAACCAGGTTGGTCCAGAAGACGGTGCCGCTCTCCACTTCGAGTCCGAGCGGTTGCCCCTGGCTCTGCGCGAGATCGACGGGCTGGCACTCCTGCTCCTGGCAGTCGCCACCGAGACAGTCGTGCCCACATACGCCGCAGTCCGTCGGGAGCCGAAGGTCGGTCTCACATCCGTTCGTCGGGTCGCCGTCGCAGTCCGCGAAGTCGAGGTCGCACTCGATCAAGCAGCCGACGCAGGAGCCACCGGGGACCTCGCCGTCGTCATCGCCGTCGCACTGCTCCGTTTCGCGGACGACACCGTCGCCGCAGCTGGTGCAGGTTCCGTCGACGCAGGTCAGCCCATCGGCGCAGCCGCTGTCGCACGGACACCCGCTGCTTCCATCGGCACAGGCATCGCCGCTCGATTCGCTCGCGGTCGGGTCGGTGGAGCTCGTGGTGTCGTCGACCCCAGTCGGGTCGGTCGTGGACCCGCCCCCGTCCGCGGACGTGAGCCGCCCGTTGGCTGCGGCCCGGTCGTGAAGTCATCACCGTCCGTATCGTCCGCGGCCGGCGGGGTCGGCGGGTCCTCGAAGCAACCCACAGACACACAGAGGAGCACGACCGCCGAGATCGGTACGTTCAACCGCATCGGCCAAGAGTGTGACATCCAAGAAACCGCCGCGAGCGTCCCGCCTCGGGTTCCCAAACAGCGTTCTCACGTACCGCCCCCCGACATCCCTTGCCAGCACCCGAACACAACTGCGACACCCGTCCCAGCACCCCTCCCTCACCACAACCGCGCAGAACGCGACCACCCCCGAGCAGCCTTGCTGCCCCACCAAAGGAGGCCAAGAAATTTCCCTTACAAGCAACAGGACGATGCGAACGCCATGGCGCCCTCCCAGCAAGAGGAACCGACGCACCAACAACCCACCGACCACCAAGAAACGTCGCATACACGCCCCACGAATGGGCCGTCGGTTAACATGCCGCGCTGTGCCGGTCGCCTGCCCTGCGCGGTGCGTCAAGATGCTCCGGGACCGAGGGGACGCTGCGCTCCGCCGGCGGCGTTGCGACCGTTTCGGATTGCGTCGCGGTAGTGCTTGGATGCCGCTGTGGCGAGCGCGTGGGCGAAGCGACTCGCCGCGTTGAAGTCGACGGTCAGCGACGCAGTACGGAGGCCCTTGGAGCGGCTGCGGCGAAGGATTCGAAACTTCGGCACGGAGGCCTCACGAGGGCAGCCCGACGGGGCGTTGACCCACCGCGACCCCGAGCGCAATCGCGCACTGAAGGAGCAGGACGGCCTCGCAGAGCGCGAGAACCTCGTCGGGGCTCGCGGCCTCCTGACCGTCCGAAATGCGCCCTAGGAGGCGCTGAACGGCTTTCTCGTACGCTTTTCCCATGGCGGAGACTCCAGCGCGCTTTGCGCGGCCTAACTTTTGGGGGGCAAAACCCCGCGCGGGCTTGCGCGCCTCACGAAGCTTCAAGGAGCCTGCAGAGTTTACCCCTAGGGTGGGTTCGACTGCTAGTCTGACTTTATGCCGAGCACCCCTCCCGCCGCGCATCACACATTCCACACCGCTCTCATCACAGAAGCGATTGCCCGCTATTGGAATTTGAGGACGGCCCTGTGGAGAGCGAAGGCTCTCAACCACAACGGAGCACTCGGCTCGGAGCGTGAAACGGTCTTCGCCAGTTTCCTCAATGGCTTCATCCCGAAACGCCACGAAATGGGAACGGGAGAGATTATCAACTGCAGCAATGAGACGTCGACCCAGCTTGATATTGTCCTGGCGTCTGACCTGGCAACAATGTTCCGCGGGACATCGCAGACATCCTATCCAATAGAATCTGTCTTGGCTGTCCTGGAATGCAAAAGTGACCTTGATTACTATAAAGACAGAAAAACCGGCCAATACAAAGGAGAATTCGAGAAGGCCACATCCGCAGCACTAAAATTGCGAGAAATGGCAACGCCGCACATTCGGAATAACCCGTACAGACTCAACACTGGCACCATCGGAGCACCGGAAGCCGGCCAGATCGTTCGAGATCACCCGTTCCCCGCCTACTATCTACTGTCACGGAGCGCCCCAGCTAATCCAGGCACCATTGTCGACTGGGCAGACAATCTCGTAGAACGACTACGGACAGACGGAGATCCGGATCGCGGAAAAAAGGCTCTCCCAAGCGCAATCTTCGCAATAGAGAGAGGATACCTGCTAATCAGAAACGACCAATTCCTAATAAACTCCTCCGACAAGGACGCCCGCCACCTCTACGTCTCGTCGAAGGACCTGGAGGGGGCACCGAGCCTCAGACCAATAGATTACACGTTCGACGAAGGAACCCCCGAAAACGACCAGAAGTTCCTAAAGAGCGCCGCGCTTTGTGTACTCTTTTTTCTTGACCATGTCCACCGAGCGACCTCCGCCTACACAGTAAACAGGAGTGAAACAAACTTCCAACTATCACGCTACCTGTGGTAAGGACGGCGCCGCTGCATGGTGGTCGCTGAATACTCGCCAGCGGCTATTGAAGCACCTCGCTAGTCGCAACCCCTGGGCTCGGTGCAGTCGTTGAAGGCCGGGTAGCGGGCCTTCCAGATGCGACGCCATACACGGTGCCAGCGCAGGCGGGACTTGCCGCCGACGACCTTGTGCTTGGCTGCCTTAGCCGTCAACAGACGGCTCATGGCGTCGTGGCGACGCTCCTGGACGCCGGGGGTGCGGCTACGGTCGGCGACCACCTTGGTCACGCCCTTGGTCGCCTCGTCTTTGGCCCATCTGAAGGCCCGCTGCCGTAGGCTCACGCCCGGCCCGCCGGGTACCAGCGGCCGAAGGCGATCAGGGCGAAAGATGCGGCGACTTCGACGGATACGAAGGCGAGCAGCTACTCACGGTGCTGGGTGCGATGGCGAAGGTTGCAGCGCCGACAGTTGCGACGAAGTCGATGCGAGCGAACCGTTTCAGAAGGTACATGGGCGTCTCCAACGGGCACGCACGGCGAACCAGCGAGAAAGCCCCAAGTGCCTCCCCCCTGGGGTCTCGGTAGCGCCATCAACGTTTTCGCAAGCGAAGCCGATCACAGTCCGTGGCGCCAAGGTCTATGTGCCGCAAGTTTGACACATAGACCCTGAGGAAATTGGTTCGTTCCCTCCCTTTCCTTCAATCGCTACACGCCATCAGCGTTCCCCGAGGTCGGCTCCGTGCCTGCCGGCTGCCCCGGCAGGTACGCCGCCTGCGAACAGGGGGCGATTTAGACGTGGTAGACCCGCTCTCGAACCGTGTGCCATGAATGCGCCTCAACGCAAGAAACTGGTCTTCTTCGCCGACGCGAACATCTTCCTTCTCTTCTTCGAGGTCCTCGAAGGAAAACAGAAGAACCTCTTGCGGAGGCTTTCTGAGGCCAAAGCTGACATCGCTTGCACCAAAGTGCTTCGCGACGAAATCTGGCGCAACAAGCTGACGAAAGCTCGAACAGCCGTCGAAAACTTGCC
>JBCCQM010000125.1:0-24545 GCA_039024335.1 Myxococcota bacterium
CCGGTGAACAGGCCACCGACGCGGCCGACGCCGCAGACCATCTCCTCGCCGCTGCCGGCCATGACTTCCCAGAACATCGACTGGTCGCACAGCCGCGCCATCACCTCGGTGACGTCGTAGGCCTCGCGGTGGTCGCTGGGCATGAGCCCGGCCAGCTCCGCGCTGGGGAAGCCGGGGTCCACTGGGCCCGCGCCGCCGCGGTAGTAGTCGACGGCCGAGCCGGGCAGGCGGGCGACCTCGTCCCGGAGGCAGGAGAGCAGCGTCTCGTCGTCGGGCACGCGCACGTCGGCGCACCGGCTTTGGTGCACGTGGACCTCGGGTCCGCCGATGCCGAGGCTGGTCATCTTCTGGCTCTTGGCGCCTTTGATGAGCGCCGCGCCGGCGATGACCATGTACGCCTGCTCGGTCATGTAGACGCGGTCGGAGATGATCGGCATGTAGCCGCCCCCCGCGATGCAGTCGCCGAACACGCCCGCGAGCTGCGGCACGCCGTGCGCCGAGAGCAGGCTGTTCATCTTGAAGATGTGCCCCGCACCCTTGGCGCCCGGGAAGCTGCGCGACTGCTCGGGCAGGAACAGGCCGCTGCAGTCGACCAGGTAGATCGTCGGCAGTCGCATGCGCAGCGCCATCTGCTGGGCGCGCTGGATCTTCTCGGGCGTCATCGGCCACCACGAGCCGGACGCGACCGTGTTGTCGTTGGCGATGACCATGCACCAGCGCCCGTGGACCTGAGCGAAGGCCGTGACCACGCCGGCGCCGGGCGACTTGAGGCCCTTGTCGCCGAACTCGAGCCCGTAGTTCACGAACGTGCCGACTTCGTAGCTCTTGCTGCCGGCGTCCTTGATTGCCTCGAGCCGCTCGCGCGCGGTCAGCTTGCCTTTGGCGTGCACGCGGCCGACGTACTTTTCGCCCCAGCCGGCGTGGACCTCGGCCCGGCGCGTACGGAGCGTCTCTTCACGAGCCGCGAGCGCGCTGAGGTTTTGCTCGAAGGTGTTGTCGTCGCAGAACGAGGCGCGAGCGCGCCCGATGGGAGTGAGGGGAACATGAACCATCGGCGATTACTCCTGCGACCAGCCCGGGATGGCGCGGGTGTCGTAGTTGTTGGAACGGAAGGCCTCGCTGGCCAGAATCGTGCGGTGCATCTGCGCGGTCGTGTGGACGCCGTCGCAGACCAGGTCGCCCAGCGCCGCGATCATGCGGTCGCAGGCCTCGTCGCGGGTGGCTCCGTGGGTGATGACCTTGCACAGCAGGCTGTCGTAGTGCGGCGGGACCACGTAGCCCGACTGCACGTGGGTATCGACCCGTACGCCCTCGCCCGTGGGGCTGACCCACTTCTCGATCTTGCCGGGGCTGGGGCGGAAGCCGTCGGAGGGGTCCTCGGCGTTGATGCGGCACTCGATTGCGTGGCCGGTGAACTCGATGTCCTCCTGCGTCCACGCGAGCTTGTGCCCCGCCGCCACGAGGATCTGCTGCTCGACCAGGTCCTTGCCCGAGCGGACCTCGGACACGCAGTGCTCGACCTGCAGGCGGGTGTTCATCTCCATGAAGCGCAGCACGCCGTCTTGGTCGAGCAGGAACTCCATCGTGCCGGCGCCGACGTAGCCGATCGCCGCGGTCGCCTTGGCGGCCGCGTCGAGGCTGGCCTGACGGACGGCCTCATCGAGGACCGGGGAGGGGCTCTCTTCGATGAGCTTCTGGTGGTTGCGCTGCACCGTGCAGTCGCGCTCGCCGAGGTGGACCACGTTGCGGTAGCGGTCGGCCATCACCTGAATCTCGATGTGGCGACCGCCCTCGATGAGCTTCTCCATGTACACGCGCGGGTCGCCGAACGCCGCGCGGGCTTCGGCTTGGGCGTCGGCGAAGGCCGATGCAACTTCGTCCGCAGCGCGAGCGATCCGCATGCCTCGACCACCGCCGCCGCTCTCGGCCTTGAGCAGAACGGGGTAGCCCGTCGCGTCGGCCACCCGCTTCGCGTCGTCGGCGTCCGCGAGGATGCCGTCACTGCCGGGGATGAGCGTGAGTCCGGCCGCGCCCATCGCTTTCTTGGCGGGCGTCTTCTTGCCCATCAGGTGCATCACGTGCGCGGGCGGCCCGATGAACGTCAGTCCGTGGGCTTCGCACAGCGCGGCGAACTGCGGGTTTTCGGCCAGGAAGCCCCAGCCCGGGTGGACCGCGGTGCATCGCGCCTGGCGGGCGGCCTGAACCATCTTGGCCAGGTCGAGGTAGCTCTGCGCCGACCGAGCCGGCCCCACGCAAACCACCTCGCGCCCATCGAGGTACGCCGCGCCGCGATCCGCCTCGGACGCCGCGAACACGGGCGTGATGCCCATCGCGTCGCACGCCCGCGCGATGCGAACCGCAACCTCGCCGCGGTTCGCGATGAAGAGCCGGTGAAACAGTGGAGGCCCTGCACTCATCGCCGCGGACGGTAGCAGGCCCCGCCGACTCGCGCGAGGCGACCCGGCTCACGCGCTAAATATCGTCTTCGCGCCCCGATCTTAAGGACGCGGACCAAGAACACGGTTTGGCCTCCCGCGCTGAACTGCGCGTATGCTCGGGGGGTGGGGGGCACGCTCGATGAGTCGATTCCGGCGACGCCGCGGGTGGGGGAGCCGGACTTGGGTGTGGCGTCGACGAGCGACGTGTTCGAGGTCCCGCGAACGCGCGTGCCGGTCGAGGTGAAGGCGGGACAGGCGTTCGGTCGGTTCACGGTGGAGGGGGAGCTCGGCCGCGGCGGGATGGCGACGGTGCTGCGCGCACGCGATGAGACGCTGGATCGCGAAGTTGCGCTGAAGCTGCTCCATTTGGACCTCGATACGCGCCACGAACAGCGGCTCCTTCGGGAAGCCAAGGCGCTCGCTCGCCTTTCTCACCCCAACGTCGTGCAGGTGTACGAGGTCGGGGAGCACGAGGGGCAGCCGTACATTGCGATGGAGCTGGTGCGGGGGCAGACGCTGGCAGCGTGGCAGGCCGAGCGCCGGCCGTGGCGGGAGGCGGTGGCGATCTACGTGCAGGCGGGCCGCGGGTTGGCGGCCGCACATGCGCAAGGGCTGGTCCACCGCGACTTCAAGCCGAGCAACGCGATCCTGGACGACGAGGGCCGCGTGCGGGTGCTGGACTTTGGCCTGGCTCGTCAGGTTGGCGTGGAGCCGTCCGCGGTGACGGACCGCCATGCGGTGGCGGACGCACCGGTGCTGGAAGCCGACCTCACCCGAACCGGGTCCGTGATGGGGACGCTGGCCTACATGGCACCCGAGCAGCGGCGCGGTGAGGTGGCGAGCGAGGCGAGCGACCAGTTCAGCTTCTTCGTCTCCTTGTACGAGGCGATCTACGGCGAGCGCCCCTACCCACGCGACACGGGAGGAATCGTCTTTGGTGACGGTGCGGAAGTTCGGTCGCCGCAGGTCGAGGTGTCGGCTCCCTCGGGGCTGCGCGCGGCGATGCTTCGAGGCGTCGCGGTGGATGCCTCGGAGCGCTTCGCAACGATGTCCGAGGCGCTTGCTGCCCTGGAGGCCTTGATCGCGCCTCGCCGCGTCCGCTGGCTGGCCGGCTCGGCGGTGGCTGCGGTGGCGCTGGCGGGGGTTGGTGCTGCGCAGTACGCCGAGGTTGGCTTTCGCTGCGAGGGCGCCGACGCAAGCATGGACGCGGTCTGGGGCGCGTCTCAGCGCGAGGCGCTCGGTGCTGCGTTGACCAGCTCCAATGCGGCGTTCGGTACCCAGACGTGGACGCGTGTGTCCGAAAAACTCGACGGCTATGCCGCGGCTTGGACGGCGCAGCACACCTCGGCCTGCGAGGCGACACGCGTGACGGAGACGCAGCCCGAGTCGGTGCTTGCCTTGCGCATGGCCTGCCTCGAGGGGCGACGCGCGGCGCTACAGGAGGCGGTCACCGTGCTTCAGCGCGGCGGTGAAGGGGCCTTGTACGCCTCGCAGGTGGTCGCACACCTGCCGTCGCTTGCTCGATGCGAGAACGTGGAGGCTTTGCAGGCCGCTCTCCCGCTGCCCAACGATCCGGTGGCCGAGGCAGAGGTCGCGGAACTCCGTCGCGCGCTCGTGGAGGTCCGTGCGCTGCGTGACACGACGGCGCTGGATGAGAGCGAGGCGCTCGCAGACGAAACGCTCGAGGCCGCCCGGGCGTCGGGGTACGAGCCCGTGGTGGCCGAGGCGCTGATGCAGGCTGCGTCCTCGAAGATCGAAAAGGGGCTCTATGCGGAGGGGGAAGCGATGATGCTAGATGCCTACGAGCTGGCCGCGCGCTTGGAGCACCGTCCGGTCGAGGCCTACGCGGCGGCGGAGCTGACGTACGTGATCGGCAGCCGCATGGATCGCAACGAGGAAGGTCGCACGTGGGGACGCGTCGCGCTGGCGATCAGTCGACGGCCCAACGCAGATCCGGAGGCGGCACCCCGCGCGGCAAGCAACCTCGCGGACGTCTACGCGAACATCGGCGATCCGCAGAGCGTTCGCGCGGCGATTGGGCTGTACGAGGAGGCGGCGCCGGCCTGGGAGGCCGCCCGCGGAAGCGACGACCCCGAGCTCGGCGCCATCTATCACAACCTCAGCATCGTCCACCGCATGGCGGGCGACGACGAGGCCGCACTCGCCGCGCTCCTGCACGCCCGCGAAATCGCCGAGGCATCCGATGGGCCCGGTCACCCCAACATGGGGGAGCTGCTCGAGACGCTGGGCAACTACTACGGCGCCCAGGGCGACGTCGCGACGGCGATCGAGTACCTGGGCCAGGCGCTTGCGATCAAAGAGGCTGCTCTGGGTGCCGATCATCCGCGGACGATCCGCTGCCGTCTGAACAACGCGGAGGCGCTGCTCGCCGATGGTCAGCGAGAACGCTCGCTGCAGGTCAACGCGCGGGTCCTCGAAGGGCTGAAGGTCGCTCAGCTGCCGCCACCAATTCACACCGACGCCCACTTTCAGCGCGGGCGCCTGGAGCTCGCGATGGATGACCCTGCAGAGGCCCTGCCGGCCTTCGAGCGGGCGTACGAGCTGGCGAAGACCTTCTTGCCCGAAGGCGATCTCAACCTCGCGGCCTATCAGAAGTGGGTCGGGCGAGCGTTGGCGAAGCTCGAGCGCTATGACGAAGCGCGCGTCGCGTTTCAGCGCACCTACGATGCTGCGGTCGCCGTCGTGGGGGAGTCGCACTACGACCTGGTGCCGGCGTTGATGGAGCTCGCCGAGCTGGATCTGCGGCAGGGCAATCCGGCGGCGGGCCTGCCGATGGCCGAGCGTGCCCTCGCGATCATGGAGGCACGAGGGGAGCCGCCTGCCGAACTCGCCAACGCTCGCTTCTTGACCGCACGGATGCTGCCGGCGGCAGAGCGCGCCCGAGCCCGCGCGTTGGCGTCTTCGGCCCAGGCGCTGTTCGTCGATGTCGGTGGACGGTTCGTGGTCTCGGTCAACGAGACGCAAGCATGGCTCGATGATCATCCGGGCTGAAGTGCGCACGGGCGGTCAAGCATGGGGCCTCCGGTCGCCCTAGCCTTGGGGCATGAAGACATCCCACCTGTCCGCCCGCTCCGTCCTGGGCTACTCGCGCCGCATCTCTCACGCCACGGCGTCCGACGATATCGGGCCTCTCTGGGCGAAAGTCGGCGCATCCGATCTCTTGCGCGGCCAGTCGCGGGCGGTCGCGGTCTATCACGACTACACGCTCCAGCCTGGCGGCTACGAGGTGACCGTGACCGTGGGTCGTGAAGTGGACGCCGATGAGGCGGTGCCCTACGGTCTGACGAGGGTCGACGTGCCGGACCAGGCGTGTGCCGTGTGGACGACCGACGGCTCGGTCGAGGAGGTTGTCGCGGCATGGGGCGAAGTTTGGGAGCAATGGCCCGACGGCGGCCCCCGGTCGTTCGCGGCGGACGTGGAGGTCTGGGAACAAGGTCCCGACGGCAAGCCCCGCGCCGCGCAGGTCTACGTCGGCGTGCGAAGCTGAGGCCACGATGAGGGCTTCGACGCACGCTTCGTATCGCGCACGAATCGACCGTGCGCGGGCCTGGCTCGAGGACCACCTGGTCGAAGACGTTCGACCGGCAGACCTCGCGAAGGTTGCCCATTTTTCACCGCACCATTTCCATCGGGTGTTCCGCGGCGTGACGGGAGAGTCGGTGATGGAGTGCGTTCGTCGACTTCGGCTCGAGAAGGCCGCGCGGGCGCTGCACCACACCGACGCGGCGGTGCTGTCGATTGCGCTCGAGTCCGGGTTCTCGTCGCACGAGGGCTTCACCCGGGCCTTCACCGCGCATTTCGGCTGCTCGCCGACGGTCTACCGAGCGCGTCCTCCCGAGCGCATCGCGCAGAGTGCAACGCTTCCGCCGCTGGAGCCGGCCGACGTCGACGTCCGGACCGTGGGCGCGATGTCGATGGTGTGCATGGGCCACCAGGGCTCCTTTTCCGAGGCATCCGCGGTCTGGGAAAACTTCATCGGACGGATCTCCGCCGAGGGCCTCTTCGACGGCTCGCAGCAGCTGATGGGGCGGTACCCTGACGATCCCGAGGTGACCCCACCGGACCGGATGCGGTTCGACGTGGGGATGCAGTCCTCCGACACGTCACCGCTGCCGCCCCCGCTGTTTCGCCGAAGCATCCCGGCAGGCCGGTGGGCGGTGACCGTACACGCGGGCTCCTACGAGACCCTTTCGCAGACCTACCTTCGCCTCGTGGGCGGATGGTTTCCGGCCACGGGCACGCCGCTGGGCGAGGGACCCTGCCTCGAGTTCTACTTGAACCTGCCGCACGAGGTTTCCGTCGAAGCACTCCGGACCGAGGTATGGGCGCCGATTCGCACGTAACGCGGCGAGGTCATGCCGCGTTGCCGAGACGGTGCCGGCGATGTTCGTGCCTTTGACGCTCGCGATGATGTTCGCCGCGGAGACGCCTCATGCCGAGGAGCCCCCAGTCCACGCGCACGAGAGAGTGTCGTGTCCGCTTCACGTTCACAACCTCGTCGGCATCCGCGCGATCGGGGTCGCGGCGTTCGAGCAGGGGGCGGGCCGAGACGCGAAGCCCGAGGGCGGCTTTGGAGTCGCCTACGAACGCACCCTCGTGCCGCGCTGGTTCGAGCTGGAGGTCAGCTTCAACACGATGTTCACCGAGTCGGGCCCCGTGCTTCCGCTCGATATCGTGTTCAAGAAGCCGTTTCACCTCAGCCACCGCTTCGATCCGTTCGTGGGGCTGGGCGGCATCGTTGCGTTCGGCGTCGGCGAGGAGTCCTTCGTCGCTCCGGGCTTGATCGCGTCCGCAGGCATGTACGTGTGGGCGGGCCGTCGCTGGGGGGCCTCGGCCGAGGTGGATTACGCGGCGCTTCGCGAGCCCGAACACTGGATCTACGAGCTCGAGTTCGCGGCCGGGCCGGTACTCAGGTTCTGAACATGTTGCGGATCCAGCTGCCCGCCCAGCGGAAGAACGCGTCCGAAGAGTCGTCTCGGTAGCCGCCTTCGAGCCAGGCGGGGCCCATGCCCACGTTCTTCGCCGGGGGCACGACCGCGGCGCGCTGACGCGCTTCGCGTGCCTGGTCGGCCGCGCTCTGTCGCTCCGAGAGTGCAAGCCCGCCGCTGCGCACGAAGTCCAGGACGGCTTCGAGCTCGCCCGCGTCGAAGTAGGTCCCGTGCTTGCCGCAGACGTCGACGAGCACGCCCGAAATCTTGGCGAAGTTCTTGCGCAGCATCGAGTGATTGCAGGCTGGGCACTTGCGGTAGACGACCTTGCCCATGACGGTGCCGGGGGCCATCGTCCGTCGTCGTACGCCCGCGGCACCCGTGCCGTGACCGGCGGACGGGGCCGCACGCGCAGCCGAGGCGAGGATGGCCTCGAGCGTGGGGCGATCGATCCAGACGCCGCCGCACGACTGGCAGCCGTGAATGGGAAGACCGTCGGGGCGGTACGGGCTGGGCGCCAGGGACCACAGCGCCATCGGGGCCTCGGCGTTGCAGCCGGGGCATCGCACCGTGGACGTTGCAGGCGGGTGCTGGTGCATCGACACGCCGCAGGCCGAGCAGTACGGCGCCTCGACGACGTGGCTCAGGCACGCGCCGCAGCGCACGGCGTTGCGAGGGTCGGGGGCACCGACCGGGGCCAGGGCGCGCTGGCAGTAGCGGCAGTGGGTCGCGGTGACGTCTGGGTTGGTCCCCCCACATCCGGGGCAGTATCGCGGCGTCACCGACATGGGCTGATGGTACCAAGCGACGGCCTCGGTTCTTCCCGAGAATCAGCCGACCGCGCGTACGTCGACGCGAACGCCGGTCATCACGTGTTGGCCGCTGATCCGCTCGATGTGCTGCGGACCGCTGGGCAAGATGTCGTTGAGGCTCAGCCCATGCAGCCCGTGTGGGACGACGACGGTCCCCGGCATGACGTCGTCGTGGGCCGCGACCGGTATGGCGAGCGCGCCCACCTCGGTGCGGACCTCGATCGTGTCGCCGTCGGCGAGGTCGCGCGCGCGCAGATCGTCGGGGTGCATCCACGCCGCCGCCTCGGCGCGACCATCGCGACGGCCACCGTGCAGCCAGCTGTTATGCCCGAGTCGTCGACGCCGACTGAGCAGACGGAGTCCCTCGTTGCTCGGAACAGGGCACTGGGCGAGGCGGTCGAGCTCTGCCGCGATCTCGATGCTCCACATGCGCACGCGGTTGCGTCGAAGGTAGCGGCCGGGCCGCGGGGGCAGGCCGCGGATTCCGTACGTGGGGGCTGGCAGCCACCGGCCCGGGTCGCGGCGCATCACGCTCCAGAACGAACCGCCCAGGCCCAAGCGCTTCGCGAGTCCAGCGAGGATGTTCGCCTCATGCCGCGCGTCACCGGGCAGCGGCATCATCGGGCCGGTGAGCTGCGTGAGGGAGCCGGTCTGAAAGGGGACCGAAGGCAGGGCGACGTCCCAGCGCTCAAGCCAGCTGCTGCCAGGCATGAGCACGTCGGCATGCTTCGCCGTGCGGCTCTCGAACATGTCGACGCAGGCGAGCAGGTCGAGGGACTTCAGCGCCTGCTCGATGCGCGTTCCGCCAGGGATCGACCGCACCGGATCGCCGGCGAGCACGAGCAGCGCGCGGACGCGCTCGGGGCCGTCGGTGAGGATCTCGTCCGCCATGATGCCCGCAGGGAGCGAGCGCACGGTGGAGCGGAAGCCCCCCACGCGGCTGTGCGCTTCGGCGGTGAGTCCCACCCGGCGCGCGATCCAGCTGATCGGATCGGTTCCTGCGACGAACAGCGAGCCTCCGCGCGCGTCGAGGTTGCCCGTCGCGTACGCGATGGCCTGCATCAAGACGTACGCGAGGGTGCCGAAGCCCCCCATGTTCACGCCGACGCTCATGTGCAGGGCCGCCGAGCGAGCGGCCGAGAGTTCGTCGGCGAGCGCTTCGATGTCGGCGCGGGGGATGCCGGTGTGATCGCTGCACGTCTGCAGGTCGATCGACTTCGCGGAGCGGTGCAGCGCATCGAAGCCTTCGACGCGGTCGCGCCTCTCACTCGGCGGGTCGAGACGTCCGAGCAATCCCAAAAGGAGCCACGCGTCGGCGCCCGGGCGGATCGGGACGTGACGGCCCCAGCGCTTGGCGCTCTCGGTGCGACGCGGGTCGACGAAGACGACCTGCCCGCCGCGCTTCTTGATCCCATCGAACGCCCCGACGCTGCCCCCTTGCAGGTGGACGAAGCTGGACTGGCTCACGTACGGATTCGAGCCGAACACCAGCGCAAAGTCGGTGTGCTCGTAGTCGGGGACCGGATGCACGAAAGGGCTGCCATGCACGATACGGCCCGCGGCGAACTTGTTGTTGCAGTCCTGGCTGCCCGAGAAGAAGACGTTGCGCGTGCCGAGCTGTTCGACGAAGCGAATGATCGACGCAACGCCCAGGGCATTGAACGCCATGGGGTTGCCGAAGTAGATCCCGACCGCGTGAGGACCATGCGCGTCGATCACCCGGCGCAGGCCGTCACCGACGAGGTCGAGCGCGACGTCCCAAGGTGCAGGGGCGCCGTCGACGAGCGGGGCGAGCAGCCTGTCGGGGTGTTGAGCGACCTCGAGGAAGCGGGTGCCCTTGGCGCACGCGAAGCCGCGACTGTTTGGGTGGCTGCGGTCGGGTCGCAGGCCGACGAGGGCGCCGTGTTCGTCGCGCTTGGCCTGGAGGCCGCAGGCCGCTTCGCAGATCCGACAGTAGGTGTGCGTCCGGCCAGCCACGACCTCAGGGTACCGCAGCGTCGCGCTGCCACACGGCAACGACCGGCATCTCGGTGACGTCGAGCACGAGCGCGCCCTGAGGAGTTTCCGAGCGCGACACGCCGTCGAGCGGCGTGATGGTCACCTGCATGGGCGTGAAGGGGAGGGAAACGCCGTCACGACGCGCGCCGTCATGAGTATCGAGCCAGGCCACCACGGCCTGCGTCCGCTCCGGTCCGGAGAGCTGAATCGCCCACACGTGCTCGGGCATGCCGTCGAGCATGCCGTCGACGCGATGATCGCCAACGAGGTCGAGCAGCGTGCTCATCACCCGCAGCGCCGGTTTCGCGTCGGCGTCGGGCAGGGGGCCACGCAGGCCGCTCGTGTCGCCCGGCTCGGAGGTGGAGGCCGCATCCACGTGTCGTGCGAGGTGAACGCGGTCCGCACCGCCGGCCAACAAAAGGAGCGTTGCACGGACGGTCCATGCCGCGTGAAGCCTGCCCAGCGAGGACCCAGCGTCGTCACTCCAAACGCGCTGCGTCGACTCGGGGTGGGTGTCGTAGCCGAACGTGGACACCCAGAGCTCGCGGTCGGGAAGGTTCGCGTCGCGCCATCGGGCGACGTGGCCGATCGCGCCGGCGAGGTCGGCGTCTTCGGGGGAGAACGCCGCCCCGCGCTGCGGGTCTCGCGGCTGAACGTGGACGCCGATCACGTCGCCGGGAAAGGAACCGTCGCGATGAGTCCGTGACCACATCAGCACGCCGGCGAGGTAGTCGACCGTCGTGTTCGGCCACCGTGACGGCCGATGCATGCGCCCGCCGAATCCTTCGAGGACCACCGGAAGGCCGGCGTCGGCCGCCTTCACGCCCACGCCGACGCCCAGTGCGCCGCGGTGGCCGTCGTAGGCCGCGCTGGCCATGGCCGCGAACGCCGGTGGGGACGGTCGCTCGATGGTCGCGCGCCCGTGCGCGAGGCTGGAGATCGGCGATGCGCTGCTGCCCCCGTACCGAGCCGCGATCGCGTTCAAGAGCCGCGCATGCGCGACATAAGCCGCAGGGTCGTCGACCGCCACGCCGTCGAAGGGAGCGATCCCCTGACCGACCAGCACCGGCTCGGCCGCGCCGCCCTTCAGGCGCGCATCGAGGTCGTGTCCGGAGAGGGTGGGGGCCCATGCGGGAGCGAGCGCGGTGGGGTCGTTGGGCGCGGTGACGAGCGCGGTGTCGGGAATGCGAAGCCGGAGCGAGCCCGCGAAGGGAGGCGCCGACGCGGTCAAGTCTTCGGCGACGGTGACACGCTGCGCGAGGGATCTCGATGGCAACACGACCGGCGGCGTCGCGGCAAGCACGTCCTCCTGCGTCTCGGAGGAAGGGAGTTCTTGCGTTGGCGTGCGCAGCAAAGCCCCCGCCGCCACGCCCGCGAGCAGGACGCCGCCACCAGTGAGCCACAGCTTCCGTCGACTCTTGCGGTGGAGCTGACCATCGAACGCGTCGAGCAGCTTGCGCATCGTGGGCTGACGGACCGCCGGATCGTGACTGAGCCCGCGCTCGAGCGCCGCGCGAAGCCCACGCGGGACGACGCGGCGTGGGTCGGGTGGTGGCGCATCGGTGTAGGGATCGGGCAGGTAGCCGGTGAGCGCCTCCCAGGTGCTCACGCAGAAGCTGTAGATGTCGCCGGCGACGTCGGCATTACGCCCATCGAGCCGCTCGGGGGCCATGTACGCGGGCGTGCCTGCGGGTCCCGAGGTGAGCAGCGCTTCGCGCCCGGTCGTGGTCATGAAGTCCTCTCGGGCGAACTTCACGTCGGGCAGGCTGGAGACGTCGTGGGCGATGCCGAAGTCCACCACGCACACGCGCCCGTCGTTCCCGATCAGCACGTTGTCCGGCTTGAAGTCGCGGTGAACGATGCCGGCGGCATGGGCCGCAGCGAGTCCGGTCCCCGCGTCGCGAAGCACCTGTAGCAGCATCTGCGGGCTGGGGTCCTCGTCGTTGACCCATCGCCGCAGGGTGCGGCCGTCGATGAATTCCATCGCCACGAATACGCCCATCTCGGCCTCGCCAACCTCGTAGACGGAGACGACGTTGCGATGGCTGATCTGCGCAAGCGTGCGAGCCTCTCGCCATAGCCGGCCCTCTTCCCCGCCGGCTCCGGTCCACTGCGAGCCCTTGAGCAGTTTCAGCGCGACCTTGCGGTCGAGTTCGCGGTCGTGGGCCACGTAGACGCGCCCCATGCCGCCCACCCCGACCAGCTTGCCGAGCACGTACTTGCCCAGCCGCGTCTTCTTTTTCTTGCCGCCGAACAGGCGCGCGCGAACCGAGTTACGTGCGAGTTCGGCGTCGGCGTCGGCATCGGCCACCCGGTAGCGGCCGATGATCGGCTGTAGATCGTCGCGGGGGGTCTCCTTCGTCACGGCGTCACCGGCTGGGGCCCAGTACATTAACGGCGGCGACGTCGCTGGGCAGCTCATCGTCCCCGACGGGGTCTTTGTGACCGAGCCCGAGCTGGCCATCGCCGTTCCATCCCCAGCAGTACACGCGGTAGTCGTCGAGCACTGCGCACGTGTGGGCTCCACCGGCGTCGAACTGCCGGATCGGTCGATCGAAAACGACGGGCATGGAGGCAGACGCCGGCTCGTCGTCGCCGATCGTCTCGGTGCTTCCGATGCCGAGCTGCCCGTTCATGTTGTCGCCCCAGCAGACCAGCGCGCCGGTGTCGTCGAGGGCGCAGTTGTGGTCGTCGCCGGCCGCGATCGCGACGACCTCTCCGTCGAGGGGAAGCTCGAGCGGGCTGCCGCTGGTGGCGGGTTCGACGTCGCCGAACGGCTCGGTGCTGCCGGACCCGAGCTGACCCCGGTACGCTGCGCCCCAGCAGCGCACGATGCCGCCTTCGAACAACGCGCACGTATGGTCGAAGCCGGCCGAGATGGCCCGCGCGTCTTCGGGGAACGCAAGGGCTTCGACGTCGGCGGGCGTTTCGTCGGTGCCGACGTCGAGGGCGTTGCCGTAGCCGAGCTGGCCGCTCGCACCCAGGCCCCAGCACTTCACCGCGCCGTTCGACGTGATGACGCAGGTTTGTCCGATGCCACCCGAGAGGTCGACGATCGCCGCGCCGACTTGAACGTTGCCCACCACCGCCGGCACTTCGTCATCGCCGACGTCCTCGTTCGGTTGGCCGCCGTAGCCCAGCTGTCCGTAGGTGACGCTGCCCCAGCACTTGACCTGGCCAGCGCTGGTGGTGACGCAGGTGTGGGTGCCACCGGTCGTCACGAAGGACACCGCGGCGCCGACGTTGACGGGGGTGAGGTCACCGAGGAACTCGTCGTCGCCGAGGTTGTTCGGGTTGCCGTAGCCGAGCACGCCGTCGGCGCCACGGCCCCAACACAAGACGTGCGACCGCGAGTCGAGGCGCCCGCACACGTGCTCGTCGCCCGACTGAAGCTGGATGACGGGGAGCGGAAGCTGTACGTCGCCCACTTCGTACGGAAACTCGTCATCACCGATGTCCTCGGTGTTGCCGTAGCCGGCCTCGCCGTTGTCGTTGTTGCCCCAGCATCGAACGCGTCCCCCTTCGATCAGCGCGCACGTGGTGCGGTAGGAGACGTCGATTTGGATCTCGGTGAACGTGCAGTCGTTGTCGCAGCCGTCGCCGCTTTCGTCGTTGCCGTCATCGCACTGCTCGTCGCCCTGCGCGCGCCCGTCCCCGCACACCACGAGGGCGCACGTGTCGACGTCGCAGTACAGGCCTTCGTCGCACGCAGACGGCCGCGCATCCGGGTCGCAGGGGCAGCCTTCGGACGTACACGCGCCGGTGGTGGTCGAGTCATCCTCGCGCTCCGTCGTTCCGCTGGTGGTTCGGCTGGACGCGGGGAGCGTCGCGGAGATCGAGTCGACATCCGTGGTCGAGCCGCTGTCGGGCTCGCCCGACATCGAGGCGTCAGACGGGCCACCCACCGTGCTCGAGGGCACCGCGTTCGGTCCGTCTTCTCCGAAGCAGCCGGCCGCTGCCGCGGTCGTCGCCAAGGCTGCAATGTAGAGGACGCGACGCATCACGCAGCGGGCCCGGAGCCCGCACGCCATCGTACCAAGACGCGCTACGCGTCGTTGCTGCCGGTGCGGCCTTCCAGCGCCGAGGTGCGGATCCGCTGGATCCACTCCGACTTGTCGAACTCCTGCGCATCCGTGGCGGTGGACTCCGGCGGCAGCGCTTCGTCGGGCAGGTCCAGCGC
The DNA here is from genome assembly GCA_039024335.1 of Myxococcota bacterium. GTDB lineage: Bacteria > Myxococcota_A > Polyangia > Nannocystales > Nannocystaceae > CAJXVA01. The sequence continues at coordinate 14,378 of JBCCQM010000125.1, forward strand.
CTTGCGCAGCTGCAGCCGGGCGCGACGCAGGCGCGAGCGAACCGTCGACTCGGGCACGTCGAGAATGGCTGCGATCTCGCGGCTGGGCACATCTTCCCAGTAGAAGAGCTCGAGCGAAATTTGCAGGTCGATCGGCAGCCGGCAGATCGACTCGTAGAGCCGTCGCTCCTCGGCGTCGCGTCCGAGCATGGTGCTGGGCGAGGGGCCCATGTCTGCCACGCTGTGCTGAAGCGGCCCCGACATGCGCCCCCGTGACTTTCGCTTGCGGAAGTGGGCGAGCAACTGGTTGCGGGCGACGCCGTAGATGAAGGTGCTGAACTTGCCCTCACCGCGGTATCGCTCCCGAGCCTCGAGGCACGCAAGGAAGGTGGCCTGCACGAGGTCGTCGACCCCGTCGGTCACTTTCGTGCGGAAGAACCGATATACGCGCGGGAAGTGCCGGTCGTAGAGCTGTTGCCCGGCCTTCTCGTCGCCGTCGCCCCAGCGCAGCAGCAGCTCCCCGTCGTGATCCATGCCCGGCGAGCGTACCAGCACCGCTGCGGTGCGCCCAAGCGGGCGGGCTATCGCGGCGTTCGCAGGTGTTCAGGCCCGCCGCCGACGGATTGCCCCAACGCCGAACAGCGCGAGCGTCCAGAACGGGGCAGACTCGCCACCGCCACTGGTGCATGCGCACGACTGGGGCTCTTCGTAGCTGCCGCCGAAGCCCGGCGGCAGTGCGCCGTCGTCGGGTGTGGGGCCCGGGCTCGACGAGCCGTCGTCACCCCCATCATCACCGCCATCGTCGGTTCCGAATCCGCCGTCGTCGCCTCCGCCACCGTCGTCACCGCCGCCGTCTCCGCCCCCATCGCTGCCGCCGTCGGTGGGGTCCGGCGTGCCTCCGCTGTCGCCGCCCACGACCACGGTGACGGTCTCGCTGAAGCCCTCGTTGCCCGCGGTGTCGGTGGCGACCACGTAGAACTCGTACGTGCCGGCCTCGACGTTTTCCGCGTCGAAACCCCACGGCGCGGACTCGTCGACCTGGGCTGAGGCGCCGTCGACGAAGAGTTCGAGCGATGCGAGCGCGACGTCATCGCTGGCGTCGACGTCGATCGTGAACGTTGCCGGGGCCGGGAACGTGGTGCCGTCGTTGGGCGCGGTGATGGTGACCGTGGGATTCACGGTGTCGGCGACCGCGGGCCCGAACAGGGTCATCAGCTCGGCGTAGCCGTTTTGCTGGGTCGTCGAACCACACTCGGCTGCGTGCTGCTCACCACAGATGATGCCGATGTTGGGCGCCGGGACGACGTTCGTGCATTGGTCCACGAACGCTGGGTTTCCGCCCGCGTTCTGCGGGTTCATGATGTCCGCGGGGTTGTTGACGTGCTCGAGCCCGTACGAGTGCGCGACCTCTTGGCTCACCGTCGTGGCCTGGGTCGACGCGGAGTAGTTGTCGTTCGCGCCGTGGAATGCGTAGGTGACGTTGCTCGCGGTCGAGGCGTTGTTGCAGTCGAGCAGCGCGACCCCCAGGACGCCGGAGCCGAACGGCTGGGTCGGCCCCGTCATGTTCATCGTGTAGGGGCCCGCGGCCGGTCGCTCCTCGACGATGATCACGTTGAACGACGACCAGTCCTCGCGCACGGCGTCCATGACCGCCTGTCGCTTGGCGCCCTCGCCATACGCGGGAAAGTTCAGCGGGATGCCGTTGATGTCGGTGCGGTTCTGGGTCGCGTCGTCGCTGCCCGCTTGAAGCATGGCGCCGTCGAAGTTCACGAACACCACCGGCGCGCTGCCGTTCATTTGCTCGCCGTTGGCGTTGAGCCGCGGCGCGTCCTCAGGCGTGGGGATGGGGTTGCCGCGACTTTGGCCCAAGCCGGCCGCTTCCAGCTGCGCCTGGCTCATGTCCCAGCTCGCGGGGCGGTCGGCGAGCGCGTCTGCCGCGGCTGCATCGCTGCCCACGGTCGCCAGACCGCCGAGCACCCAAAGTCCGGCCAACACGCTGCGTCCCCGCTCCTTCAGTCCCACCAGAGTCTATGTGCCGGGCAGCGGCGGTTCGTTGCACGGCGCCCGCACAATTCCGCCGGTCTGCGCGCGCGGTGAGCTGGGCTACGAAGTTGGAGCACATCCCCCGACCCCTTGCGCCGATTCCGCGCGAGGCGAACAACGAACGTCTAGCCCTGCCGGGTTGCAGCGCGGGCGGCTCGGCGCGCACGCTGTAGCGGATGCGTTGCGCGTGGGTCCTGGCGCTGGTCGCGATCGCCTGCGGTTCTGCGCGGCCGCCCGTCGACGATGCCGGGCTTGGCTACACGACCGGGTGCGGTGACGCGTCGTGCGAGAGCGGGCTGCGGATCGTGCTCGCGGCCAACGGCACGTTCACGCCGGGGTCCTACGGCGTATCGACCGTGGCCGATGGCGTCGTCGACAGCTGCGGCTTTTCGGTCGGCGGCACCGAGCTGTGTGGCGCCGATGCGCCGTGCCTGCTCGACGACGACTGCGGCGTCGAACCCAACCTGATCATCGCGCCGCACAGCGTTGCCGTTCGGGTCGGGCCTGGCGCACCCGAGCGCGTGACGGTGTCGGTCACGCGGGGTGGGTCGGAGATCGTCTTCGATGAGTTCGCGCCTGCGTACGACGAGTTCGCGCCCGCGGGTCCCGACTGTGAACCGGTGTGCCTCGTCGCGTCCGCGCAACTCGACATCCCGTAGCGGTACGACGCATGCGCGATCGAGAGGCTTCACCGTGGGACGCCTGGCGGCCCCCGCCGGACCGTTTCGCACGCCTCCCTTGCGCGCGGGCGCGGTTCATGGTCCGGTCGTCATTGGCGGGTACGAACCATGGAACACGACAACATCGACGTTGAGAACCTCGAAGTCACCGGCAAGAAACCCGAAGGCGCCAGCGCCGACGCGGTCAAGTTCGAGGACGACGTCACGATCGTGGTCTCGCAAGCGTTTGGTCCGTCGGGCGAGAACCTCGTCGGCGTCTCCGACGTGACCTTCGACGGCTTCCCGGCGCTCACGCTGCTGGTCCGCGTCGACGGACGCGAAGAGCAGGTGCATCTGAGCCCGATTCACGGCGACCGTCGCAAGCAAGGGCTCGACGGCGTCGCGGCCGGAGCCAAGTGCGAGCTGCTGTGCCCGGTGACCAAGAAGCCGCTCGACCGCATCGGCAAGGTCGTCGACGAAGGCGACGCCGAGTACTTCGCCATCTACCTCACGCGCAAGCTCGACCGCGGCTCCACGATCTACGTCAGCGATGTCTGGGGACACCACCACTCACGGATCGTCGACAACAACGAGCTCATCTCGTTCTGGGCGTCCGCCGAGTCGCAAGGCTGAGCACGCGCTTCGCTGGGCCCTCGCGCTCGCGTACACCACCGTGCTGCTCGTCGCCGTGTGGGGCCCACCGCCCACGCGTGCCCCGCTGTTTCCCAACGAGGACAAGGTCTCGCACCTGCTCGGCTTCGCGGGCCTGGCGGGCGCGTGGTGGTGCGCGTTCGGCCGCAAGCCGTGGGCTGCCGCGCTCGGACTGGTCTTCGCCGTCGTCACCGAAGTCGGGCAGGGCTACCTGCCGTATCCGCGCTCACCCGAAGTGGGCGATGCGGTCGCGGACGCGGTCGGCGTTGCGCTGGGGTTGGTCGTCACGCCGTGGCTCGTGCGGCGGCTGCCCTCGGTGCTCCGTCGCTGGCTCGCGCCAGACGGCGCCACGGCTCCTTGAAACTTGGCGTGTCGGGCTAACACAACGGCGTGTTGGACGAATGGCAGGTCGCGAGCCGGCACCTACGTTCGGAGGCGAGGACTTCACGATGACCCACGCCGACCCGCACGCCCGTATCGACCCCGCATCCCGACCCGCCCTGGAGCAGTTCCTGGCTGCGCTGCCCGGTGGGCTTCAAGCGCTGCCCATTCCGCAGCGTCGCGAGACGCTCACCGCGATGCTCCAGCAGGCGGCCGCCGCCATGCCTGCGCCCGAAGGCGTGCAGACCGAGGACCGGACCATCGCTGGGCCCGAGGGGGCACCGGAGATTCCTGTTCGCATCTACCGCCCGGCGGCGGCCGACGGCGCGCGCCCTGGCGTGCTCTACATTCACGGCGGCGGCATGGTCGTGGGCGGCCTCGAGTCTGGGGACTACGAGTGCAAGGTCTTGTGTGCGCAGCTGGGCGCCGTCGTGGTCAACGTCGACTACCGCTTGGCGCCCGAGCATCCCCACCCCGCCCCAGTCGAGGACTGCTACGCGTCGCTTCAGTGGCTCGCGGCCCAGGCGGAGTCGCTCGGCGTCGACGACGACCGCATTGCCATCTACGGACCGAGCGCGGGCGGTGGTCTCACCGTGGCGACCACCCTGGTGGCGCTGGACCGCAAGGGTCCGAAGATCCGCTTCGTCATGGCGCTGTACCCCATGCTCGACGATCGCAACGAGACGCCGTCGAGCCACCAAGTCACCGGGGTGGGCGTGTGGGACCGCCACGCAAACCTCGAGGCGTGGCAGGCCTATCTCGGCGGGGCCGAGGCCGACCACTACGCCGCGCCCGCGCGACGCGAGGACGTGACCGGCTTTCCGCCGACGTTCATCGACGTGGGCACCGAAGACGCGTTCCGGGACGAGGACATCGCCTTCGCCAACAAGCTGCTCGCGGCGGGCGTTCCGACCGAGCTTCACGTGCTGCCCGGTGCCTACCACGGGTCTGAGCTCATGGCCCCGACTGCGCCGCTGAGCCAGCGCATCCTGACGCGACGCTTCGAAGCGCTCGCCGAACACCTCAGCTGAGCCCGCTTTGCAGGTCACGTCACAATCGCGTGCCGACGTCGTGCGCTGGGTCTACGCTCGTTCGAGGTGGAGTCGGTGAGCGCGTCGGGCAAGGGGAGCTTCGCGGTCGGGCCGGGGTGGAAGGCCATCCTCGCCCAGGTCGGCGTAGACGCGGTCGACGTGCTTCGGCGGGCGCGGCTGCCCGAGGACCTGCTCAATGGTGGAGACGTCCGGGTCGACGCGGATGACTTCCTGCGGCTGCACGAAGCGATCGACGCCAGCGTGCCGGACCCCGGGTTCTGGGTTCGGCTCACCGAGAGTCTCAGCGCCGAGTGGTTCTCGGCGCCGCTGTTCGCTGCGCTGTGCAGCCCCGACCTTGCGACCGCCGCTGCCCGGTTCTCCCGGTTCAAGCCGCTGCTCGGCCCTGTCTCGCTCGAGGTCGACGACGCCGCCGACGGCCTGCATCTCACCTATCGCTGGGAGCCCGCCAACGTGCCCCTGCCCACGCACGTGCACGTCGTCGAGGCCATGTTCATCACCCAGCTGGCGCGCCTGGGCACCCGCGCGCACGTGCAGCCCGCCGAGGTCGTCGTGCCCGAGCTGCCGGCCGTGCCCGAGCCGTACGAGGCGTTCCTGGGCGTGAGCGTGAAGCGAGGCGTCGACCTGTGCGTGCGTTTCGATCCCGAAGAGGCGCATCGTCCGTTCCTCAGCTCCAACCCCGCGATGTGGGAGATCTTCGAGCCGCAGCTGAGCAAGCGCCTTGCCGACCTCGAGGACGAGGCGTCATTCACCCGCCGCGCCCAGGCCGTCCTGCTCGAGGGCTTGCCCAGCGGGCGGTTCTCGATGGAGGACGTCGCGCGCCGCCTCGGCGTCAGCAGCCGCACCCTGCAGCGCCGCCTGCAGGATGAAGACACCCGCTTCAAGGCGCTGGTCGGCGACACGCGTCGCCGGCTCGCCTGTCACTACCTCCGTGAAACCCACGTCTCCCTCACCGAGATTGCCTACCTGCTCGGCTTCGAGGAACCTACGTCGTTCTTCCGGGCCTTCTCGCGCTGGACCGGGACGACTCCCGAGCAGTACCGCGCTGCGCAGACCCGGCCCGCGCCCCGCGACGAACACTGACGGTGGGCTCTGTGAGCGCAGCGCCGTAGTCGGGCGATGCAGTGGTTCAGCGCTCCGGGACCGGACACTTGGCGATGATCAATCGCTGCACGACGTGGCTCACGGACGTGTCGGCGTCAAATGCGGCTCGCTGCAGCATCTGATAGGCCTTCGCGCTGAGGGCAAGCTCGACGAGGCGTCGCTCACCGGCCACGCGTACCTGACGTCCAAGCTCGACGAGTCTATCTGCACCCGTGGTCTTTGCTTGTGCGTCGAGCCATGCGTCCGGGCTGCGGCCGGCGGCTGCCGCACAGGCCTTGAGCTGTTGGAGTTCGCGCTCAGGTACGTAGCCGAAGAGCGTGTTCTCGAAGCCGACGGTGTCCGGGGGGTACACGCGGCCACCCTGGAGGACGCTCGCGCGTGGGAGCACGACCTCTGAACGCGAGGTGTAGCCGAGTTGACGAGCAACCTCGCTTAGAGGCCAGTGTTTCCACATATGTTCGTGGCTGGCGCGGTCGGACTCGATTCGATGCCACACCGTGTCTTTGGCCGAGTCGAAGGCCGCCGCTTTCGTGACGTTGCCATTGGTGAGCTCTGCATAGGCTTCGTAGTAGTGGCCGCCGTATTTGTCCTCGAGCCACTCGCACACAAAGACCTTCTCGACGTTGGCGAGCTTCGATACGCCTAGTGCCCAGCGAAGGTACGGCTCGTCGTTGTAGCTCGCGAACGGCTCGACGTAGAAGCTGGTGAAGCAGTGTCCGCCTTCGTCGAACGTGAATACGTCCTGTGGGGGGTCCTCTTTCGGAGGCTCGGGCCGCGGGGGAAGCCTTGCGCAGTCGTCGGTCTTCACGATGATTGAGCTGGGGACCAGCGTCATCGCGTCGCGTTCTTTCACCATACGTGCGTACGCGTCGAACTCGGCGTCACTGACCGTGGGTAAAGGCTCGGCGACGATGGGCGTGGCTTCGGTGTTGGTCTCGGTCTCGGTCTCGTATGTCTTGGCCACGGGCTCTGGCTGCTTGTGCACCGGCTCCGTTGCTTCAACCGGCTTCGGTGCAGCGGCCGGGCTCGATTGGGGGGGGCGACAGCCCAACAGCGTCACGAACAACGGCGCCCAGACCCGCACGCCGAGAACCTAGCATCACGGGATCTCGCGCGAAGTCGGGCGGGCCAAACGTTCCTCGGAGCGTGAACCATCGAGCGTGGTCCAGGTTGCGTGGCCTACGTCGATTGCATTCGCTAGTATCCTCGCTCCGTGAGCTCGAACGGCTACGGTGGTCCGGGGCGGATGATGGCGAAAACGACACTCAGGTTGGCGCTTCTCGGCGTTCTCGCCAAGATGGCTGCAGGCTGTACTCCCGCCGTCGCTCCAGACTCGGACTGGTTGCTGGGTGTGTGGCATGAGCAGGGAAGCCAGTGTCCGGGCCCGACGTGCGGCGCTTTTTTCGAGCATGCCGTTTTGAGGTTTTTTGAAGAGGAGAACGTCGTAAGAGGGGACGTGGAGGTTAGGGGGACCGACTGCTTGTACGAGGAACCCCTTGGTCGTGTACTCGCCGACCCTCTGAGCAGTTCTGCTGCGTCGCTCATCGAGAGAGAAGGAACGGGAGCCGACTGGGTGTGGGGTGAAGGGGAGTCGGAGGTGGTCGCGCGACAGGTCAGTGATTGCGAGATCGAAGTCTCCCGTACGGAGAGGGGGGTGACGAGCGTGGACCGATGGTTCGCTGGCGAGGTTCGGTATGAGGCCGATTCAGAGGGGTGCGGGTTTTCGATCTTCCCTGCCGACGAGGTCTCGCAGCGTTGCTACGAAGTTTTGGAACGGACGCGTCGCTGATGGCTTCCCCCTCGGGAGCGGCGCCTGCATCCGCCGTCCGTTGTCGGCGACCGTAACGGCCCGACACGGCCTCGCGTTGGCTGAGGAGGAGCTTCGACGTGACGTCCATTCCCCTCTGTCGACCTGTCCCTCGTCTCGAGCGCCCGAGGCCGTACCTCGACGGCCGCAGCACGCCTGCGGCGCCGGACGGGTTGATCGCGTTGACCGGGTTTGCGCTGGGTGAGGGCATCGACCTCGCGCGGCTCCGTGCTCGATCCGTCGCGGAGGTCATCGACGGGAGCGTCGACCGGGTCGTGTTGTGACACGACGGTGTGACGGTTCATGTCTTCGCGTTCGGGGCCATCGTGGTCGAGCACGCTTCGCCCGGTGACGACTTCATCCAGCACGTCGCCACCGCGTGCGGCTGCGACGTGCTGGAACGGACACGCGACGTCCACCGCGTTGCACTCGACGCAGACCTCCTGGAACCGGCAGTGAATGACGCCGGCCTGTCGCTTCCTCGGGGACACGATGCGCTGTTCGACACGTTCGTCGCCGTGTTCGCGCACTCCGTCGGCCTGGAGCGGTACGAGCGGCGCGCGACGCCGTGGCTGCGAAAGGGTCGGGCGTTGGCGTCCGGCTTGGCGCGGACGGGCCGGGCCGACGCGATGAAGAGCACCGTCCGCGGTTTGGGTGCCCTCGCGCAGCAGCGTCTCGAGCTCGCGCGCTGGTTCCTACCCTCGGTGCGTCCCGATGACGCCTGGACGGACCCGAAGGTGGACCGCCTCTACGACGTGCTCCTCGATCACTTCGATCTGCCGGAGCGACACGACGCCCTCCGCGAGCAGCTCGCGAGCATCGAGCTGAGCTTCGGCCTGCTCGTGCAGGTCTGGGAGGGCCGGCGCGCGCGAGCGCTCGAGATCGCGATCCTCGCGCTCATCGCCGTCGAGTTCGTTGTCGCCCTGACCCGCGACGCCTGAGCGCCTCGACGAAAAAAAACGGGCAGCTTCAGGAGCTGCCCGTTTCGTGCGGAGTCGGAGGGATTCGAACCCTCGGTAGAGTTTCCCCTCCGCAGATTTAGCAAACCTGTGCCTTCAGCCACTCGGCCACGACTCCACGAAGTTTGGTGTTTTGGGGGGCGAAAACTAATCCGACTCGGCCCGCGTTGCAAGCCCGCATTGCGCCCGTCGAGCGGGAGTCGCACACTGCGCTGCGTGAGCACGTGGACGCGGCTGCGGGGGGCCCTGCTCGAGGTCGGGCTGGCGCTGGGCGGATTGTTCGGCGGAAGCCTGATTTTCGCGGCTCTCAGCGCGTTTGGGCTGCTTCCCAGCGAAGGCACGCTCGCCCGCGGCGTTGGGATGGCCGCTGGACCCGTGATCACCCTCGTCGCGGTGCTGGCCTACCGCTGGCTCAGCCGCCGCCTCGACGCGGGGGATCCCGACGCACCCATGGATGCGCCGTTCCCGCGGGTCGCGACCGGAACCGCCGTGCTGTGGGCGGTCGTCGGCACCCTCGCCGCGATCGGCGGCAGCTTCGTGCTCGGTCTGCTGATGGACCTGGTCGGCGCGCCGATCGAAGAGCAGGACGGCATCGTCGCGCTCGTCGAGTCCTTCAAGTCCGGCGAGGGGCAGGTCGCGTTCGTCATGCTCGCGGTGTCGGCCGTGCTCGCGGCTCCCTGCGCCGAAGAGCTGCTGTTCCGCGGCCTGCTGTTCCGCCGCATCGCCGGGCGCGGCCACGTGCCCGAAGCCTTCGCCCTGTCGGCCGCAGCCTTCGCTGCCATCCACGCCAACCTCGCCGGCTTCGTCATCTACCTCTGGCTGGGCTTCGTCTTCGCCGAGGCCTACCGACGCAGCGGTCGACTGTGGGTCGCGATGCTCGTTCACGCCGGCAACAACGCCTTCGCCTTGTCGACGCTGGTCTGGGGCTGAACCTCCCCGTCGTGCTAGCGCGGCTCGATCCGGACTTGACGGGTCTGTGTTCCTCCCATGTACAGGAGCGTGGCTTCTCTTGCGGCGGCGAGCTTCTCGAGGACGTCCATCAGCACTTCGTGGTCGTCGATGACGGTCCCGTCGACGGCACGAACGATGTCTCCGTTCTGGAAGCCGAAGCTCTCGGCGAGCTCGGTGCTCGCCTCGTGCCGGTCGAGGCCTTCGAGGATGACGCCGGGGTACCCGGGGTCGGTTGGGACGACCAAGCGGAACCGGGCGCCGTCTTGCTCGAGCTGACTCGCTTCGGCGAGCACGTTGTCCAGCAGCGCCGGCACGTAGGTACATGCCGTCGACGCCGCGTTGCAGTGGACGAGAGACTCGATGTCCCCGAACGGATCCCGGGATTCCGCGCCGGTTTCGTCCGCGCCGGACGTTCCATCGTCCCCAGTGACGTGAGATCGCGAATTCGAACCACGGAGAACTGAAGTCTCGGGTAAACCAAGGAGACGACAGTGAAACGGAAGAAGTACAGCGAAGAGCAGATTATCGGCATCTTGAACGAGGCCGAGGGCGGCATCCCGGTGACAGAGTTGTGTCGCAAGCACG